>NZ_JACNDE010000005.1:0-270189 GCF_017351415.1 Pseudomonas sp. FW305-25 | reverse complement strand
AATCCATTGCAACTCTAATAACAGATTTGATGACGAGGTAGAAAATGGGTACTGGGTTCGTTTGGCATGAGCTATTCATGTGGCATTCGACGGGGTGTCATGCCGGAATCTACAAACCAGGGCTGACGATCCAGCCTGGTACTCCATTCGAAGAGGCTGAAACGAAACGACGCTTCAAAAATCTTTTGGATGTCAGTGGCATTACGGACGATTTGTTGCACATTCGCCCCCGAGCGTTACGGCGAGATGAACTCGAAAGGGTTCATTCGGCTGCCTACCTGGATGAACTTGAGGCAATGTCAAAGGCCGGGGGTGGAGCCTTCAGCGCCAACACGCCCTTTGGCGCAGGTAGCTATGAGATCGCGGCGCTGTCCGCGGGCGGCGTCGTTGAGGCCGTAGATGCAGTGATGCGTGGGGATGTGAAAAACGCCTACGCACTGGTTCGCCCACCAGGACACCATGCCGTTGCCGATGCGGCGATGGGCTTCTGCCTTTTCGCCAACGGATCTCTTGCCGCTAAACATGCAATCGAAAAGCATGGCCTGGAACGCGTCGCCATCGTGGATTGGGATGTCCACCACGGTAATGGCGCGCAAGACATCTTCTGGGAATCGTCCAAGGTCCTGACGATCTCCATTCACCAAAAGGGAAATTACCCCAGTGACAGTGGGCATGCCGAAGAGCGCGGCCTTGGCGCCGGCGCTGGCTACAACCTGAATATCCCCATGCTTCCAGGTTCCGGTCACGGCGCTTATCTGGGAGCGATGGACACCCTCATCGTGCCGGCGCTCAGGGCATTCGACCCACAGCTGATCATCGTCTCCTGCGGCTTCGATGCCGGAGCTTACGACCCCTTGGGTCGAATGTTGCTCCATAGCGATAGCTTCCGAGACTTGACACAAAGAGTGATGGAGGTCGCGCAGATCTCATGCAACGGAAAGTTGGTGATGTGCCACGAGGGTGGCTATGAACAGAACACTGTTCCCTACATGGGGCTTGCGGTTATCGAGACCTTGAGCGGTATCAAAACCGCTATTTCAGACCCCAACCTCGATGACATGAAGGGGCTTTTCGGCCAGGAGACACAGAGCTACCAGCGCGAACATCTCATGGAGATAAGAAAGCTACTGCAATGTCCTGCCGAAGCAGCACGCCGTAGCTGACACTCGCAAAATATGTAATCGACACATTTCAGTCCATTCAAACAATAAGCCTAAGGTCTTGCCATGTCGCAACGTATTGCCGAGCGTGATGCAAACACATCACAACCACTCTTGATAAAACTCATCGTGTTCGCGGACTTTCTTCTGATGCTAGCAGCGCCGTTGCATTGGCACTTCGCAAACGGATCACCCACGCAAGCCCTTACTTACTTCCTGGGATCAAGCTTGTTCGTGGCACTGTCTCTTCCGCTGATCGCGGCATGCTCAAAACAAGAGGGTGAATAAAATGCAGATGCTCATTGGCTACGGCGGGGTGTTAATTTTCTTCCTGATCATTATTTATGCTCTGGAAAAGAGCCACAAAACTGATGGATCGGGCAGTTTCAGCGAATACGCAACGGGTGGACGTTCCTTCGGTAGCTTCTACTCAACCATGGCGTTCGTGAACACCTGGCTTCCGGGGACCATTTTCATCTCTTTCGCGGGCTTCGCGGCGTCCTCGGGAATCATCGGGTTCTACTACGTCCCCTACTCGCTTCTCGCGGTAGTGCTCATGTTCCTCCTGGCCAAGCCAGTACACATGTGGGGCAAAGCGTTTGACCTTCGCACGCAAGCTGACCTTCTCGGCCTGCGTTACAACTCAAAGACAGTGCGGGTGGTCGCCGCGGCGATCGGCATCATCGCGTCCTTCCCGTGGATCGTGCTGGGCATGCAATCTCTGACACTTGTTTTCACCCACTTATCGTTCGGTGCCGTAAGCGCTAGCACTGCAGTCTTCATCGGTATCGGCCTGATTGTCGCTCGTCAAATCTGGACCATCCGCTTCGGCGCCCGGGGCGTCATCGTCAGCGACATGATCCAGGGAATCGCGGCCTATCTGATTGGGACGCTTATCGCGCTGGGTCTGCTGGTCTGGCTGATCACCAATGGGCATGGATTCGGGCAATCCAGTTCCAGCCTGTTCACCATTCCAGGCCCTGGCAGCGAGCTCGGGCCTCTGTACCTGTTCTCCTTGATCGTCACTGGCGCTTTGGGTGGATGGTGCTGGCCGGACATCTTCGTCAGGCTCTTCGCTTCTCGTAGCACCAGGACAATCCAGAAGTCAGCAGTTCAGGTCGCACCCATTCTGCTTATATTCGGCACCTCGATCACTCTGCTGGCCTTGAGCGCCTCGACGCTTCCCGGGGTTCAAGAGTCTCCGGACGCCGTGTGGTTCATCGCAGCTGAAGTCGGTGGGGTGCTTGTGGTGACGCTGGCCGGCATCTGCGTGGTAGCAGCAACCATGGGTAACGTCGGCGCCAATCTGCAAGCACTCGGCGCACAGACAGCGAATGACATCGTTGGGGTACTGCAGGAACGTCGGATTGAGAACCACCGCATTGGACAATTGACCGTAGCAATACTGACCATCCTTGCAGCAGTCTTCGCGGTATCAACCACTAAATCCAGCCACCTGATCACTCTTGCAATGACCTCCTACCAGGGCATAGTCCAACTGGCTCCAACCATTTTCCTCGGGATCTTCTGGAAACGTGGAACGGCTGCAGCCGCGGTCTGCTCGATGATCAGCGGATTCGTGTGTGCCGGGGTTCTACAGTGGTACTTTCCGACCTCCCTGCCTCAACTGGGGGGCTTGACCTCGGGAGTGGTTGCTTTAGCTGTGAACTTCGCGGTGTACGTAACTATCACCCTGCTCTTCCCCGCCACTGCCGCAGAGCGCCAGAGGGTGAATGAGCTCTACCTCTTCATTGACTCCCCTCAGACGAAAAGCACCGCCAAGAGCAACCTGGCTATTTCGTAATAAATCGCCCTGGTCGCCAAGGACGTCGACCAGGACTTTGTTACCCCGGGAGCTTATTTCGGACTACTGCATTCCAGGCAGTAGAAAGCTCAAGATACGACGTACATCCGCCCGGTGCGAAACCGCATCGAGCGGCTTATCGCTGCACAGGGCGCAGTAGCTGGAGATGACCATGGTCATGGTTGAGGAATGCGGCTACGCCAAAGAGCTCACCTACCCCAATAGAGGCATTCCCCCCTCTTGCCCTTGCTCCTACCCTACTGACTCGCTCATCACTTTTTTTGGTCGATTTGATGGCAGTTCGGCGAGGGTTTGTGCAATGAAGAGCGGTTCTATCTGGCATGAAATTTACATCGTGCCTTACATGGGCCTAGCCGTTATTGAGACATCGAGCGAGCAGTCCACTGCCATTACCGATCCCAACTTTGCTGATATGCAGGGTATGACAGGAGAAACGCTACGCCCCCATCAACGCGAATGGATTGCCAATTTGCTGACAGAACTTCAAGCCCCCTTGTTGTCAGTTCCGAAAGAAGAGTGCTGTGTATGAACACACTTTCGACATCCAGAAAATACTTATCTAACGCATGTTTGCGTTTAAACATAGTTCCTACAAAGGTTGGATTAAAATTGATCAAGAACAGCCCCATTCGCTTGCTTGGCAAAGTCCTTTGCGGGCTCGGCCTGCTCAGCTCTCTCGCCCACGCCGAAGATCGCACCTTGCGGGTCTATAACTGGTTCGACTACATCACCCCCAAGGCCCTGGAAGATTTCAAGGCCCAGAACACGCAGACCAAACTGGTCTACGACGTCTACGACACCAACGAAACCCTGGAAGCCAAGCTGCTCACCGGCAACTCCGGTTATGACGTGGTGAACCCGGGCGACATGTTCTTCGCTAAAGAGATCGCGGCGGGAGTGTTCCAGCCACTGGACCGCAGCAAGCTGCCAAACTGGAAACACCTCGATCCCAATCTGATGAAGCTGGTCGAAGACAACGACCCGGGCAATAAATTCGGTGTGCCCTATATGTACGGCACCGTCCTGATAGGTTTCAACCCGGCAAAAGTCAAAGCCGCGCTGGGGGATAACGCACCGGTGGACAGCTGGGACCTGATCTTCAAGGAAGAGAACATCAGCAAGCTCAAGCAGTGCGGCGTGGCCCTGCTCGACTCGCCGTCGGAGATTCTGCCGTTGGCCCTGCGACACCTCGGCCTGGACCCCAACAGCGCCAACCCGGCGGACTACACCAAGGCTGAAGAACTGTTGATGAAGATCCGTCCGTTTATCACCTACTTCCACTCGTCCAAGTACATGGCCGATATCGCCAACGGCGATATCTGTGTCGCAGTCGGTTACTCCGGTAGCTTCTTCCAGGCCAACAACCGTGCCAAGGACGCCAAGAATGGCGTGGTGGTCGACATGCGCCTGCCCAAGGAAGGCGCACCCGTCTGGTTTGACATGCTCTCGATCCCGAAATCAGCGAAAAATCCGGAAGACGCCTACGCCTTCATCAACTACTTGTTGGAACCGAAAGTCATCGCGCCAATCAGCGACTTTGTCGGCTACCCGAACCCGAACAAGGACGCCACTGAACTGGTTGACCCGGCAATCCGCAACAACCCGAACCTGTACCCGACCGAAGCGACCATGAAAACGCTCTACAGCGTGAAACCGCTGCCCCGTGAGGCGGAGCGTGCACGAACCCGGGCCTGGACAAGAATCAAGTCAGGTGTCTGAGCCCGACAAGATCGAGGCTTGGCACAGACTCTATAGCCGTTGCCGAAGCCACAGTTGCTAAAGGGCCCCGGGGGGCGCCCGATCAAAGGTCTGGATTAGTTCAGCGACGGTCTGATTCAGACCGTCGCTGTTCGGTCGGACGCCGCCGACGGCGTGCGAATCTTTACATCAAGTTCGCCTCTTCTGCTGATTGCCAAATAGAACCCACAGGTTGCAAGTCCCGAACCTGCCGCATAATTCAGTGCAACGAGAACCACTATGAAAGTCCATTTTGAGTTTAGTGATGCCCTTAAGTCCGAGCTCCAGCGTGATGGAAACAATCGCCTGTTCAACCATCAGCAGTCGGCGGCAACAGCATGATCGAGGTCACCGAGGTTTCCATTGCCCAACTGCGCGCTGCACTCGAATCCGGCCAGACCACGGCGGTTGAACTGGTCCAGGCCTATCTCGCCAGGATCGATGCCTACGACGGCCCCGACACACCTACCGCCCTCAATGCGGTGGTGGTCCGCAACCCTGAGGCGCTCAAGGAAGCACAAGCCTCCGATGCCCGTCGGGCCACGGGTCAGACGCTGGGACCGCTCGATGGCATCCCTTACACCGCCAAGGACAGTTATCTGGTCAAGGGCCTCACCGCGGCTTCCGGCAGCCCCGCCTTCGCCAGGCTGATCGCCTATCGCGACGCATTCACCATCGAACGCCTGCGCGCCGCCGGGGCGATCTGCCTGGGCAAGACCAATATGCCGCCCATGGCTAACGGCGGCATGCAGCGCGGGGCCTATGGCCGCGCGGAAAGCCCGTACAACGCCGCCTACCTCACCGCGCCCTTCGCCTCGGGCTCGTCGAACGGCGCGGGTACCGCCACCGCCGCCAGCTTCGCCGCCTTCGGCCTGGCGGAAGAAACCTGGTCGAGCGGCCGGGGGCCTGCCTCGAACAACGGTTTGTGTGCCTATACCCCTTCGCGCGGGGTGATTTCGGTGCGAGGCAACTGGCCATTGGTACCGACGATGGACGTTGTCGTACCCTATGCCAGAACCATGGGGGACCTCCTTGAGGTGCTCGACATGGTGGTGGCCGAAGACCCCGACACACGCGGCGATCTGTGGCGGATGCAGCCCTGGGTGCCGATCCCGAGCGTGGCTTCGGTGCGTCCAGCCTCCTATGTGTCACTGGCGGCGAACAGTGGAGCACTCGCTGGAAAGCGCTTCGGCGTGCCGCGCATGTACATCAACGCCGACCCTGAGGCGGGCACCAGCGAGGCGCCGGGGATCGGTGGCCCGACCGGGCAACGCATCGACACCCGCCCTTCAGTGATCGGCCTTTGGGAACAAGCTCGCCAGGCACTCGAAGCCGCGGGTGCAGAAGTACTTGATGTCGACTTTCCTCTGGTCTCCAACTACGAGGGTGATCGCCCTGGCGCGTCAAAGGTGTTCCATCGCGCACTAGTGCCTGAAGAGTTCCAGCACCATGAATTGTGGGAGCTTTCGGCCTGGGCCTTCGATGACTTTCTGCGGGCCAACAACGATCCGAAATTGCACCGTCTGGTCGACGTCGACGGGCCGCAGATTTTTCCACACGATCCAGGCGCTCTGCCCTGTCAACAGGGTGCCTTTGCCATTGACATGAGCGAGTACGTGCAGATAGCCGAGCGAGGCATTACCCCTTGGGATCAGATCGCCACTCTTGCTGGCGGACTCCGAGGGCTTGAGCAGACGCGCCGGATCGACCTTGAAGACTGGATGGATCGGCTCGGCCTTGATGCGGTGATCTTCCCCACCGTGGCCGACGTCGGCCCGGCGAATGCCGACGTCGATCCGCATTCAGCGGACATCGCCTGGAGCAATGGCGTCTGGGTCGCCAACGGCAACCTCGCCATCCGGCACCTGGGCGTGCCCACGGTCACAGTGCCTATGGGCGTTATGCCGGACATCGGCATGCCGGTTGGACTGACCTTTGCCGGCCGTGCCTATGACGACTCGACGCTGCTGCGTTTGGCTTCAGCGTTTGAGTCGACTGGTACGAAGCGCATGATCCCGCCTCGTACCCCGCCATTGTCCGCGGACAATTGACAGAAAGGTCGGGATTGGGGAGCTACCAACGCCAATCCCTCCCAAAGACGGCAAGCTTTAGTCTTGTTGGTCCTGTGAATCATCCCTTTTTTGTAGACGCCTTGAAGGACCGATTCTGGCCGAGTCCTGCCATCGATGAATGACAACCAAAGTTCTGGCGGCACGGCTGAAGAAAAGGCAGCGCTCCCCGACGGCGGTCGCCAGATCGGGGGGCGGTGGCAATGCTTCAACTGCCGGTGCGAAAAATGAACGACGTTGCTTGGTCATCAGACACCTCTATCCGGCGAGCACTCTCGCCTAAATGGGTGTCCGGTCTCATTAGACCACTACAGTTAAAACAGCACGGCTACCCGGTACAGGACGAGGATCTGGCTAGGTTGTCGTCGCTGATCTTCGAGCACATCAATATGTTGGGGCAGTACTCCTTTGCGGTACCGGAAGAAGTCGCCCGAGGTGAACTGCGGCCACTACACAATCCAGACGAAGATCAGTGCCCCTCCCGCCAAAAGATCACACAAACCGGGCTATTCGAGCTTAAGAGCACTTTCTGTTCCATTGCTCCCCCAAACCCCGGTACTGGCCTGCATGGAAGACCAGCGGTTCTGCGCCGCTGTATCGGTATTGTTCGATCTCGCCAATGAAGATCAGGTGGTCACCGCCCTCGTACTGGGTGACGTTGCGGCACACCAGCACTGCCACCACATCGTCCAGCACCGGGGCTCCCGCCTTGCCATAGGAATGAGCTACACCGGCGAACTTGTCAGCTGCTGCCCGTGCGAACTGCTCCGACAAGTGGTGCTGGTGCGCGCCCAGCACGTTGATGGCGAAGTGGCTCGCTGAGCAAAAAACCTTCAGGCTCGGTGCCGTGCGTGCCAGGCTCCAGAGCACCAGCGCCGGCGACAGCGACAGCGAGGAGAACGAGTTGGCGGTCACACCGACGTTGCGGCCGTCAGCGGTGCGCGTGGTGATCACGGTCACACCGGTAGCGAACTGTCCCAGCAAGTTACGCAGTTCGCGGACACCGCGGCCCTCGGCATCGAGCAAATCGTGAGCCTTGGTTTTTGTGGCGGCATTCATGGTGATCTCTCCCCTCAAGCTGGCTCAGGCAGCCTGTTGGCTCATTGCGCGCGATTGCACGCGCAGCGTGAATCGAATCAACGGTGCGGTCAGCGCCGTGGTCACCAGCGCGAACACCACGAGGATCGTGTAGACCCTTGGCGGAAGGATCTGCATCTGCAGACCGATTGACAGGACGATCAGCTCCATCAAGCCGCGCGTATTCATCAACGAGCTCACCAGCATCGCATCGTGTGGCGCAAGCCCGGTGGCACGCGCGCCCAGATAGCTGCCGCCGAACTTGCCGATGAATCCACCCGCGAGGAATACACCGAACCACATCCATGATGCCGCGTCGTCGATCGTGCCGACCGACGCATGCAGCCCCGCATACGCGAAGAACACCGGCATCAGCACAAGCTTGACGAAACCTTCGACGTGGTCGCGCCACTCCTTCGCAACGCCGGGCACGCGCCGCACGAACAGCGCCGCCGCAAGCGCGCCAAATGCGCTATGGAATCCGATCAGCGACGTCGCGAGTGCCGACGCTATTACGAAGCAGAACAACACGGCCAAGCGGTCGCGCGCCGCATGCGCAGTCGATGCGAGCCGCGCAAGCGTCGGTCGAACCACGAAGCGCACCAGGAGCGCGCACAGCACCAGATACGCGAGCAGGCTGAGGAGCATGCGCGCAAATGCCCAGCCAGGCCCGCTCGATAGCGAGGCAATCGTTGCAAGCAGCATCCATCCGAGCGCATCCGTCAGCATCGCGGCAGACATTGCGTGCCGTGCGCCCATCATGGCGCTGAGCTCCAGGTCGTCGATGATGCGCGCCATCACCGGCACCGCTGATACCGCAAGTGCGACACCGCAGAAGAGTACATAGGGCAGCGCCGGTGCGTCGCTGGCGAGCGTGTCTTTCGAGACGATGGCGACGATCATGCCGATCGCGGCTGGTGCGACGAGCCCGCCCGCTGCGATCGCGACGGGCATGCGCCAGCGCTTGCCGCGCAGCGTCTCGCCCAATTCCATATGCAGACCGACCTGAAACATCAGCAGTATCAGGCCGACTTCGCTGACTTGCGCCATCGCTGACAGCGCACTTGGGCCGAACAACAGGTCGTAGAAACTCGGTGCGATCACGCCGAACAGCGAAGGCCCCAACAGCAGACCGGCTGCGATCTCGCCGACGACCGCGCACTGGCCGAGCCGTTCGGCAATGCGGCCGCAGACGTTGCAGAGCGCGATCACCAGCACGAGTTGCAACAGCCAGATAGTCATGAATGCCTCGGCAAGAGCGACACCGACACGAAGCGGGTGGCCGCGAACCCAAGCGGGCCCGCCGCGCCGTACGCCGTGATGACCGTGACGCCGCTCGCCAGCTTCGCGAGCGCCTGGCGCAGCGATACGGCCGAAACCGGCTCGGCTTCACGCATCACCGCTCACTCGCGACGCGGTCGACCCAGCCCCGGTAGAACGCACGGTACTTGAGTACAAGCTTGTCGTACTTGCTGTACGCGCCGCCGCCGTCCGGCTTCATCCCGTTCCAGATTTTGACGTCGTACCCCGCCGCCTGCCTGGTCTGCAGCCCGAACAGCACGAAGTCGGTCGCCCGGCGCAGGATGCCGCCCACCTTCTTGATCGAGATGAGCATGTGCATGACGTTCTTGCCGTCGCTCACCGGCGTCACACACTGGAGCAGCTTGTATTTGACGTTTCCGTCCAGGGCGACGGTCATGACGCACCCGCCGGGGTAGCCATCGAAGTGCAGGTTCATCTGCGACATGTTCAGGCCGAGCGCGCGCGACAGCATGCCGAGGGGGCCGAAGTACCGGTCCACGGTGAAATCGATCCCGGCACCGAACCACGCGCCCGCCAGGGCCAGCGACTCAACCTCCGGCCACCGGCGCCAATCGTCGAAGAGCTTGAGCTCGAAGGCCGAGACCGGGAGCGCGTGCACGGGGGTCGCGTGCTGCGCGTCGTAGAAGTTCTCGACGATCCGCAAGACCGCCGTCGTCGTCTCGAACGCGAAGTGCAGGTGCATAAAGTCGCCGTTGTCGACGTCGGCCGCGGCGATTTCGGGCAGCGGGTGCAGCGGCTGCGGGGAGCCGTACCAGACCCACACGTAGCCGTATCGCTCGACGGTGACCAACGTCGGCTGGCGCGCCCCGCGCGGCACGGGCTCCAGCCGGGGCACCGCCTGGCTGTGGCCGGGGATGTGAACGCACTGGCCCTGCTCGTCGTACCGCCAGTGGTGAAACGGGCACTGGAGGCACCCGTCCTTGACCCGCCCGTCAGCCAGGTTCGCGCCTAGGTGCGAACAGTGGCGGTCCATCACCACGGCCCGCCCCGTCGCTCCGCGCCACGCCACGCACGGACGGCCGAAGAGCGTCAACTCCGTCGGCTTGTCCTTGAGGTCGTCCGAGCGCATCGCGACGTACCAGCTCGCGGCCAGGCGCGTGGTCGCGTCGTACACGCCCGGGGGACGCTTCTTGACGCTCGCTTGATCCAATTGAATGTCGTTCATCGTTTTTCTGTCGTCGTCGGCCGACTACTTTTCAGCGCCAGGCCGATGCGGGTCGTGATGTACGCCTTGAGCAGCGCGAACATCGGGTTGTAGTCGAAGTACTTTTTCACCTCTGCCGGCGCGCTGGTTTGCGTCCAGTGCATCAGCTTCATCGCCGGCACCAGGCTGTACTTCGAGTTGTTGAGCTGCGGCTTGTCCCCGGTGATGCAGTACCCGAAGCCGAACATCGGCTTGGCGAAGTCTCGTTCGTCGATGAGGGCGTGAATCCGCGCCGCGGCCTCCTCGGCCGGCTTGCGCCCGGCGCTCACGGCCTCGACCTCGGCCTTGGCGTCGTTGAACAACTGGTAGTACTCCTCCATGTCCGCGCACAGGTACCCGAGATACGGGGGATCGTTGTCGAGGTGATCGAGGTCGCCCTCGTCGCGCGACGCGCGGAACCTCGCGTGGGCTTGCACGAGCCGGAACTGCCCGAGGATTGTGCCGACCGCCCACAGCCTGTGGAACGCGTCCCATAGGCGGAAGTCCGAGAACGCCGTGTAGCAGCAGCTGACGAAGTCGTCGTTGTGGTCCAGAAGCTTTTGCTGCAGGCGCTCGATGTACTCGAAGCGCTCGGGGGAGAAGTCGTCGTCGCGCAGCGCTTTGATGAGGCGCGCCGCGAGCGCGTGGATAGTCACCGCGGTGTTCTCGAGCCCCCGGGAGAAGAGCGGGTCGATGAACCCATTCGCGTGCAGCATCAGGCAGTAACGGTCGCCGACGCAGGCGTTCGACGAGAACTGCAGGCGGTCGGTCTTGACCCAGTCGCGCACTGGCACGGCGTCCCGGAACTGCGCCGCGATGCTCGGGAACCGCGCGAGGAACTCGTCGAATTCCTGCTGCGCGCAGATGTCCGTTTTCGGGTAGACCCGCGGGTCGAGCTGCAGGCCGACGCTCACCAGGTTGTTGGTCGACCGCGGGTGGTTGTTGAACGGAATCACCCAGAGCCAGCCGCCCGTGAACATGTGGTGCAAGGTCCCTTCGTGCCAGCGCCAGCGCTGCCCCTTGACCTTGAAGATGTCGTCGAACGGCTTGACCCCGAGCATGTGCGTGTAGAGGCTGCGCGAGTGCGTCTTGAAGCGACACGGCTCTTCGCGGAGCCCGAACTTGGTCGCGAGCGGCGCGCGGGGCCCTCCGCAGTCGATCATGTACCGGCCGGTGAACCGATCGCCCTGGGCGGTGGTCACCGCGACGCCGTCCTTGTCCGCGTGATATTCGGTCACGCTCGTCTTCTGGCGGACCGTGCAGCCGTATTTGATGGCCGCTTGCAACAGATAGGCGTCGACGTCCTGCCGGTAATAATGGCTCTCCGGCCCCCACGGCAGCTCGGGAATCACGCACTGCGTGAACTCCTTCGGGTTGTGCTCCTGGCCGGGCTTGTGGAACACGAAGCCGAAGTTGCGCTTGATGCCCGTGCTCGACGCGACGTAGCGTTGCGTCGAGTAGAACGACGTAATGTGGTCGAGCTCCGGAATGCCGTAGCGATCGGCGATGATGCGGTTCATGAGAGACGTCTCGGGGATCGACGATTCGCCGATCGTGAACCGCGGGTGCGACGACTCCTCGATGATCAGCACGCGAAACTGTTGTTTGGCCAAGATGGCCCCCATCTGGGTACCGGACATGCCCGAGCCGAGGATGATTACGTCGAAGTGGTTGCTATCGTGTCCGTTCGCGGGGCTCTTCTGAGTCATGGGGGCAAACTCTCCTTGTGAGATAACACTTGGTCGCGCGCATCAGGATTCGTCGATCGCGGCGCGGATGCGGGACCGCGCGGCATACGTGAGCGTGAGTAGTTCACCGAGCATGCTGGGCGCGTACCCCCCGCTGCCGATTGTGGGGCCGCTTTGCCCGACTTCGTACGCCCGCTCCGCCAATTTGAGGTGAGGCGCCCGGAAGCGCAGCAGGACCTTGAAGACCCGCTCGAGGGCTGTCAGCCCAGCCCGGACGTGCTCGTCCCGCGCACCGACCGCTCGCGCCTCGTCGAGCGCGCGGTCGATGAGCGCCGGCTCTCCGGAGAACCGAGCGTAGACCGCCCTGTACGCGGGAAGCACGTAGGGCAGGTACGTCTCTTTGAATTCTCGATAAGCTTGGTCGTCCGATTGCGAGCCCCACAGCACGTGCTCCAGCACGAAGAGGGGCATTTCTACAGCACCGGGGCCGAGGTAGCTCTGGCCCCCGACTCGAATCGGTTCGTAGAAGGGGCGCAGCTCATCGTAGAAGACCTGCGGCGAGATGAAGCGGTACGCGTAGACGATCGATTCGACCATTTTCTGCAGATAGGCTTCCAGCTCGTCGCACCCTTGCGCGAACGCGGGCGACCGCAGGGATACATCGGACAGCTCGACGGTCACCGCGATGGCCGCCTCGAGGGCCGCCATCGAGATGCGTACGCTCTCGAGCAAGTGCACTTCGTCGGGCAGCCCGGTGTAGCTGCGCTGCGCGTCGGCTGTCGCGGGGTTCCAGACCGTCACATGCAGGAGCGTCTCGCGCGGCGGCAGGTCGGTCGCGCGCGCCAGGTCGAGCAGCACCGGCTCAAGGCCGGGCACCACGTCCGCGGGCTCGTGCCCGTGCCGCTTGAGCGACCCCAGGAAGAACCCGATGTCCCGCATCGCGGCGGCGGCTTCGACGAAGCCCCAGCAGGAGGGCACGCCGCGCGCCGGGAGGAACTCGCGCAACAAGCCGACGATGCCCGGCACGTCCTTGTTACGGTTCAGGCCCGGCAGCTGGAGAACGAGCGAGCGCGCCTGCAACGGATCACAGGCCGCCACTGCAGCGTGCGTGACCGCGAATGCGCCTACCCGGTCCAAGGTGCGTTCCACTACAGGATTTCCTGCGCCGCGAGCGTCGGCCCGCGCTGGCCGCGAGACCGCCCAGCGTCGCCGTCACGCAGCGACCGCAGGTAGTCGTAGTTCGTCGGCAGGCTCGTGCGCAGACGCTCGGCCTCGCGCCGGATACTGGCGAACATCGCCTCGGCCTTCTCGATCGACTCCGGCCGGTGCTGCAAGAGCGGCAGCGACCGGTCGGGCAGCATGCCCAGGCCGGCAAAGATGCAGTAGTAGTTGCCGTTCAACCAGAAGTTCTTGAATTCGTAGTCGAAGGTCTCGTAGTACGTGGAATCGTCGAACGACGTGGTGGTCAGCGGCAGCCCCGCCTTGTAGCGCTGAACCTTCTCTTTGATGGCGTCCGAGAGCCGCAGGTCGTGCCGGTTCGCGAGCCAGAACGGCGTGTCTTCGCGCGACGTGGTGAAATAGTGCGCTTGGACGAAATCTCGGCAGTCGTCGAACATATAGACGATCTCGGCGTTGAATGCGTCGCTCAACCGCGGGTCGAACGAGGTGTCGGGGAAGTGCTTCACGAGCTGGTAAAGCGCCGCGTAGATGAAGTAGATTCCCGTCGATTCCAGGGGCTCCAGAAAGCACGACGACAGCCCGATCGAGACGCAGTTGTTGACCCACGCCCGCTTGTTGCGCCCGACCCGGAACTTGATCTGGTTGAGCGGCTGATTGTCCGAGAGGCCCCAGAGGTTGAGGAAGTCGGCGGTGGCCTGGTCGCGCGAGGTGAACTTGCTCGAGAAGACGTAGCCACTGCCGAACCGGCCCAGCATCGGAATCTTCCAGGTCCACCCCGAGTTCATGGCGATCGCGGAGGTGTACGGCTCGACCCCCTCGCGCGCGTCGTCGTTGGGCACGGCGCTGGCGACCGCGCTGTCGCACAACAGGTAGTCGGACATGTCGATGAAAGGCTCCTTCAGGGCCTGATTGATCAGGAGCCCCCGCATGCCGGAGCAGTCGATGAACAGGTCCGCCTCCAGCGTCCGTCCCTCCTTGGTGAACAGGCTGGAGATGTAGCCGCGCTCGTTCAGGTGAACGTCCACGACCTCGTCGACCACGCGCTTCACCCCGCGTTCGACGGCCCAGCGCTTCAAGAAGTCAGCCACCAGGTGCGCGTCGAAGTGCCACGCGTGGGACATTTGGCGGGTGCCGTCGGGCAGGCACGGCGCCAGCTTGCCGTCGAGCGCCGCGGCCTGCGGGTAGCACACGTACTCCATCGGCTGTTGGAAGCCCTGTTCGCGCTTGCGCAGCCAGTAGTGGGTAAGCGGCACGCCGTCGCAGTTCGGCACGTTGCCGAACAAATGGTAGAAATGATCGTCGCGCGAGGAGTCGGGAGACTTCCTCCAGTTCACGAACTTGATTGCGGCCTTGAACGCGCCGTTCACTTGGGGCATCCACTCCCGCTCCGGTATCCCGAGGAAGTCGAAGAACACCTTCTGCAAACTAGGGATGGTCGCCTCGCCCACGCCGATCCGGGGGATCGCTTCAGACTCGATGAGCGTAATGTTCGCCTGCTGTTGGAGCGCCCGGACGAGGTACGAGGCGGCCATCCAGCCCGCAGTGCCGCCGCCCACGATGACGATATTCTTGATCGGCTTGTTCATAACACTCCTTGTTTCAAGGCGGACTGCCTGTAACGGCCGCCAGCCTCCGTGCATCCGTGCAAGAAGCACATCAATGTGCTTGTGAGATTTAGACTCTAGCCTGCCGGAAAAGCGACGCAAATTCTGTTTCCGAATTAACAAACTAAAACGCAAAGGCATTCGGTATAACGAAAAGTCAGTTTGTCGACCTGAGTGATGTTCGCAACATTGGCGGCGATCACGGCCACCGGAGTCGATTGCTACAGGGTGACGTGGGCGGTGCTCTTGAATTGAGTGATGCTCATGGCGCTACCTGTCGATGGAAAAAACCGCTGTCAAAAAACTGATTAGTGCATCAGGCCTTCCATGAAGCCCGCCACCCGGCTGGCCAGCCGCCGGCGCCAGGGCGGCGTGGCCGGGTTGGCCAGGGCCTGGTCTTCATGGACGAAGCTGCGAATGATCGCGTTGTAGCCCAGCCAGCGGCACGGCTCCGGCTCCCAGGCGCGCAAGGCGTCGAGGCCGCCCTCGGGGATCACCCAGGGCTGGCGGGTCAACTCACTGTCGCGTTCGAGGATCAGCGCGGCCAGGGTCCGCCCGCCGAGGTTACTGGCGCCCACGCCTTCGCCGCCGTAGCCGCCGGACAAGGCGATGCCGCGCTGGCGGTCGCAGAGCATGTGCGGCCGGAAGTGCCGGGACATGCCCAGGTTGCCGCCCCAGGAATGGGTGATCCGCACATTTTTCAGTTGCGGGAAAAGCTCGCTGAACAGGTAGCGCCGCAGCTCGACTTCACTGCGGGTCAGGTCGAAGTCGTGACGCAGCTTGCCGGCGAACTGATAACCGCCACGGGCGCCGAACACCAGGCGGTTGTCCGCGGTGCGCTGGCCGTAGGTCACCTGGCGACTGCTTTCGCTGAACGCCTGGCCCTGGTTCAGGCCGATCTCGTCCCAGGTCGCGGCCGACAAAGGCTCGGTGGCCACCAGCAGGCTTTGCACCGGCAACTGGTAACGGCCCAGGGGCGGCAAGGTCACCGAATAGCCCTCCACCGCCGGCACTATCCAGCGGCAACGCACGCTGGCCCTGGTGGTTTGCAGGCTGCCGGCCTGCCAGTGGCTGACCGGGCTGTTTTCGTAGATCGGCACGCCCAGGCGCTCCACGGCCCGGGCCAGGCCGCGCACCAGCTTGGCCGGCTGGATGGTCGCGCAATGGGGCGCGTAGATGCCGCCGTAGGCCTTGGCCACGCGGATCTGCCGGGCCAGTTGCTCGGGGCTCAGCCAGCGGTAGTCGCGCTCGTCGAGCCCCTGGCGGTAGAGCGTGTCCAGGTAGCGGCGCTGGGTGATTTCCTGCTCGGGGTAACGCGCCGCGCAGTACAGCACCCCGCCCTTGCGGTAATCGCAGTCGATGCCTTCACGTTCAAGGACGATGGCCACTTCATCGGGAATGCCGTGCAGCAGGTCGAAGGAGGCGCGGCGCTGTTCGGGGCTCAGCCCGGCCAGCAACCGGTCCTCCCCCAAAAGATTGCCCATCAGCCAACCGCCGTTGCGCCCGGAGGCGCCGAAGCCGGCGGTCTGCGCCTCGACGATGACGATGTTCAGGGTCGGCGCCAGGCGCTTGAGGTAATAGGCGGTCCACAGCCCGGTATAACCGGCGCCGATGATCGCCACGTCGACATCCAGGTCCTGCTCCAGCGATGGCCGGGCCAGCAGCGGCTCGTCGAGCTGATCCATCCACAAACTGATATTGCGCCACGCTGGCATACACGCACTCCGCCACCCGAACTTCGATGGCGCCGATCCTAGTGCCTGGGCTCAGGGGTTGTCTTGCGCGCGTGCACGCAAAGAAATTTGCCTGGCGTAAGCCTTGGGCGACAGGCCGGTGTGCTGGCGGAAACAGCTGTAGAACGCCGACAGCGAGTTGAAGCCGGCGGCGAACGCCAGCTCGTCGATGCGTACCGGTAACGTCGCCTGGTCCAGGGCCGCCAGCAAATGCTGCAGGCGCGCCTGGTTCACATAGCGATAGAAACTCTGCCCCAGCACCTGGTTGAGCAGGTAGGAGATCTGGTTGCGGCTGTAGCCGCACTCCTTCGCCACCCGCTGCAGGTCCAGCTCGGGGTCGAGGTACGGCTGCTGGCGCTCGAAGTACTGCTGCAGGTCCTCGGCCATGAAACTCAGCTGGCGCAGCGACAGCCCCAGGCGGCTGACCGCCGGCCGCGCGCTGCCCTGTGCCTTGCCCGGCGCGGTCTCGCGCACCAGCGAGGCGTATTCGTTGACCCGCCAGATCAGGCCGTCGCGCACGGTGATCGCCTCGCTGGCGCGAAACGACACCAGGCCCTGCCCGCCGCGCAGGGTCACCTGGTATTGAATGAACGCGGTGTTGCCGTCCAGGCGGATGCGGTCGCTGTGCTCCAGGGCCTCGTCAGGCGCGCGCGGCATGCTGTTGCGCACATATTCGCGCAGCTCGTCCAGGCCCAGGGTGCGGTTCTGGAAAAAGTCGTTGTACTGGATTTGCGGGTGATACAGCGCCATGACGCCATCGAGGTCGCGGTGCTTCCAGCACAGGTGATAGCGCAGCACCGTCTCGCCGGTGGCCTGGGTTTGCGCCGGGCCATCATCAAGGGAAGACATAGGGGCAGAGATAACGGCTCAGGGGATGGAAAGGCGCAGCTTGCCGAAGTTCGTCCAGCGCTTCAATGGCCAATGCATGGCCTCTGGATACTGGCGTTTTGCCTAAACCGCAGGCGGAAATGACCTGCATCAAAAAAGTGCCAGACAATCGCCAAACGGCCTGAAAAAAACCGTTGAATGTCATATCCCGGTGCTATTTTTAAAAGCTCCACAGGTTGGTCCAGTGACGGTCCTTCCATACCTACCGCGAGCACAAGGAAGCGCTCAATGGTCAAGGTGGGCAATCCATGAATAGAGTCTCCGCCAGCAAAGTCACCTTTCCCAACGCCTGCCAGCTGATGCGCTGGCATTTTCACCCCATGGGCTTCGAGGCCAGCATGGATGCACCCGGCAGCATGATCGCCCGGCTCTTCGATCGTGCCAGCGGCGAGACCATGATCGCCATTGCCGGCATCCCCTGCGCCACCGTGATGAACGCCACCGATGTCGAGCGAATAATCGAGGCGGTGGAAGACGAGCTGGAGGCCTTCATGCCGCCACTCGCCTTGAAAGCCTAGGGTCGCTCTGCTCCTGGCCCCGGCCGCTCCAGACTGTTTTCAAGCCCGCCATCGAGCGGGCTTTTTCAGGCCCGCAGGTCGGCGAAGAACGGCTTGCCCTGGGGAACCCGGTCCGACGCCTTGGGTGCATTGGCCGCCTGGGTGTCCGGGCGGTCCACATACCAGTAGCAATGTTTCACCGCCCGGGTGATGCCGACATAGGCCAGGCGCAAGGTCTCGTCCTTCTGCGCATTGTCGTAGGGTTCGCTGTCGCCATCCTTGCCCAGCCCGGCCATGCGATAGACCTGGTTCTTGTAGGGCGAACTGGTCAGGTGCTGGCAATCGCCCAGCAGGAACACCGCATCCGCCTGCAAGCCCTTGGAGCTGTGATAAGTCAGTTGCTTGAGGCGCCGATCCTCGGCCGGCAATCTAGAATCAACATTAACTATTGGAAAAATATGCTCTTCAATCAATGATTTATCGCTACTTTTTCGAAATAATATCAAGATCGAATCGCCATTGCGATAGTGCTCCGCCAGCCGTGCTGCAAGCCCCTGGTCGTCGCGGTCCAGCACATTCACCGGCAACACTTCCTTGGGTTCGCCGCTGGCCTTGGCCTTCTTCCCGGCAATCGCCGGCGCCGCGCGGACGATATGTTCCGCGGCGTCGATGATGTGCTGGTGGCTGCGATAGTTCTCGCTGAGCATCACTCGGGTGGTGGCCGGCGACGGGAATTCCTTGTTGAACTCCATGAAGAATTTCGGCGAACTGCCACGCCAGCCGTAGATCGACTGCCAGTCGTCCCCTACGCAGAGCAACGACGAGCGCTGTGCCCCGCGACCGACATGCATTGCCGGCCCGCGACTGCGGATTTCGCGCAGGCTGGCGCGAATCCACGAGACGATCTGCGGCGAGACGTCCTGGAATTCGTCGATCATCAGGTGCGACATCGGCCGCAAGCGCTCATCGCTGAGCAGCTTGAAGTTCTCCGGGGTGTTCTCGCCGAACAGCGCGAACATGCGGTTGTAGCTCATGATCGGCGGCGACTGGTCGAGCAGATGATCATCCAACGCCCGCCAGAACAGGCTCAGGGCCTCGAAGAAGTAGCGATCCGGGTCGTCCCGGGCAAACACCATCTGGCCCACGGCCACCGAGACGTCCAGCCCGAGGTTCTCGATAAACCCGGCCGCGGCGACAAAACAGTCCAGCAACGGCGCCGAAGCCAGCTCGCCCTTGACCTTGTAGTCGAAGCCCGGCCCGGCACTGGCATCCCCGGCCAGGGACGACAGGACGCGCTTTGCCGAATCGTAACTATCCAGCCAAATCATTGGCTTACGGCAGAAAGCTTGAAACAGGGTGCGCTTTACCGCCCACTCCGCGCGCACCGAAAGCTTCGATCCGGGGCGACTCAACTGCGGGTTTTCCCGAGGGTCGAACCCCAGCACCACCCAGGCATCCAGCTCGGCGACGTAGCCATGGCAATGGAACTGCGAGCCGTTGATCTCGACCGTCTGCCGGTTCGGCTCGATGCCCTTGATCGGCCAGGCGCCGGCACGAAACCACAGGTCTTCCAGGGTGTCGCACAGTTCTTCGTCGCGCTTGGCCGCCAGTTCGGTCACGGCCATGCGTTTTTGCACGTCCGGGTGATCGCGCTCCAGCTCCTTGAGTTGCAGGGCATGGCGCAGCAACGGCTTGATCGCCTCGCGAAAACGCCCGTCACGCCGATGCAGGGCGTGGTAACAGGCATTCAGGTGCTTGCGCTGGGCGTCGTTGATCCGCAGGTCGAAGGGATTGCTGTCGACCTCCAGATCCCCCGCCGCCGGGCGATCGCTGAGGTTCTCGAACGCCTGCAGGCGCTCGAAACCCGGCAGGCTGCGGACCATCGGCAGGATGCGCGAGTGGAAGGTGCGCACCAGCTCCCGCGCCTGCTTGAGGCCCAGGGGCCGGCCCCAGAGCGCGAACACCTCCATCAGCTTGTTGATGAAGTCCTTGCGCGACTCGCGGGTGAAGGTCACCACGGTCATCGAGTCGAACTCGAAGCCCAGGTAATGATTGAGCAGCAGGATGCGCAGGACCAGGGAAGTCGACTTGCCCGCGCCAGCGCCGGCAATCACCGAGGTGGACGGGGTTTCGCTGAAGATCATCTTCCATTGCGCGCTGCTGGGTTGGGCATGGGCCGGCAGCAGGCGGCCAACGTCGGCCTTGATGCGCTTCTTCAGTTCGGCGCTCAGCGGCAGGCGCCAGTCGTCGAACAGATAATCGTCTACCCCGGGCGACGGATGCTCGGTGGAGCGGCTGTCGCGAATCAGCAGGACCTGACGACCCTGCTCCAGACCTTCGGCCTTGCCCTCCTGGTAACCGTATTCCACCCCGGCGGTATGCCCGCTGCGAAAGCCGTCCGCCTGGCCATGCAACCAGGACGCGCGATGCTGGGCGCGCAAGCGACTGAGGCCATGACCGAAGAACCTGGCCGCCAAGCGCTTGAGCAGCGGCATTTCGGCCAGGGGCAAGAGTTCGGGAGGAAGATCGGGGGTGTGTTGCGGCACGCTGACTCCAGGGTATGAGGCTGTGTGGGACGGTATGGTCGCTTCATTCGTCGATGACTTCTAGTGAAACGCTTACAGGTCATCCACTTAAGCCCCGAACTGAATGTTTGGAAGCAGAAGGAAGACTACAAAATATATCTATTTATTAGATCTGATAACGGCGATTTTTGCGCTTTTTATCGATGCTTTGCTGATGGATGATGAGCGCCATCAATCACCGGTCTCGTTCTGCGGCTCCACCAAGGCGCCCCATGACGAACCCTGACAGGAGACGATCATGCTTGAACTCAGACCCTTCAAATCCCTGGGCGGCGCCCATCATGGCTGGTTGGATGCCCACCACCACTTTTCGTTCGCCGAGTACTACGACCCCAAACGCATGAACTGGGGCAACCTGCGCGTGTGGAACGACGACGTGATCGCCCCCGGCAGCGGTTTTCCGCAGCACCCGCACCGGGACATGGAAATCATCACCTACGTTCGTGAAGGTGCTATCACCCACCAGGACAACCTGGGCAACAAGGGCCGCACCGAGGCTGGCGACGTGCAGGTGATGAGCGCCGGTACCGGGATTGCCCACAGCGAATACAACCTGGAAGCCGGCGAAACCAGGATCTTCCAGATCTGGATCATCCCCAACGAGGCCGGCTCCGCGCCGTCCTGGGGTGCCAAGCCGTTCCCCAAAGGCCAGCGCGAAGGCTTCGTGACCCTGGCCAGCGGCAAGCAAGGCGATGACCAGAGCCTGCGGATTCGTGCCGACGCGCGCCTGGTAGCCGCCAACCTGAAGGCCGGCGAGTCCGCCGAATACCCGCTGGACAAAGGGCGCCGCGCCTACCTGGTGCCCGCGACCGGGGTGATTGAAGTCAATGGCTTGCGCGCCGAAGCTCGAGACGGTGTCGCGATCGAGGACGAGCGCCTGCTGCGGGTCACCGCCCTCGAGGACAGCGAAATCGTCCTGGTGGACCTGGCTTGAGACAGCGAAGCAATGCTCCGTTTCTGTAGGAGCGAAGCTTGCTCGCGATGGGCTGCAAAGCAGCCCTGAAGCTGACTCAGCTCCAGTTGAAGATGGCTGTCGCTCAACGGCAGCCATCGCGGGCAAGCCTCGCTCCTACAAGACACAGCCGCAATAAAAAGGGGCGACCTTCTGGTCGCCCCTTTTTCGTCTGCCGCGAAACGCCGCTGGATCAGCCGCTGATCGCGCCGTCCACCAGGGTCTGCGCTTCCTGCACCAATTGCTTCAGGTGATCGTCGCCGATAAAGCTCTCGGCGTAGATCTTGTAGATGTCTTCGGTGCCCGATGGACGCGCGGCGAACCAGCCGTTCTCGGTCATGACCTTGAGGCCGCCGATCGCCTGGTCGTTGCCCGGCGCGTGGCTGAGGATCTTCTGGATGCTTTCGCCGGCCAGCTGGGTCGAGGTCACCTGCTCCGGCGACAGCTTGCCGAGCAGCGCCTTCTGCTGCGGGTTGGCCTTGGCATCGACGCGCACCGAGAACGGCTCGCCCAGCTCGTCGCACAAGGCACGGTAGGCCTGGCTCGGATCGCAGCCGGTGCGGGCGGTCATTTCCGCGGCCAGCAAGGCCGGGATCAGGCCGTCCTTGTCGGTGCTCCAGACGCCGCCGTCCTTGCGCAGGAACGATGCGCCGGCGCTCTCTTCACCGCCAAAGCCGAGGGAGCCGTCGAACAGGCCGTCGGCGAACCACTTGAAGCCCACCGGCACTTCGTACAGGCGACGGCCCAGGCGCGCCGCCACGCGGTCGATCAGGCCGCTGCTGACCACGGTCTTGCCCACGGCCGCGTCGGCGCGCCAATGCGGGCGGTTCTGGAACAGATAGTCGATGGCCACCGCCAGGTAATTGTTCGGCGCCAGCAGGCCACCCGTCGGGGTCACGATACCGTGGCGGTCGTGGTCCGGGTCGCAGCCGAAGGCCACGTCGAAACGATTCTTCAGGCCGATCAGGCCCTGCATCGCATAGCTGGACGACGGGTCCATGCGGATCTGGCCATCCCAGTCGACGGACATGAAACGGAAGGTCGCATCGACTTCCTTGTTGACCACCTCCAGGTCCAGGCGATAGTGCTCGGCAATCGCCGACCAGTAGCGCACCCCTGCTCCGCCCAGCGGATCGACGCCCAGGCGCAACTTGGCGTTGCGGATGGCGTCCAGGTCGATGACGTTGATCAGGTCGGCGACATAGCTGTTGACGTAGTCGTGACGATGGGTGGTGTCGGCCTTCAGGGCCTGCTCGTAGCTGATGCGCTTCACACCGGCCAGCTTGTTGGCCAGCAGCTCGTTGGCCTTGGCTTCGATCCACTTGGTGATGTGGGTATCGGCCGGGCCGCCGTTGGTGGGGTTGTACTTGTAGCCACCGCTTTGTGGCGGGTTGTGCGACGGGGTGATCACAATGCCGTCGGCCAGGCCGCTGGTGCGGCCGCGGTTGTAGCAGAGAATCGCATGGGACACCGCCGGCGTCGGGGTGTACTCGTCGCCCGCGGCGATCATCACGGTCACGCCGTTGGCGGCCAGCACTTCCAGGGCGCTCGCGCCAGCCGGGGTGGACAGCGCGTGAGTGTCGATGCCGACAAACAGCGGGCCATCGATGCCCTGGGCCTGGCGATACAGGCAGATCGCCTGGCTGATGGCGAGGACATGCCATTCATTGAAACTCAGGTCGAACGAGCTGCCACGATGCCCCGAGGTGCCGAAGGCGACCCGCTGGGTAGAGATGGCGGCATCGGGCTGGCCGGTGTAGTAGGCCGTTACCAGTCGCGGAAGATCGACCAGCAATTCTGTCGGTGCCGGTTTGCCCGCAAAAGGACTGAGTGTCATGCAAAACCTCGGGAAATGGATGGTTCGGTGAGTGCTGCGCAGTTTACTGGCAGTTTGACCGCAACGCGACGGGATCTATCCGTGGAGGCTTGCACAATCGGCAGGTGCAGCTAGGCCATGGTCGGCTGCTGCACAGAGGCTGCTCAGGATCGAGGCGGGAATAAGGAAGGGAGTGACCGCGAAGACAGAAACGCCAGAGTGCGCGATGGCGAACCCTGGCGTCAGGATCAGGCCGGTTCGACCTGCAGTGCGACCCGCTCGCGGCAAGGACACTCGTCCATGTAGCGGTGGGCTTCGACGAACTCGTTGAACGGGAAGATCCGGGTCTTCAGCGGCAGCAGCACACGGTCCGCCGTCAGCTGGTTGATGTCGCGCAAGGCGCGCTGCAAGGCCACCTGGTCCTGGATGATGCCCAGCTCGGGCTTGCCGGTGAAGTTGCCGATGCAGTGCACGAAGAACTGGATGTTCTTCTGGAACGCCGCGCAGGCCGGGAACGGCGTCTGGTTGCCGCCTTGCAGGCCATACAGCACCAGGCTGCCGCGCGGCGCCAGGACGTCGCCGAGCATCGACATCTGCGGACCGCCCAGGCCATCGAACACCACGTCGACACCACGGTTGTCGGTGTATTTGTTGATCTGCATGAGCAGGTCCTGCTCTTCGGTGACGATGACTTTCTCGGCCCCCAGGGACAGCAGGTACTCACGCTCTTCAGCGGTCTTGGTCGCGGCAATCACCCGCACTCCGAGCGCCTTGCCCAGCTGGACAAAGGACGGACCGGCGCAGTGGCTGGCATCGGTGACCAGGGCGAACTGCCCGGGCTTGACCCGCGCCAGGTCGACATAGGCAAAGTAGGCCACCAGCAGCGGCGTGTAATGCACCGCGGCTTCCACCGGGCTGAGCACATCGGGATAGCGGGTCAACGCCGAGCGTGGCAGGACAATCAGCTCGCCATAGACCGGATAATCGTTCGGGCTTTCGGCCGGGAAGCTGGCAACCTTGTCGCCAATGGCCAGGTCGTCGACACCTTCGCCGACCGCAGTCACCACGCCGGCCATCTCATGGCCAAGGCCGGAAGGCAGGCGGGCATGGGAAGACGCCAGGTTCTGGCGCCAAAGGACGTCGTACCAACTGATGCCGATCGCTTCGACACGCACCTGCACTTCGCCTGGCGCAGGCAGAGCGGCCGCATGCTCTTCGCACTTGAGCACCTCGGCCGGACCAAACTTGTGAAAACGGATCGTGCGGGACATCGCAAACCTCGTCAAAGTAACCTCTAATGCCCTGAACTCTATCTGGGCTTTCCGGCCAAGACCATCAGTGACTATTAATAGTCGACATGCCTGTCATTGATTCCGCAGCACCTGCAACAACGGGGAAACAGCGTGCCGGAGCGAAGGGTTCCTTACAGGAAAAAACAATTAGCCGGTGCAGAGTAGCAGCCTTTCCCCGTAAGATTCATGCCGGCCATTGTTCTCATATGGCCGCTCTCGTCAAGTTTGCTGACTCTGCCAGGACTCAAGATGAATCGTAATGACCTGCGTCGTGTCGACCTGAACCTGTTGATCGTGTTCGAAACATTAATGCATGAACGCAGCGTGACCCGGGCGGCGGAGAAACTCTTCCTCGGCCAGCCGGCCATCAGTGCGGCGCTGTCGCGCCTGCGCAGCCTGTTCGACGATCCGCTGTTCGTGCGCACCGGGCGCAGCATGGAGCCGTCGGCCCGGGCGGTGGAAATCTTCGCCCTGCTCTCGCCCGCCCTCGACTCGATCTCCACCGCGGTCAGCCGCGCCGCCGAGTTCGACCCGGCGACCAGCACCGCGGTGTTCCGCATCGGCCTGTCCGACGACGTCGAGTTCGCCCTGCTGCCGATGCTGCTCAAGCGCCTGCGCGCCGAAGCGCCGGGGATCGTGCTGGTGGTGCGCCGCGCCAACTACCTGCTGATGCCGGCCCTGCTGGCCTCCGGCGAGATCTCCATCGGCGTCAGCTACACCCAGGACCTGCCGGCCAACGCCAAGCGCAAGGTGCTGCGCCGCAGCCTGCCCAAGCTGCTGCGGGCCGACAGCATGCCCGGCGCCCTGAGCCTCGATGACTTCTGCGCCCGCCCCCACGCCCTGGTGTCGTTCGCCGGCGACCTCAGTGGTTTTATCGATGAAGAACTGGAAAAACTCGGGCGCAAGCGCCACGTGGTGCTCGCGGTCCCGCAGTTCAACGGCCTGAGCACCCTGCTCACCGGCACCGACATCGTCGCCACCGTGCCGGACTACACCGCCGAAGCCCTGACCGCCGCCGGCGGCGTGCGCGCCGAAGACCCGCCCCTGCCGGTGCGCACCTTCGAACTGCACATGGCCTGGCGCGGCTCCCAGGACAACGACCCGGGCGAACGCTGGCTGCGCTCGCGGATTCAGATGTTTTTCGGCGACCCCGATAGCCTTTGATCCCTACACAAACCGGATCGTCTGCCATAGGCAAAAGGGCCAGTCCTGACTGGCCGCTCGCGAGACTTTCCTGTTTCCGTGCTGACACCGAGCGTTGCAGCTATGCGCTCGACCCGCCCGACGCCATTGCCCACCACTGCCCCATACCGACGTCCTGGCCGCCAGGCCGCGACACGCGGCCGGGTGACGCCAGTCGGTCGGGGCCGGTGCTGACAGGTGGGCTTAAGCTTGCGGATTGACCAGGAGTTGCGCAGCCCCATGCCCCTGGTGCCGGACGTCGCGGGTACAGGCGACGAAGTCTTCCTTGCGCAGCACTAGCAGGGCCAGCAGCGACGCGATCCCGGTCGCCACGTAGAAGTACCAGGGCGCGGTGATGTCGCCAGTGAGCTTGATCAGCCAGGTGGAAATCAGCGGCGCGCTACCGCCGAACACCGCCACCGGGATGTTGTAGGCCACGGCGATGCCGGTGGAGCGGATACGGGTCGGCAGCAGCTCGCTCATCAGGGCGTAGGTCGAGGACGCATAGAGCCCGAACAGGATCGCCACGGCCATCAGCGGCCAGAACAAGGTGGCCGGGGTGGCGTTGGGCGCGGCCTTGAAGAACCAGTACATGGCCAGGGTCGCCAGGGTACCGATCACCATCAGGAACGGCTTGCGTCCGTAGCGATCGGTGAAGGCGCCGCCGAAGGGCATGACCACCGCCGCCGAGAGGCTGGCGACAAATACATAGAGCAAGGTGGTGCCACTGTCGAACTTGAGGGTGTTGGACATGTAGGTCGAGGCGAAGGTCAGCACCAGGTAAAAGATCGAGCTGTGCAGGGTGATGATGAAGAACACCAAAGCGATCGGGCGCTTCCACTGCCAAACCTCGCGCAGCGGCGCCTTGGAGGTCTGCCCGGCCTGCAGCAAGGCGAGGAATTCCGGGCTGTCCTCCAGTTTCAGGCGGATATACAGCGAGATGAAGCCCAGGGGACCTGCGATCAGGAACGGGATCCGCCAGCCCCAGTCCTGCATCAGTTCGGCGCCCAGGGCCCAAGTCATGCCGTTGGCCACGGCGCCGCCCAGGAGCAGGCCGAGCACAGCGGTGACCATCAGCCAGCAGGTGGCGAATCCCCGGCGCCCTGGGCTGGCGTATTCGGAAATGAAGCTGGTGATGGTGCCGATCTCGCCACCGGCAGAGAAACCCTGCACACAGCGGACCAGTACCAGGATCACCGGCGCGGCGATGCCAATGCTCGCGTAGGTCGGCAACAGGCCCAGCAGGCAGGTGGAGCCGGCCATCATCACCAGTACCGTGATCAGGGTCTTGCGTCGGCCGATCTTGTCGGCCAGGGGGCCGAAGAACAGGCCGCCCAGGGGCCGGATGAAGAAGCTCAGGGCAAAGGCCGCGAAGCTTGCCAGAAGGCTGCTGGTGGGATCGTCGGAAACGAAGAAGGCCTTGCCGATGTACAAGGCCAGGAAACCGTAGACGCCATAGTCGTACCACTCGATCAAGTGGCCGGAAGTGGCGCCGATGAAGGCCCGGCGCCGCTGGCGCTGGGGGTTGGAAGGTGGCACGCCCATCGTGGGGACTCCTGTCGTAGTGCTATCCATGAAATGCCGCGTTTCAGAGGTTGCTCAAGGGCCCGGTGGGGTCCTGCAACCACTGGCGCAAGCGGGTCTTGAGAATCTTGCCATAGCTGTTCTTGGGCAGCTCGGCGCAAAACAGGTACTTCTTCGGCTTCTTGAACGAGGCCATGCGCGCCAGGAACCAATGGTTGAGCGCCTGCGCATCGAGGTTGCCGGGCGAACGCAGGACCACGAAGGCCACCACCGACTCGCCCCACTGCGGGTCGGTCTCCCCCACCACGCACACTTCGAATACCTCGGGGTGCTGGATCAGCACTTCCTCGACTTCCCGCGGGTAGATGTTGCTGCCGCCGGAGATGATCACATCCTTGCTGCGATCGGTCAGGGTCAGGTAACCCCGCTCATTCAGGAAACCGATGTCACCGGTGAGCAGCCAGCCGTCCACCAGGGCCTCCCGGGTGGCTTGCGGATTGTCCCAGTACCCCTGCATCACCACAGCCCCGCGCACGGCGATTATCCCCCTCTCCCCGGCAGCCAGGGGTTGGCCCGCAGTATCCACCACGCGCACCTCAA
Source organism: Pseudomonas sp. FW305-25 (assembly GCF_017351415.1). Lineage (NCBI taxonomy): Bacteria > Pseudomonadati > Pseudomonadota > Gammaproteobacteria > Pseudomonadales > Pseudomonadaceae > Pseudomonas > Pseudomonas sp. FW305-25. Next base: position 242,275 of record NZ_JACNDE010000005.1, on the reverse strand, counting down.
CGCAGGCGTGGGCACGCCCTACCGAGGCAGCAATGGTCGGCCAGTCAGCATGGCCGCGGTCGGCAATGGTCTCCCTGGACAGGGCGCTGATGGTCATTGGGCATTCGCCCTGGCCGTAGATCTGCACCAGCCGCGGGCCGAAGGTGTCCAGGGCCTGGGCGAGATCCGCCAGGTACATCGGGCCGCCGCCGTAGACGATGGTCTTGATCCCTTCGCCGCAATAGCCCTGCTGCCGGGCCTGCTGCACCATGCGCTTGAGCATGGTCGGCGCGGCAAACAGGCTGACCTGGCCCAGCGCCTGCGCCAGCTCGAACAATTCCGCCGCCTGGAACCCCTGGGACGTCGGCACCACATGCCGCGCGCCACAGCGCACATGGATGAAGTTGTAGAGGCCGGCACCGTGAGACATCGGCGCGGCATAGACCACTGCGTCATCAGCGGCCACCGGGTCCACGTCCAGCGGATAGCACAAGGACATGGCGATCAGGTTGCCATGGGACAACATCACCCCCTTGGGGCGGCCAGTGGTCCCGGAGGTGTAGAACAGCCAGGCCAGGTCGTTGTCCTCCCGCAGGTGCGGCTCCACCAGTTCATCGCCCGGCACCCGGCCTTGCACGGCCAGCCCGGGCGCGGCCAGTTCACGGCAGCCGGCAGGCAGGGCCACGGTGTCGAAGCTCTGGCCCTCATCGGTGTAGATCAGCCGGGCCCCGGCATTGCCGGCAATCCAGGCGGCTTCCAGTGCATGCAGCTTGCTGTTGATCGGAACCGCCACCGCCCCGCTCCACCAGATGGCGTACAACAGTTCGAGATAACCGCAGCTGTTCTTCAGCAGCAGCGCCACTCGGTCGCCAGGCTCGATGCCGTACTCATGGCGCAGTTGCAGGGCGCGTGCCCTGGCCTGCTCGGCAAACGCCTGGTAGTCGGCGACCTGGCGGCGCCCCTCGAACAGAGCTCCCCGCCGCGGCCAGCGCTGGGCCGCATCGCGCAGCCAATGGGCGATGTTCATCCTCAGACCTTGACCGCTTGCAGGACGCTGGCGTAGTTGGCCACCGCCATGCCGCCCATGTTGAACAGCAAGCCGAACTCGGCACCGGGCACACCCAGGCCGATGGGTTTGCCGATCAGTTGGGCAAAGCCCAGGGCATGCATCGATACCCCGGTGGCCCCCACCGGATGCCCCTTGGCCTTGAGCCCGCCGGACAGGTTCACCGGCAGGCGTCCGCCCTGGCGCACGGTGCCGTCGTCGAGGGCCCGGTGCCCCTCGCCCCTGGGCGCCAGGCCCATGGCTTCGTAGATCAGCAATTCAGCGATGGTGAAGCAGTCGTGTACCTCAGCGAAACTCAGGTCGCCGAGGGTCACGCCAGCCTGGCGCAGGGCCCCGTGGATAGCCCGTCGCGGCCCCTCGAAGGCCAGCATGTCGCGGCGCGACAAGGGCAGGAAGTCGTTCACCTGGGTCATGGCACGAATCGCCACCTGGCGTCGCATCGAACGGGCGCGCTGGGGCGAGGCCAGGATGATCGCCGCCGCACCGTCACTGATCAACGAGCAGTCGGTCAGGCGCAGTGGCGGCGCGATCAGCGGGTTGCCCTGGGAAACGTTGTTGCAGTGTTCAAAATCCATCACGCGGTGCATCTGCGCCAGGGGGTTGGCCATGGCATTGGCGTGGTTCTTCACCGCAATCATGGCCATCGAGGACAACGGGCTGTGATAACGGTCGGCGTACTGCTGCGCCACCCGGCCAAAAAGCAGGGCGAAACTCATGCCGGCCTCCTGGAGGGCGTTCTGGTAGCCGGCGCCGGCCAGGGCCCGGGTGACCTCGACGGTGCTGTTGCCGGTCATTTTCTCCGCGCCGACCACCAGTACCAGTTCGGCGGCGCCGCTGCGGATCGCGTTGATCCCGGCCTGGATCGCCGCCGAACCGGAGGCGCAGGCGTTCTCGCAGCGAGTGGCGGGCTTGAAGCGCAGTTGCGGATCGGCCTGGAGCATCAGCGAGGCGGGGAAACCATCCGCCACCAGGCCGGAGTTGAAGTGCCCGAGAAACAGCGCGTCGATTTGTGCAGCCTCGATCTCAGCGTCTGCCAGGGCCTCGCGGGTAACCTGGACGATCAGGTCCTCGAGGTTCAGGCCGTCCAGACGACCGAAAGGGCTATGGGCGGCAGCGACGATGGATACGGAATCGTGAATCATGTGATTTTCTTCTTCCTTGAAGCGGGTATTCCATACAATGATTCAACACCCGAATCACACGCTAGTTGGGGGAACTACGTACGGCAGTAAGTAGTCCCCCGCCCCCCAAAAAAAAGGGGCGCGCCGATAAACCCGAGGCAGGATGCCTGATGACCCTACACGCCCAGCAATTCCAGGACCTCGAGCGCCTGGCCTTCCAGGTTTCCCCCGCACCGCAGATGATCACTGGGCATCGCCGGATGCTCGATTGCAACCAGGCCTTCGTACGCCTGTTCGGCTACGAGCGCGAACACTTGCAAGGCCACCTGACCCTGCTGTTGTACCCCTCCCAGGCCGACTACCAGAGCATCGGCGAACGCAGCGAGCACTGGCTGCGCAACGGACCCGGCACCTTCTACTCCGACGAACGCTTCATGCAGCATCGCAACGGCGAGGTGTTCTGGGCCCGCGCCCACGGTTTTTCCCTGACTGCCGAGGATCCGTTCAAGCTGATGGTCTGGCATTTCGAGCGCCTGGACCGCCAACCGGCGCCGATGATCCAGTTGACCCCGCGCGAACGGGAAATCTCGCTGCATATCGTCAATGGCCTGACCTGCAAGGAAGTGGCACGCAAACTGGGCATTTCCCACCGCACCGTGGAAGTCCACCGCGCCCGGCTGATGAAGAAACTTCAGGCCAAGAACAGCGCAGAACTGGTGTCGAAGATCATCTTCATCAGTTGAGCGCCTGCGCAAGCATGTCGCTGGCACTGATGCGCAGCAGCTGCAATGGCCCGATATTCAAGCCCCCCACGCTGCCGCCCTCCGCCACGATCTGCTTGAGGGCATCCATCTCGACGTTGCGTCTGGAGACGATTTTGCCTCTGCAGGCCTCATCCGCAAAAAATCCGATGCCTTGCGACATCGGATTTTCATTGCTTGCCCTCAGCGATCAAGTCAACAGGCTTGACTGTCGAGCATCCGGCACGTCTGCCGGAGGTCTCCTTGACCGAATGCTAGTGGGCGCTCTGCGGGTGGGGCTCATCCTGGGTCGAGGGGGACAGCTTGCCACCGTTGATCAACGGCCCGTAGCGCCGGCTGAATTCCTGGTTGTAGGGCACGTGGTCCTTGTTGAACCCATTGTCCCAGTTGACCGACCAGGTCATCAGGCCCTTGATCGACAGCCCTTTGGCATCGAGGCGTTTGAACGCATTGGCAACGGCCGCCGGGTTGACCACGTATCCGGTGGCCGCGGCATCGACGTTGGCGGGCAGGCCAATGACGAATTTGCCAGCGGCAATCCTGGTGAAACCGCGAGTACCACTCACCAGGCTTTCGGTCAGGTAATAGAGGAAGTCCTCTTTCATGGCGTCGTTGTTCTGGGCGATCCAGGCCCCCTTGCCGTTGTTGGCCTCCTGAACCCAGAGGCCATCGCCGCCCTGGTTGTAGAACTGCGGCGCGATGAAGTCGTAGTAGCCTTCCAGCGCCTTGAGGTAGTCGACGTATCGACCGGCAGCGGTCAGGTAGGGGAACTCCGGCGCCATGCTGATGATGAAATGCTTGCCCTCGGCAGCATAGTGATCCTTGACCAGCTTCAACGCGGCCGGCAGGACGATCTTGTTGCTGGCAGAGTCAATCGCACTCTGTTCAAGATCGATGTCCAGTCCGTCAAAGCCGTAGGTTTCCACCAGGCGGATGATTTCATTGGCCAGGGGCTGTTCGTGGCCCGGGTTCAACGCGATATGAGCGTCGGCGCCCCCCAGGGACATCAGCACCGCCCTGCCCTGGCTGTTCAGCACGCCCACCTGGCGACGAAACTCGGCATCGGACAGGTTGTACGGCTTGAACGTCGGAATACCACTGCCTTTCATGAACGCCACGGCCACCACGTTGTAGTCCCGGGGCACATCCTCCAGGTTCATATTGGCAAACTGCCCGCGCTGGTAGCCGTCCGAGGGGCCGGCCGGCCAGTTGTGCCAGTAGCCCATGAGGATTTTCTTGCCATCCAGGCTCGGCATCCGCGACGCGGCATCATCCTGCGTCGTTTTCAGTTGGGTAAAGTCAATCTGTGACATGTTCTAATCCTTCAGAACGTTTGGACGATCCGCAGACTTATTTGAAGTCGACGTCGAAGGCCTGATAGAAGGCGTTGCCGGTATTGGCCACGATCCACATCAGGACAATCACGTGACGGCCCTTTTTATTGGCTGGCAGCTTCACTTCGTGATCGACCTTGGCCTTCAGTTCGCCGGCATGGCTGTAGTAAGGCACCTGCGGATAGAAGTCCTCGGCGAAAGGTTGAGCCTCCAGTTGGGCGCGGGTGATGCGCTGTTTCGGATCCCAGCCGTCCTTGGTGATCAGCCAGCGATAACCACGGGTGGTGTGTGGCGCGGTGTACTGCCAGGTCACCTTGAAGATCTGGCCGGGGTTGACGTTGAGCGTCGGCCAGGTGAAGGCGCGACCGAGCTTCTTGCTCATTTCCTCATCGGTGAAGTTGACGCAGTCCCGGGCATCGGTCTTGCCACCGCTGAGGATGAAGCCATCGGCCGGCGGCACGTCGCTTGGGTTGTCCGTGTTGAACGGTGCAGGGAACGGACCCGCGGCCAGGGCCGGGAAGTTCTTGCCGCCTTCCATCTCATTGACCTGCCAACCGCCCAACAGGCCCAGGTCGATGGCGACTGCGCCGCGGGAGGCTGGGGATGTGACACGACCGTGGCGAAGCGGTGATTGGGTTTGTGGTTTGTTCATGTTTATTGCTCCATTGATTTAAGAAACTCTCCCTTTCCAAAGGAGAGGTCTTCAAATTAACCGAGCTGGATTTTCTGTCCACGCACCCATTTTTCGCTCCGCATCACGCTGGCAGAGGAATCGCCCGAGAATACTGGATATATAACCAGTACACCAAGATTTCTCCTACCCAACTTGAAGTAAAAGTCCTACATGTCCAGGCGGCACCTGGAAGCTGTACCTCTACCTGCAAGCCTTTGCGGCACTGCGCGCCTACCCAGCGAAAATATCCCCACTGCCGAGCAAAATCCGCTGCAGCGCCGGCCCGCGGAGCGGGTATCGTGGAGCAAAACCATCGGCCAGAGGTGCACTGTGGCGTCCTATTCCTTGCGTCAATTGAAGTATTTCGTCACCACCGTCGAATGTGGCAGCGTCGCCGAGGCGTCGCGCAAGCTGTATATCGCCCAGCCGTCGATCTCCACCGCGGTCAAGGGCCTGGAAGACAGCTTCGGCGTGCAGTTGCTGATCCGTCATCACGCCCAGGGCGTGTCCCTGACCCCGGGTGGCGCGCGTTTCTACCGCAAGGCCCAGGAACTGCTGCGCATGGCCCACGAGTTCGAGCAAAACGCCCTGGCCGACAACGATGTGGTGTGCGGGCAGATCGATATCGGTTGCTTCGAGACGGTCGCCCCGCTCTACCTGCCACGGCTGATCGCCGGCTTTCGCCAGCGTTTTCCGGGGGTGGAGATCCGCCTGCAGGACGGCGAGCAGCAGGAGCTGGTGCAGGGGTTGACCGGCGGGCGCTTCGACCTGGCGATCTTCTACGAGCACGACCTGGACAGCACCATCGAAACCGAGGCGCTGATGGCGCCGCAACGGCCGTATGCCCTGGTGCCGGCCGGGCACCGCTTTGCCGGGCAGTCCCAGGTGTCGCTGCGCGACCTGGTCCTGGAGCCGATGATCCTGCTGGATGTGCAGCCCAGCCGCACCTACTTCGTGAGCATCTTCGAGGAGTTGCAACTGACGCCGAATATCGTCTTCGGCTCGCCGTCGATCGAGATGGTGCGCGGCATGGTCGGCCAGGGGTTCGGCTTTGCCTTGCTGGTGACCAGGCCTCATGGCAACAGCACCTATGACGGCCAGGAAGTGGTCTGTGTGGAGATTGCCGAGGATGTCACCGGCTCGGCGCTGGTGGCCGGCTGGCTGAAACGGGCGCAGCTGACCAAGCCTGCGCAGTTGTTCGTCGATTACTGCAAGGAACAGTTCGCTGCGTGGTTGAAATAGCACCCCAGGTATAACCGAAGCCGGCTTGCCGGCGATGCGGCCAATGCAACACGCATATCCAGGGTTGAACAGGTTATGGGCCAGCCCCGGGCTCGCGGCCAATACCCAATCTGCATCTGTAGGAGCGCAGCTTGCTCGCGAAGCGTCGCATCAGGCACACCGCGTTGCCTCTATCGCCAGCAAGCTGGCTCCTACAAAGAGCGGGTGCCCTCCTTTACGAAGCTGGCGGCCATTGACCTCAGCGCGCCGCCCAGGCGTTGAAGCGCTGTTCCAGCTCCTCGCCATGGTCCACCCAGAACTCCGCGTCCACCGCCCGCGCCCCGGCCAGGTTGGCCTCGGCGGTGGGCAGCTGCCGTTGCACCGCCGCCGGCAGCAGCGCCAGCGCGTCACGGTGCACCGGCCCGTAGGGGATCTCCTCGGAGAACACCTTCTGGGTCTGCGGCTGGCTGGCGAAGGCGATGAAGTCTTCGGCCAGCGCCTTGTTCGGCGTGCCCTTGACCACCGCCCAGTACTCCGGGTCGTACAGGCTTTGCGGCCAGACGATGCTCAGTTTCATGCCTTCCTTCTGCGCCGAGGCGATCCGCCCGTTGTAGGCCGCGCTCATCACCACGTCACCGGCGATCAGCCATTGCGGCGGCTGCGCGCCCGCCTCCCACCACTGGATATTGCCCTTGATCTGATCGAGCTTGGCGAACGCCCGGGTCACGCCCTCGGGAGTGCCCAGCACCTGGTACAGCTGGTCCGGCTTGACCCCGTCGGCGAGCAAGGCGATTTCCAGGGTGTACTTGGCGCCCTTGCGCAAGCCGCGCTTGCCGGGGAAGTCGGCGACGTTCCAGAAGTCCGCCCAGGAGGTCGGCGCCTTGGCCAGCTTGTCCTGGTCGTAGGCCATGACCATCGACCAGACATAGGTGGCCACCCCGCATTCGCTCAGGGTCCCCGGGACGAACTGCGCCGGGTCGCCGAAGCGCGCCGGGTCGAGGCGTTCGAACAAGCCTTCGTCACAGCCACGCAGCAGCTCCGGGCTTTCGACTTCGACCACGTCCCAACTGGTATGGCCGACATCGACCATGGCCTTGATTTTCGACAGCTCACCGTTGTATTCGCCGGCGACCACGCGTCCTGCGCCGCTGGCGGTGAAAGGTTGGAAGTAGGCCTTGTCCTGGGCCTGCTTGGTGGCACCGCCAAAGGAGATGACGGTGAGGCTCTGCGGTGCGGCCGCAACCGCGGTGCACAACAGGGCCAGGGCAAAGGGAACACAGCAACGCAAGGATCTGGACATGTAGCGGTTCCTCGAATAGGCCGACGCGCCCGCGCGCGCCGGCCGCTTTTGGGCCTACAGACGACCGTATTCGCGGGCGGTCCTGTCTACGGCGGTACGGGTCTTGTCGACCAGTTCATCAATGTCGGCGTGGCTGGCCACCAGGGCTGGGGCCATGATCATCCGGCCCAGGGTCGAGCGGATGATCAGGCCCTCTTCGAAGCCGATGGTGCGGCAACGCCAGGCCATGTCGTTTTCGTTGGCGAAGCGCTTGCGGCTGGCCTTGTCTTCGGCGAACTGCAAGGCGGCGACCAGACCTGCACCCTGCACTTCGCCAATCAACGGGTGGTTGTCGAACACCTCGCGCAGGCAGCGCTGCAGGTACGGCCCGGTCTCGTGCTTGACCCGGCTGACGATGCCTTCGTCGCGCAGGGCCTTGAGGTTGGCGATGGCCACCGCCGCCGCCACCGGGTGGCCGGAATAGGTCAGGCCGTGGGCGAACACCCCGCCCTGCTCCACCAGCACCTCGGCCATGCGCCTGGAGAGGATCAGACCGCCCATGGGGATGTAGCCGCTGGTCAGGCCCTTGGCGATCGACAGGGTGTCGGGCTCGAAGCCGAAATGCTGGTGGGCGAACCACTCGCCGGTACGACCGAAACCGCCGATCACTTCATCGGCGCACAGCAGCACGTCGTACTGGCGGCAGATGCGCTGGATTTCCGGCCAGTAGCTTTCTGGCGGGAAGATCATGCCGCCGGCGCCCTGGAAGGGTTCGGCGACGAAGGCCGCGACATTCTCCGCGCCCAGTTCGAGGATCTTCTCCTCCAGCTGGCGCGCCGCGCGCAGGCCGAACTCGGCCGGGGTCAGGTCGCCTTCGTGGGCGAACCAGTACGGCTCGTCGATGTGCGCCACGTCCGGGATCACCCCGCCCATGTCGTGCATGAACTTCATCCCGCCCAGCGCCGTGGCGCCGAGGGTCGAGCCGTGGTAGCCGTTCCAGCGGCCGATCATGATCTTCTTCTGCGGCTTGCCGAGGATCTGCCAGTAGCGGCGCACGGTGCGGATCAGCACCTCGTTGGCCTCGGAGCCGGAGTTGGTGTAGATCGCGTGGCTGTAGTGCGCGGGCAACAGGCTGAACAGCAGCTCCGACAGCTCGACCACCGCCGGGTGGGTGGTGTGGAAGAACATGTTGTAGTACGGCAGCTGCTCGAGCTGCTGGCTGGCGGCCGCGGCCAGGTCCTTGCGGCCGTAGCCGAGGTTGGTGCACCACAGGCCCGACATGCCGTCCAGGTAGCGCTTGCCGTCGTTGTCCCAGAGCGCCAGGCCCTCACCGCGCACGATCACCCGCGGCCCTTCGGCGTTCAGCGCCTTCTGGTCGAGGAACGCATGAATGTGGTGCGCGGCATCCGCGGCCTGGTAGTCGCCGGTGCTGCGCACGGGTTTGATCTGAACGGTCATTGCGAGTCTCCTTGCGGGTTTTTATCGAGAGTGCCGAGCACGCTGGCCAGCGGCTCCGGCTTGAACAGTGGCTTGCCCATCACGCCCTTGATCCACAGCACGGCGATGATCGAGACGATCAGCAGCACGAGACCTGCGTAGGCAAAAATCGAAAAGGTCATCTCCGGGCTGGGCGAGACGTTGCAGATCGCAAACAGCATGCCGGCGATGCCGAACACCTGCGGCAAGGGGTAGAACGGCGTGCGGAACGGCCGCGCCACCTGCGGGTAGCGCCGACGCAGGGCGATGACGTTGACGTGGGTGATGATGTAGGCCAGCAGCCAGGCCAGGGCCGCCGAGAGCAGCAGCTGGTTGATCGCATCGGCATGGTCGTGCATCAGCAGCAACGGCAGGCCGGTGACCGCGGCGATGAACAGCACCGCCACCCAGGGCGCGCCGGTGCGCTTGCCCTGAAGCTTGAACACGCCGAAGGCCTGGCCATTGCGAGCCATGCCGAACAGCATGCGCGGGATCGCCGCCAGCGAACTGTTGAGGGTGCTGCAGGTGGCGGTGATCGCGGCGGTCACCAGGAACACCTTGCCCGCCTCGCCGAACACCGTGGTGGCGAACAGGTAATGCGGCAGGCCGTTGCTGGCCAGTTCCGCCTGGGGCACGGTGAGCAAGGCGCCCAGGCCGTACAGGCTGATGATCACGAAGATGATGGTCAGGCCGAGCATCATCGAGCCCGGGATATTGCGCTCGGGACGCCGGGTTTCTTCCACCAGCGGGCAGACGAACTCGGCGCCGACGAAGCCCCAGACCGCCATGGCCGTCAGGGCGATCACCCCCAGGCCCAGGGGGTTCCAGTGGGCGCTGTCGAACAGCGTCGGGTTGGGCACGACAATGTCGCTGTTCATCGCACTCAGGCCCATCACCAGCAGGACCACGGTCATCACCACCGCCAGCACCGTCTGCAGGCGGGCGAAGATGTCGATGTTGAACAGATTGAGCACGGTGAACAGCGCCAGAACCCCCAGGGCCACGGTCAGTGGCGGCATGGAGTGCGGGTAGACCTTGTCGATGATGAACTCCATCAGCAACAGCTCGGCCGACAAGGCGAACATCGCTACCACTATGTAGCCGGAAAAGGTCGCCAGGATCGCCGGGAACTGGCCGATGGCGACCTCGGTGTAAGTGCTCAGGCTGCCGGCGCGGGGGATCATCAGCGCCAGTTCGGAGAACGAACAGGCATAGCTCAGGGCCAACAGGTAGGCCAGGCCCAGGGGCACGATAAAGCCCAGGCCGGCCATGCCGACGCCTTGCAGCATCAGCACCATCACGCCTTGTGAAACCACCAGGCCGATGGCCACCGCCAACAGCGCGGTGAGGCCGAGTTTCTTGCGACTCGCGGGCGGCGCCAGGGCGCCGGTTTGCACGCTTGCATTGCTGTTCATCGGTTGCTCCGTCTTGTTGTTCTATTTTTTTGAAGATCGGTGCTGCTCTCGGGGCCCTCAGCCGCGCAGTTGAATCCAGGTGGTTTTCAGCTGGGTGTACTTGTCGAACGAATGCAGCGACAGGTCGCGGCCGAAGCCCGACTGCTTGCCGCCGCCGAAGGGCACGGTGACATCCAGCGCATCGACGGTATTCACCGACACGGTCCCGGCATTCAGCCGCCGCGCCACTCGATGCGCGCGATTGAGGTCGTCGGTCCACAGCGAAGCGGCCAGGCCATAGATGTGCTCGTTGGCCAGGGCCACCGCCTGGTCTTCGTCGTCGAACAGCGTGACCGCCAGCACCGGGCCGAACACCTCTTCGCGGGCCAGGGTCATATCGGCGGTCACGCCGCTGAAGATGGTCGGCTCGATAAAGTTGCTCGAACCGTCGATGCTCAGTTGCCGACCGCCGCACACCAGCTGCGCGCCCTCGGCCTGGGCCTGTTCGATGTACCATTTGATGCGCTGCGCCTGGCGCGCATCGACGATGGCCCCGGCCCGGCTCGCCGGGTCCAGCGGATTGCCCGGCTGCCACTGGCGCGCCTTGGCCACCAGGCGCTCGATGAACCCATCGGCGATCGAGCGCTGCACCAGCAGGCGCGAGTTGGCCGAGCAGACTTCGCCCTGGTTGAAGAAGATGCCAAACGCGGCTTTCTCGGCCGCCAGGTCCAGGTCCTGGCAATCGGCGAACACCAGGTTCGGGCTCTTGCCGCCGCACTCCAGCCAGACCTGCTTGAGGTTCGATTGCGCGGCGTACTGCATGAAGTACTTGCCGACCTCGGTGGAACCGGTGAACACCAGGGCATCCACCTCCATGTGCAGGCCCAGGGCGCGACCGGCCTCCTCGCCCAGGCCCGGCACCACGTTGAGCACGCCCTTGGGAAGGCCGGCTTCGATGGCCAGCTCGGCCAGGCGCAGGGCCGAGAACGGCGACTGCTCGGCCGGCTTGAGCACCACGCTGTTGCCGGCGGCCAGGGCCGGGGCCAGCTTCCAGGCGGCCATGTCCAGCGGGAAATTCCACGGCACCACCGCGCCGATCACCCCCAGCGGCACTCGGGTGATGGTCGCCAGGACATTGCTGGCGCTCGGCGCCACCTGGTCATAGAGCTTGTCGAGGCTTTCGCCGTACCAGGCAAATACATGGGCCGCGCCCGGCACATCGATATTCCAGGCATCCATCACCGGCTTGCCCATGCTCAGGGAATCGAGCAAGGCCAGTTCATCGCGGTGCTCCAACATCAGCTGCGACAGGCGCAGCAGAATCGCCTTGCGCTCGCCGGGCGCCATCCTGGCCCAGGGGCCCTGCTCGAACGCACGGCGGGCGCTGCGCACCGCCCGGTCGACCTCGACCGCGCCGCAGGCGGCCACCTGGGCCAGGCGTTTCTCGGTGGCCGGGTTGACCACATCGAAGCGCGCGCCGCTCTCGGCCTGGCACGCCTCACCGTCGATAAAGGCGCTGTCGATCAGACGTTGGCGCTGCGCCAGGGCTGTCCACTCGTTGAAATCTTTCACCGCGGATTCCTTGTTCTTATTGAAAAATCGTTATCAATGCTTGCAGAGGTATTCGGCCAGGCGGTCCATCAACCGGTCGCAGGCCGCCATCTGCTCGACGCTGACGAACTCGTCCGGCTTGTGGCCCTGGTCCATGCTGCCGGGGCCGCAGACCACCGCCGGGATGCCGGCCTGGTCGAACAATCCGCCTTCGGTGCCAAAGGCCACGGTGCCGAAGGCATCGCTCCCGCACAGCTTCGCCACCAGTTGCGCGGCGGCGCTTTCGGGAGCAGTCGCCAAACCTGGATAAGCCGAGATCGCTTCGAAGCGGATCGCCGTGTCGGCCTTGACTGCCTGCATCGCCGGCAACAGCTCCTGTTCGGCATAGCCTTGCAGTTCGTCCACCACCGCCCGGGGTTCGAAGGCCGGCAAGGCGCGCACCTCGAAATCGAAGCGGCAGTCGGCCGGGACGATATTCAGCGCCGTGCCGCCCTGGATCACCCCGACCTGCACGGTGGAAAACGCCGGGTCAAAGCGGGCGTCGTGATGCTCGGGGGCCGCCAGGCGCCGGCCGATCTCCCCCAGCCGGCCGATCAGCCGCGCCGCCTGCTCGATGGCGTTGACCCCATAAGGCGCATAGGCCGAGTGGCACGGTGCGCCGTGCACATGGCAACGCATGGCCAGCTTGCCCTTGTGGCCGAGCACCGGTTTGAGCTCGGTGGGCTCGCCGATCAGGCACAGCGCCGGTTGCGGGATGCGCTGTGGCAGCACTTCCAGCAGGCTGCGCACGCCGAGGCAGCCGACTTCCTCGTCATAGGAGAACGCCAGGTGCACCGGCCGGCGCAGCGGGCTTTCGAGAAACAGCGGCACCGCGGCCAGCACCGAGGCCAGGTAGCCTTTCATGTCGGCGGTGCCGCGCCCGTAGAGCTTGCCGTCACGCTCGGTCAGGCTGAAGGGGTCGAGCGTCCAGGGCTGGCCGTCCACCGGCACCACGTCGGTGTGCCCGGACAGCACGATGCCGCCTTCCACCGCCGGACCGATGCTGGCCAGCAGGTTGGCCTTGGTCCGCTCGGCGTTGTAGATCAGCTCGCCGCTCACGCCCAGGCCGTGCAGGTAGTCGCGCACGAACTCGATCAAGGCCAGGTTCGAATCGCGGCTGACCGTGGCAAAGCCCACCAGCCTGGCCAGCAAGGCGCGGCTGCGCAGCTCACTCATCGCCCGGCACTCCGTAGCTCGGCGCCAGGGTCGGGTTGAGGGCGCGGGTCAGGTAGTCCTGCAACTGCGGCTCGTAGGCGCTCCAGAGCCTGTGCAGCTCGCCGATGGGGTTGGCCTCGGCCCAGTCCACCCGCAGGTCGACGATCGGCCAGACCAGCTCGCCGACCACCGACAGCGCCGCCGAATGCACCGCGCCCGCCTCGCCGCCGGCGTCCTGCCCGGCCTGCAACGCGCTGAGCAGCCGCGCCGCCAGGCAGCCTTCGCTGCTTTCGAAGGCCTCGACCATGCGCTCGATCACCACGCTGTTGGCCAGCAGGTTACCGGCCGCCACGCATTGCTCACCGGCCACGGCATTGTTAATGCCCAGTGCGTGGTTGCCGCTGAATACCGCCGTGCGCCCCCGGGCATCCACCACCGCCACCTGGCGGTACTGGCTGTAGCCGTTGCGGGTCAGCGCCTGGTCCAGGGCCTGCGCCGGCGCCAGGCCTTCGCCCAGGCCGTCGAGCACCTGGGGGCCGAGGGCCGGCAAAGTGATGTTCTGGCTCGACACCGCACCCACCCCGCTGCGCAGCCAGGGGCAACGAGCGCCGACGGCGATGCTCGAAGAGCTGATGGCAATGCCCAGCTGGCCGGTTTCGGCGCAGCGGCCGACGATGGAAAAAGTCATGGCGCACTCCTTATTCGGGGATGACCGCGATCACGTCGATTTCCATCAGCCACTGCGGCTGACCCAGGGCGCTGACCACCAGTCCGGTGGAGATCGGGAACACGCCCTTGAGCCACTTGCCGACCTCCTGGTACACCGGCTCGCGGTAACGCGGGTCGATCAGGTAGGTGGTGGTCTTGACGATATGGCTGAGGTCGCTGCCAGCCTCTTCCAGCAGTTGCTTGACGTTGCGCATGGCCTGCTCGGCCTGGGCCCGCGGGTCGCCGAGGCCGACCAGCTGGCCATTGAAGTCGGTGCCAACCTGGCCGCGCACATACACGGTGTTGCCGGCGCGCACGGCCTGGCACAGGTCGTTGTCCAGGCTCTGGTTCGGGTAGGTGTCTTTGGTGTTGAACATGCGGATGCGGGTATGAGTAGGCATCAGCGGGCTCCCATGCGGCTGGCGGGTTGAGTGGCGGATTCGCGCTCGGCTTGGCGCTGCGCGGCGTCGCGATAGTCGAAGTAGATGCGCTGTTTGACGATGTGCTCGGCGATGTGCCGGGCGTCGTGCCACACGCCCCAGATAAACGCCGAGCCGCGCCGCGACAGCCACGGCAGGCCGACGAAATAGACCCCGGGCTCGCTGGACACGCCGCGCTGGTGACGAGGCTTGCCGTTGGCCTTGAAGGCGTCGACCTGCAGCCAGCTGTAGTCCACCGAATAACCGGTGGCCCAGATGATGGTGGTGACGTTGGCCTTGACCAGGTCGAGTTCGAGGATCGGCTGGGTCAGGCACGGCGGGTCAGGCAGCATCACCCGGGCTTCGGGCTCTTGCGGCAGGTCCAGGCCGTTACGGGCGATGTAGGCATCGGCGGCGTCGAGCAGCGCCAGGTAGTTTTCGTCGCCACGGGCAATGTTCTCGGCCAGGTTGGCCTCGAAGCTGACCACGCCGTTATCGAAGGCCTTGGTCAGGCCGACCAGGGTCATGCCCTGGTGGGCCAGCCGGCGGAAGTCCACGGTATGCCCGCCACGGGCGCCGCTGACGGCGATGGTCACGTGCTCCTTGCCCGGCTGCATAGTCTCGGCATCCCACTCGCCGAGCACTCCCAGCCACCAGCAGAAGTCACGGTTGCGGTAGGCCCGCGGCGGGCGGTCATGGGCCCCGACCGAGAGATAGACCTGCTTGCCGGCGCGTTGCAGTTCATCGGCGATCTGCACCCCTGACGAACCGGCGCCCACTACCAGCACTGCGCCTTCGGGCAGCTGTTGCGGATTGCGGTAGGCCGCCGAGTGCATCTGCAGCACACGCTGATCCTGCGGGGCGATCGGCGGGATCACCGGGCACTGGAACGGACCGGTGGCCACCACCACCTGCCGGGCTTCGATCACCCCGTCGCTGGTGTCCACGGTGAAGCCCGGGCGGGCGGTGTTGCGCACCACCTTCCTGACTTCGACGCCAGTGCGGATCGGTGCGTTGAATTTACGGGCGTAGGTTTCGAAGTAGTCGGCGACCTGGTCCTTGCCGGCGAAGGCATCGGGGTCCAGGTCTTCGAATTCCAGGCCCGGAAAGCGGTCATGCCAGGCCGGGCCGTTGGCCACCAGCGAATCCCAGCGCCCGGTGCGCCAGGCTTCGGCGATGCGGTTGCGCTCCAGCACCAGGTGCGGCACGCCCAGGCGGCTCAGGTGTTCGCTCATGGCCACGCCGGCTTGGCCGGCGCCCACTACAAGCGTGTCGATTATTGTTTTATGGGTTGTCATGTCTGCGCCCTGTTGAGTGATCCCACGTAGGCAGCCGTGGGAGGTGTAGGACGCATTCTGGGAGAAGGCGGGAAATGCCGAAATTATGATTTTTGTGGTTGCTAGAGAGTAAAAAACTGTCTGGCTATCTGGGGTTTCTGTGCATCAACGCAGATTGCGCGGAATCCTCAGCCCGAGGTTTTCGCGCAAGGTGCTGCCCGGGTATTCGCGGCGGTACACCCCACGCTCCTGGAGCAAGGGCACTACTTCCTCGGTGAACCGGCGAAACTGCCCCGGGTGGCCGATATAGATGTTGAAACCGTCCACGGCCCGCGCCTCGAACCACTCACTCATCTTCGCCGCGACGGTTTCGGCGCTGCCGACAAAGGCACCCGGGCGCAATTGCCGGGAGGCTTGCACCGCCTGGCGCAGGCTGAGCCCTTCGCTGACCGCGCGATCGGTGATGCGCTTGGCCACCGTGAAAAAGCTGCTGCGGGCGAACTCCAGGGCCTGGGCCGGGAAAGGTGCATCCAGTTCGTACTGGCTGAAGTCGTGCCAGCCAAAGGAACGACCGAACTCCAGCAGGGCCTGCTCGAAGCTGTGATCGGCCGCGTGGTAATGGCGTTCGAGCTCCCGCGCCTGCTCGTCGCTATCGCTAACGAACACCTCGGCCCCCGGCAGCACCAGCACCTGCTCGGGATCGCGGCCCTGGCGCAGCGCGCGCTCCTTGATTTCCCGGTAGAACGCCTGGCCCTGCTCCAGGCTCGGGGCATGGGTGAAGACCACGTCGGCAATCGCCGCGCCCAGCTCACGCCCCTGTTCGGAGTCACCCGCCTGGAAGATCACCGGCTGACCTTGTGGCGAGCGTTGCAGATTGAGCGGCCCGACCACGGAAAAATGCTCGCCCTTGTGATTCAGCGCATGCAGCTTGGCCGGGTCGAAATAACGCCCGCTGGCACGATCCCGGACAAAGGCGTCGTCCTCCCAGGACTGCCACAAGCCCTGCACCACCTGCACATGCTCCCGAGCCCGGCCATAGCGGGTGTCGTAGTCGTAGTGCTCGTCACGCCCGTAGTTGCCGGCGGTGCCGGCGTCGCCGCTGGTGACCACATTCCAGCCGGCGCGGCCTTTGCTGATCAGGTCCAGCGACGCCAGGCGGCGGGCGACGTTGAACGGCTCGTTATAGGAAGTGGTGAGCGTGCCCACCAGGCCGATATGCCGCGTGCTCACCGCCAGGGCCGAGAGCAGCGTCAGCGGTTCCAGGCGATTCAGGTAATGGGGCGGCGAACCCGGGGTGATGAACTGGCTGTCGACGATAAAGATCAGGTCGAACAACGCCGCCTCGGCCTGGCGCGCAATGTCGATGTACCAGTCGATATTGACGCTGGCGTCGGCCGGCAATTCGGGGTCCAGCCACAGGTTGTGCCGGCCGGGGCCACCGACACCCATGGTCAGGGCGCCCAGTTTCAGTTGTCGTGTGCTCATGGAAGGTCCTTGGTGGTTACGGCGCGGCCTGAAGCGTCACAGAAGGATTCTGCAAGGCGGCATTAAAGGAAGTGTCGAACAGGCTGGCGGCCGGGTAGGACTTGATCAGGCCAATGCCACTGAAGAAATCCACGGTCTTCTGGGCGTCGGCGATGTTCTGCGGGCTGATCGGCCCCACGTCGGTTTTCGCCCGACGGAACCAGGCACGGGCGATCTCGCGATCGGCGCGGGTGCGCTCGGCCCAGGCATCGGCATAGGCCTCGCTATGGGTGGGATCGTTTACGCTCCAGGACCGGGCTTTTTTCAGTCGTTGCAGGAAATCACTGATGGCCGCGCGTTTTTCTTCCAGGGAACGGTTGTTGCCGACCACGAAACTCTGCGCCGGGATCAGCCCTTGCGCCGTGGCGATCACCCGGCCGCCGCGCCGCTCCTGTTGCGTCACGTAGGGTTCCCAGGTGGCGATCACATCCACCGAGCCGCCTTCCAGCGCATGGAAGGCATCGAGGGCGCTGAGGTAGCGGATGTCCACCGCGTCACGGGGCACGCCAGCCTTGTCCAACGCACTGAACAGCAGTTGCTGGCTCCAGGAACCCTTCCAGATCGCCACGCGTTTGCCGCGGATGTCGGCGACGGTCTTGATCGGCGAATCCTGGTTGACCACGATGGCCACCCCGGAAAGATTCTGCTGGGTGACCGCGATCACCTTGATCGGCGCCCCCAGGGCACCGAGGAACAGCGGCGGTGCATCCCCCAGCAACCCGAGGTCGAGGCTGCCGGAGTTCAGCGCTTCGGCCACCGGCGAGCCGGCGGTGAACTGCTTCCACTCCAGGGTATAAGGCAGGTTGTCGAGCACACCGGCGGCATCCATCACCGCGCGGGTGTTGTAGCTTTGGTCGCCGACGGTGAGGGTGAGCGCCGAGGCACCGAGGCTGATGGACGCGGCCAGCGCGGCCGCGGCCAGTTGCAGAAGTGTACGCAAGGCAATCTCCAGGAAGTCGAAAGTCGGGGCTGTAATTTATTTGGTTATATAAGAAGAAACCTTAAAAACCACAGCCTATAAGCTAACGACATCGAGGGTCGCTGTAAAAGTCATTTTAGGAATAACTTAATATGCAAAATTTGCATTTAAAGACACGCCTGGCGTAACGCACCTGCCGAAGCACTCTCCCTCGCAACCCAGGCCTACCGCGAGCCGGCTCGCTCCAGCGGGGCAAATGCTGCTTTTCAGTCGGGTGCAAAACCCGTGGGTCGATCCACGATGGCTCGCGCCAGGATGAGTCCCCTCCCCGCGCTTCTGCCTCCTACCCTTGCAATCGCGGAAACAATGAAATTCCATTTAAGTAATTGATAGCACCCTAACGAAAGGTGCATGCTAGAGGGCTTTCATCGCGCTTATATCATTCCGAATGATAGTTACCTTCGGCTCATTCGATTCGTGCGATACAACCCCTGCCGAGCATCATCCGCCCATCTCAAATACATTGGCGGATGATCCATGGAACAGTCACTCAAACACTTACGCTTCCCTCTCGCATTATTGGCTGTGCTGGTGATGAGCGCCTGTGGCAAGGCGCCGCAAACGGCCGCCAACATGCCCGCCGCCAAAGTCAGTGTGGCCAAGGTGCTGGAGCA
The DNA here is from genome assembly GCF_017351415.1 of Pseudomonas sp. FW305-25. Classification (NCBI taxonomy): domain Bacteria; kingdom Pseudomonadati; phylum Pseudomonadota; class Gammaproteobacteria; order Pseudomonadales; family Pseudomonadaceae; genus Pseudomonas; species Pseudomonas sp. FW305-25. The sequence continues at coordinate 223,705 of NZ_JACNDE010000005.1, read as the reverse complement.
ACCGGTCAACGAATGGGACGAGTTCACCGGGCGCCTCGAGGCGCCGGAAACCGTAGAGATCCGCCCACGGGTTTCCGGCCAGATCGACCAGGTGGCCTTCACCGAAGGCGCCCTGGTGAAAAAAGGCGACCTGCTGTTCCAGATCGACCCACGGCCGTTCCAGGCCGAAGTGCGCCGCCTGGAAGCCCAGCTGCAACAAGCCCGGGCCACCGCCACCCGCAGTGCCAATGAAGCCCAGCGCGGCCAGCGCCTGCTGACCAGCAACGCGATCTCCGCCGAGCTGGCCGACACCCGCACCAGCGCCGCCCAGGAAGCCCGCGCCGGAGTCGACGCAATCCAGGCGCAACTGGACGTGGCCAAGCTCAACCTGAGTTTCACCCGGGTCAGCGCGCCCATCAGCGGTCGCGTCAGCCGCGCGCAAATCACCGCCGGCAACCTGGTGACCGCCGATGTCACCCCGCTGACCAGCGTGGTCTCCACCGACAAGGTCTACGCCTACTTCGACGCCGACGAGCGTGTGTACCTCAAGTACACCCAGCTCGCTCGCCAGGGCCAGCGTGGCCAGACCACCCCGGTCTATCTCGGCCTGTCCAATGAAGAAGGCCACCCGCACCTGGGCCAGATGAACTTCGTCGACAACCAGGTCAACCCGCAGACCGGCACCATCCGCGGTCGCGCGGTGTTCGACAACGCCGACGGCAGCTACACCCCGGGCCTCTATGCGCGCCTGAAACTGGTGGGCAGCGGCACCTACTCCGCCGTGCTGATCAACGACGAAGCGGTAGGTACCGACCTGGGCAAGAAGTTCGTGCTGGTGATGGACGCCGACAACAAGCCGGCGTACCGCGCCGTCGAGCTGGGGCCGAAGATCGAAGGCCTGCGCATCGTGCGCAACGGCCTGAACAAGGACGACACCATCATCGTCAAGGGTCTGCAGCGCGCCCGTCCGGGCGCACCGGTCAGCCCTGAAGTGGTACCGATGGCCAGCAAGGAAACCCTCGCCGCCCTGGCGCAACAAAGAAAGGCCCTGGAAGCCAGCAACCTGCCTCAAGTCGCCCCCGCCAAGGGCGCGTCTGAAGCAGCTGCGAAGCTGGCCAGCGCTGCGACTCCACGCGGTTAAGGGAAAAGACTCAAGATGAATTTCTCCCAATTCTTCATTTCACGGCCGATCTTCGCAGCGGTGCTATCGCTGCTGATCCTGATCGCCGGCTCCATCTCGCTGTTCCAGCTGCCCATCAGCGAATACCCGGAAGTGGTACCGCCGACCGTGGTGGTGCGCGCCAACTTCCCGGGCGCCAACCCGAAAGTGATCGGCGAAACCGTGGCCGCGCCCCTGGAGCAGGCCATCACCGGGGTCGAGAACATGCTCTACATGTCCTCGCAGTCCACCGCCGACGGCAAGATCACCCTGACCATCACCTTCGCCCTGGGCACCGACCTGGACAACGCCCAGGTGCAGGTGCAGAACCGCGTGACCCGCACCGAGCCCAAGCTGCCTGAAGAGGTGACGCGCATCGGCATCACCGTGGACAAGGCCTCGCCCGACCTGACCATGGTCGTGCACTTGACCTCGCCGGACAAACGCTACGACATGCTCTACCTGTCCAACTACGCCATCCTCAATATCAAGGATGAGCTGGCGCGCCTCGGCGGCGTCGGCGATGTGCAGCTGTTCGGCATGGGCGACTACTCGCTGCGGGTCTGGCTCGATCCGAACAAGACCGCTTCACGCAACTTGACCGCCACCGACGTGGTCACCGCCATTCGCGAGCAGAACCGCCAGGTCGCCGCCGGTACCCTGGGCGCCCCGCCCGCGCCGAGCGCCACCAGCTTCCAGCTGTCGGTCAACACCCAGGGCCGCCTGGTGACCGAGGAAGAGTTCGAGAACATCATCATCCGCTCCGGCGACAACGGCGAGATCACCCGCCTGAAAGACATCGCCCGGGTCGAGCTGGGTTCCAACCAGTACGCCCTGCGTTCGCTGCTGAACAACCAGCCGGCGGTGGCGATCCCGATCTTCCAGCGCCCTGGCTCCAACGCCATCGAGATTTCCAACGAAGTGCGGGCCAAGATGGCCGAGCTGAAACAGAGCTTCCCGCAAGGCATGGACTTCAGTATCGTCTACGACCCGACCATCTTCGTGCGTGGCTCCATCGAGGCAGTGGTGCATACCCTGTTCGAAGCGCTGATCCTGGTGGTGCTGGTGGTGATCCTGTTCCTGCAGACCTGGCGCGCCTCGATCATCCCGCTGGTGGCGGTGCCGGTCTCGCTGATCGGTACCTTTGCCGTGATGCACCTGTTCGGCTTCTCGCTCAACGCCCTGTCGCTGTTCGGGCTGGTGCTGGCGATCGGTATCGTGGTGGACGACGCCATCGTGGTGGTGGAAAACGTCGAGCGTAATATCGGCCTCGGGCTGAATCCGGTGGAAGCCACCAAGCGCGCCATGCGCGAAGTGACCGGGCCGATCATCGCCACCGCCCTGGTGCTCTGCGCGGTGTTCGTGCCGGCGGCCTTCATCAGCGGCCTGACCGGGCAGTTCTACAAGCAGTTCGCCCTGACCATCGCGATCTCCACGGTGATCTCGGCCTTCAACTCCCTGACCCTGTCGCCGGCCCTGGCCGCGGTATTGCTCAAGGATCACCACGCACCGAAGGACGGCTTCTCCAAGTTCCTCGACAGGTTGCTGGGTGGCTGGCTGTTCAAACCCTTCAACCGCTTCTTCGACCGCGCAAGTGGTGGCTACGTCGGCACCGTGCGCCGGGTGATCCGTGGCAGCGGCATCGCCCTGTTCCTCTACGCAGGCCTGATGGTGCTGACCTGGTTCGGCTTCGCCCACACGCCGATGGGCTTCGTCCCGGCCCAGGACAAGCAATACCTGGTGGCCTTCGCCCAACTGCCGGACGCCGCGAGCCTGGACCGCACCGAGGACGTGATCAAGCGCATGTCCGACATCGCCCTGAAGCAACCGGGCGTGGAAAGCGCGGTGGCCTTCCCGGGCCTGTCGATCAACGGTTTCACCAACAGCCCGAACAACGGCATCGTGTTCGTGACCCTCAAGCCCTTCGACGAGCGCAAGGACCCGAGCATGTCCGCCGGGGCCATCGCCGGCGCCCTGAACGGCAAGTACGCCGATATCCAGGAAGCCTACATGGCGATCTTCCCACCGCCGCCGGTACAGGGCCTGGGGACCATCGGCGGGTTCCGCCTGCAGGTCGAGGACCGCAGCGGCATGGGTTACGAAGAGCTGTATAAAGAAGTGCAGAACGTCATCGCCAAGAGTCGCAGCGTGCCGGAACTGGCCGGGCTGTTCACCAGCTATCAGGTCAACGTGCCCCAGGTCGATGCCGCTATCGACCGGGAAAAGGCCAAGACCCACGGCGTGGCCATCAGCGACATCTTCGACACCCTGCAGGTCTACCTGGGCTCGCTGTACGCCAACGACTTCAACCGTTTTGGCCGTACCTACCAGGTCAACGTCCAGGCTGAACAGCAGTTCCGTCTCGAGGCCGAGCAGATCGGCCAGCTGAAGGTACGCAACAACAAGGGCGAGATGATCCCGCTGGCGACCTTCATCAAGGTCAGCGATACCTCGGGGCCGGACCGCGTGATGCACTACAACGGCTTCGTCACCGCGGAAATCAACGGCGCGGCCGCACCGGGCTACAGCTCCGGCCAGGCGGAAGCGGCGATCGAGAAACTGCTCAAGGAAGAACTGCCCAACGGCATGACCTACGAATGGACCGAGCTGACCTACCAGCAGATCCTGGCCGGTAACACCGCGCTGTTCGTCTTCCCGCTCTGCGTGCTGCTGGCCTTCCTGGTACTGGCCGCGCAATACGAGAGCTGGAGCCTGCCGCTGGCGGTGATCCTGATCGTGCCCATGACCCTGCTGTCGGCCATCGCCGGGGTGATCCTGTCCGGTGGCGACAACAACATCTTCACCCAGATCGGCCTGATCGTACTGGTGGGCCTGGCGTGCAAGAACGCGATCCTGATCGTCGAGTTCGCCAAGGACAAGCAGGAAGAAGGCCTCGACCCGCTGGCCGCGGTCCTGGAAGCCTGCCGCCTGCGTCTGCGGCCGATCCTGATGACCTCGTTCGCCTTCATCATGGGTGTGGTGCCCCTGGTGTTCTCCAGCGGCGCCGGCGCGGAAATGCGTCATGCCATGGGTGTCGCGGTGTTCTCCGGGATGCTCGGGGTGACCTTCTTCGGCCTGCTGCTGACCCCGGTGTTCTACGTCCTGATCCGCAACTATGTGGAGCGCAGCGAAGCCCGCAAAGCGACCCGTGCCCTGAAACTGGAGGCGCAACAATGAGCCTGAAAGTCTTCCTGCCGAGCTTGCTGGCACTGGCCCTGAGCGCCTGTGCCGTGGGTCCGGACTACCAGACCCCGACCACCGAGGCGGCCCATATCACGGCCGCCACCGATGGCGCCACGGGCCAGAAGAATTTCGACCGCGCGCGCTTCGAAGGCATCTGGTGGCAGCAGTTCGACGACCCGGTGCTCAACCAGCTGGTGACAAAGTCCCTGCAGGGTAACCGTGAATTGCGCGTGGCCTTCGCCCGTCTGCGGGCCGCCCGGGCGATCCGCGACGACGCCAGCAACGATGCGATGCCGACCATCACCAGCCGCGCCAGCAGCGATCTGGCCAAAGGTCAGATCCCTGGGCAGACAACCCGTCGGGTCAACAGCGAACGCTACGACCTGGGCCTGGACATGGCCTGGGAGCTGGACCTGTTCGGCCGCATCCAGCGCAACCTGGAAGCCAGCGAAGCCGACCAGCAGGCCGCCGAGGCCGACCTCTACCAGCTGCAAGTCACCATGATTGCCGAGCTGGTGGACGCCTACGGCCAACTGCGCGGCGCCCAGCTGCGGGAAAAGATCGCCCTGGCCAACCTGGACAACCAGCAGGAGTCGCGCAAGATCACCGAAAGCCTGCGTGACGCCGGCGTCGGCGACCAGCTCGACGTGGTCCGCGCCGACGCGCGCCTGGCCGCGGTAGAGGCCAGCGTGCCGCAACTGCAGGCCGAACAGGTGCGCCAGCGCAACCGTATCGCCACCCTGCTGGGCGAGCGTCCGGACAAGCTCAGTGTCGATCTCAAGCCCGCGCAGTTGCCGGCGATTGCCAAGGCCCTGCCGATCGGCGACCCGGGCGAACTGCTGCAGCGCCGCCCGGACATCCTCAGCGCCGAACGTCAGCTGGCCGCCGCCACCGCGCGGATCGGCGTGGCCAAGGCCGACCTGTTCCCGCGGGTCAGCCTCAGCGGCTTCCTCGGCTTCACCGCCGGCCGCGGTTCGCAGATCGGCTCCTCGGCCGCCAATGCCTGGGCCCTGGGCCCGAGCATTACCTGGGCGGCCTTCGACCTGGGCAGCGTGCGCGCCCGCCTGCGGGGCGCCAATGCCGACGCCGACGGCGCCCTGGCGACCTACGAACAGCAAGTGCTGCTGGCCCTGGAAGAGTCGGAAAACGCTTTCAGCGACTACGGCAAGCGCCAGCAACGCCTGATCTCGCTGATTCGCCAGAGCGAGTCGAGCCGCGCCGCGGCCGACCTGGCAGAGATCCGCTACCGCGAAGGCACCGTCGATTTCCTGGTACTGCTCGACGCCCAGCGCGAACGCCTGGCCGCCGAAGACTCCCAGGCCCAGGCCGAGGTCGACCTGTACCGTGGCATCGTCGCCATCTACAAGGCCCTGGGTGGCGGCTGGCAGCCTGAGACGGTGGCCAGCAAGTAAGGCTTCAACCGAGCTCCTTTGGTTGGCCGCAACCAACCAAATTTTTGCCCCGTGTTCTCATTCGGTCACGGGGCTTTTTTTCGCCCATGGAACAGCATCGCGAGCAAGCTCGCTCCTACATGAGCGTGCACGGCTCATGTAGGAGCGAGCTTGCTCGCGATAGGCGCCCTCGCCGGCACCGCCATTTCCCGACCTACTCCAACACCGTCACCGTCGCCGTAGTCCCGGCGCGCAACCTGTCCTTGCCCGGGTAATCGGGATCAATGGCGATCCGCACCGGCACCCGCTGCGCCAGCTTGACCCAGGTGTAGCTGGGGTTGATGTTGGCCAGCAGGCGGCTGCCCTGGGAGTTCTCGCGGTCGGTAATGGCAAAGGCGATGCTCTGCACCTTGCCGTTGAAGGTCTCGCCGCTCATCAGCTGGATGCGCACCGCGCTGCCCTCCTCGATCCGCGGCAGCTTGGTCTCCTCGAAGTAGCCGCTGACATAGAAAGAAGCGCTGTCCACCAGCGCCAGCAAGGCCGCGCCGGCAGCGGCATGGTCGCCCTGGCGGGTCTGCAGGTTGGTCACGTAGCCGCTGACCGGGGCCTCGACCCGGGTGCGCTGCAGGTCCAGTTCGGCCTGCTTCAGCGCCGCCTGGGCCAGGTGCACGTTGGCCTGGGCCAGGCCGAGATTGGCCTGGTCGCGCAACAGGTCGGCCTGGGCCACCGCCACATCGGTATTGGACTTCTCCCACTCCTCGCCGGAAATCGCGAAGCCCTGCTTCAGGGTCCGCCGCCGGCGTTCTTCGCTTTGCCGCTGCTTGAGCTGCGCCGCGCTGGCGGCAATCGCCGCCTCGGACTGGCCGAGGGTGGCGACCGCCACTTCCACCGAGCGCTTGGCATGCTCCACGGCCAGGGCATATTGCGCCGGGTCGATCTCCAGCAACAGCTGGCCCTTGTCCACGTGCTGGTTGTCCTGCACCCGCAGGCTGACAATGCGCCCGGCGACGTCCGCCGACAGGGTCACCACATCGGCCCGCACCCGCGCATCGCGGGTCCAGGGCGCGCGGGTGTAATGCTCCCAGGCGAACCAGCCCAGCACGAGCGCCAGCACTACCGCCACCAGGGTGATCGAGCGGGCCAGGGTGTTTTTCAGATTCATAGGCTTCCCATCAGCAAAATGACCGTGGCGCAGACGCAGGCATACAGCGCCCCTTCGAACAACGCTTCGTGCCAGACGAAACGCAATACACCGAGGCGCCGCAGCCCCCAGTCGAGCAGCAGGAAAATCGGCAAGGCCAGCAGCAGGGCCTGGGCAATGGGCGGCAGGTAGACGCCGCCGAATTCGAAATCAATGGGCAAGGGCCGGTTCTCCTGTTTCCGTGGGTTGCAGCATGGGGCGGTAGCGCTCCAGGAAGGCGCCGACGATCAGCAGCGAGACGCGCATGCGGAACACCGACCACAGCTGTTCGTGGGCCTCGGGCCGGTCGTCGGCGTGCAACTGGTCCAGGTGGTCGCCCAGCTGCCGCAGCCGCGCCAGCAGCTCGTCTACATCCAGCCCCGGGCGCCCCGCCACATAGCGCCCGACCCGCCGCAGCAACTGTTGCAGGTCGGCGTTGGCCGCGCTGCTCAGCCAGGGGTTGTCCAGGCTCTGCTGCTTGAGCTGGTTCATCGCCACGCCCAGGGTCATGCAGGCCAGGCTGGTCTCGAAACGTTCGGCGCAAACCCGGTCACCGGCGGCGGGCAACAGCCCGAGCATCTGGGTCAGGCGGTCGACCATGCGGCTCTCGAAGACAAACTGCTCCTCATCGCTGGCCGTGGTTTTCTGCAAGGCGTACACCTGTTCGCGGGTGTCGCGGAACAAGCGGCGAATGCGCAGCACCGGGTTGAACGGAAAAATGAACGCATAGACCAGCAACGACAGCACCCCGCCGCTGACATAGGCCCCGGCGAACTCGAACCACTGAGCGGCATTGTTCTGCCAGGCGCCGATGTTCTGCGGGCCGATCATCAGCAGGCTCGACAGCCCCAGGCCCATGCCGATGCCGGCGGTCATCGGGCTGGCCAGGCCCACCGCGACCGTGTACAGCAGCGGCACCAGCAACAGCGCCAGCCATTCGAAATCGCCGATCAAGGGCACCAGGGCGAAGACGTAGACCGCCGAGACCAGCAGCGCCAGGGCCTGGCCGCGCATATAACTTTGCGCCGCCGCCAGGGGCCGCGGGAAGGTCGCCATCAGCGAACAGAGAATGCCCACCAGGACCATGCTCGAACGCGCACCGTCCCAGGCGGTTTCGATCCAGATCAGCCCGGCGACCAGCAGCGCGGTGAAGGCCCGCAGCGCATTCATCGCCGCCAGCGGCCAGTCCAGGTGCAGTGGGTTTGAGCGACCCTGGCGGTACAGACAACTGGCCTGGCGACCGTCCTGGATGGCATCGCTGAATTCGAGAATGTCTTCGAGCTGCTTGAGCATCCGCGCCTGCTCCCAGCGCAGGGCCCAGGCCAGGGAACGCAAGGTGGCGGGCAAGGCATCGGCCTCGCGCTCGGCGCGCCGCGCTTGTTCGTCGAAACGCTGCTGCAACTGCGCGAACTGCTGCCGCGAGGCGGCGGGCAAGGCACGCCCGTGCTGCGCCAGCTCGTCGAGAAACGCCAGCTCGTCGGCGCGCAGTTGCTGGATCGCCTCCGGCAGCTCGCCGACCCAGCGCGCCCGCAGCAGTTCGCGCTGGTGGCGCAGTACGGTGAGGCGCGAGGTCAGCAGCACCAGCTGGTTGCCCAGCAGTTGCACCAGGCCATCGGCGCTGCGCAGGCGTGGCGCGTCGAAATACAGATGGCGGCGCAACCCTTCCAGGGCGCTGATCTCGCCCAACAACTGCATCTGTCGCTTGTGGAAGTCGGCCTCGCTTTCGTCGGTGCGAATCGCCGCCGCGGCGTGGGTCGCCAGCAACTTGAGCACCTGGTCGATCTTGGCGAAGTAACCATGGGCCACGGCCTCGGGCCGCGCCGTCAGCAGGCTGACCACGCAGACGCAGGCCACCGCCAGCAGGGTTTCGGTGACCCGGGTAATGGCCAGCATCAGGGTGTTGCCTTGGTCGGGGATCGCCAGCATCGCCACCACCACCGCGGTGTAGCCACTGAGCACGAAGGCCTGGGAGCTGGTGTAGCGCAACAAGGTGCCGCCGGCGGTGCACAACGCCAGCCACAGGCCGAGGGTGACCAGGAACGGCAGCGGCGCCTGGGGGAAGATCGCCATGATCAGCACCGCCACCGCGGCCCCCAGGGTGGTGCCGACCACCTGGCCGAAACTGCGGGCCAGGGCCATGCCGGCCAGGGGCTGGCTGACGATGATCACCGCCATCAGCGACCACTTGGGCTGGTCGAGGTCGAAGATGAACGCCAGGTACAGGGTCAAGAGGCCAGCGGCGATGGTACGCAGGGCGAAGCGCAGCACCGCGCCTCCCGGGTGGATCACGACCTTGAAGTAATTGATCAGTGGCTGCATGAGTGGGTTCTGGACAAAGGTGCACCTGCGGCTAGCGTAGTCAGTCTGCGGCCGGGAAAGCTTATCGTCCCGGCCTTCCCGGCAGGAAGGCAATTTTTTCCGAACTGTCGATCCTTCGCGCCAATCGCTTGGTCAAGCAGAGTGATTGGACCGGCCGGCGCCGCTCTTTCAGCCTCGCCCCGCCGCAAAAACCCGAGTCGTGCTCACCACCCCGCAAGCGGGTTTGACTCCGAGGGGAAGCTGACCGAAGCTTGCGCCTTCGTAAAGCCGCCCCCGCCATGGATGCCTGCATGACCAAGCCCCGTCGCACCCTGTTGATCAGCCTCCTCGTCGTATTGGCCCTGGGCCTGGCGTGGCTGTTCCTGCGTACCACGCCGCCGGTGGTGCCGGATGCGATCAGGCACGGTTACGGCAAGGCGCTGGAACAGGCGCGCAACGGCCAGCCCGGCGCGGCGCGGGTGCTGTATCAACAGCTGGGGCGTCCGGACCTGTCGGACAGCCGGCGCATCCGCCTGCTCGCCGAGCTGCACAACTACCCCAGCCCACAGGCGCTGAAACTGGCCGACGCCGGCCTGCACCACGCCGAGCCCGAGGTCCGCGAGGCCGCCATCCAGGCGGTGCTCGGCCTGGTCCCGGCGCGCCAGCGCAGCCTGCTGATCGGCCCGCTGCTGGACGATGAAGTGCAAAGCGTGCGCTTCGCCGCCGTCACCGCCCTGCTCGGCCTGTCGCCGGATGAACAGGGCCTGTATTTCGGGCCGCTGCAGCAAGTGATCGATGAGTACACCCAGGTGCTCAAGGCCCAGCCGGAGAACGTCGAGGCGCAATACCAGCTGGCGCGCCTGTACCTGCACAACGCCAACCTGGACCAGGCCCAGCAGACGCTGGAGCACGCCTTGAGCCTGCAACCGGACAACCTGCAAGCGGTGATCCTGCAACTGGAGGTGCTCGACCGCCAGGGCCGCAGCGAAGCCGCCCGCCAGTTGCTGGCCAAACAGCTGCAGGCGCAACAGGATTCCGCCTACCTGCAACACGCCCTGGGCATGTGGCTGCTGCACCACGACCAGGGCGAGTTCGCCCTGCTCGGCCTGTCCCGCGCCGTGGAGCTGGAGCCGAACAACGCCAATTACCGCTACGACCTGGCCACCACCCTGCACAGCGAAGAAGAGCTGGAAGCGGCGCAGAAACAGCTCGAGGAAATCGTCCAGCGCCAACCCGCCAACCGCAAGGCGCGGGTGCTGCTGATCAAGTACTGGAAGGAAAGCGGCCAGTTGCAGAACGTGCAGATCCTCCTGGCCCAGCTGGAGCAACAGAACCCTGACGATCCGGCCTTGCAGCAAGGCCTGTAAAGGCTATCCCCTGTAGCCGCTGCCGAGCTTGCGAGGCTGCGAGGCTGCGATCGACAACGCAGTTGTCGCAAAACCTGATTCTGCGGTGGACCAGGTGGAGTGCGCGGCCTGGATTTACGCCTGCTTTGCAGGCGAGCGCAGCCTCGCGGGCTCGGCAGCGGCTACAGGAGCGCGGCAGACTTCGCGTAGCCGCTGCCACAGGCGCAAGCCCTGAACATGCATGTTGTCTGATACGCCGCGAGGGTCGATTGACGATCTTGCTGGCGGCTACATGCCCGCTGCCGGCCGCGGGAGGTCACGCCAGCAGGCGCTGGATCTGCTCTTGCAGGCTGTCGAGGTCGAAGGGCTTGGCCAGGATCGGCGCGCTTCTCGCGATGGGGCTGCCGGATTCGAGAATCTCGGTGGGATAGCCGCTGATGAAAATCACCTTGAGGTCGGGGCGCAGTTTCACCGCGGGCTCGGCGATCATCACCCCGGTAATCCCGCCCGGCAGCCGGTAGTCGGTGATCATCACATCCAGGTGCGGTTTGCTGGCGAGGATCTCGAATGCCTGCTCGCCGTTTTCCGCCTGCAACACCCGGTAGCCCAGGCCCGACAGATAGTCGGCGAGCAACATCAGAATCACCGGTTCATCTTCGACGATCAGTACGACGTCTTGTGCATCTTCACTCATGAGAAGCCTTTGTTCGGTCAATAGCTGCTGATACGACCATCCGGTCATCCAGAAGGTTGCGTGGGAGCCGGTGTTTTCCTACAGCGGCAGACAAACGCGAAACAGGGCACCTTCGCCGATCCTGCTGTCGACTTCGATGGTGCCGCCATGGGCGGTGACGATCTGCTCGGAAATGAACAACCCCAGCCCGAGCCCGGCCACCGCATGATTGACAGAGACGCGCTCGAACTGCTGGAAGATACGCGCCTGGTTTTCCTCGCTGATGCCAATCCCGTGATCGCGCACTTCGACCCGCGCCTGCCCGTCCGCGCTGTACACCCGTACTTCGATCGGGCTCTTGGCGCCATAACGCAAGGCATTGGTCAGCAGGTTGGAGATCACCTGTTCGATGCGGAACTCGTCCCACTGGCCGAGCACCGAGTCTTCGGCGTTCAGGGCAATCGACGACTCGGCGGCCTCGACCTGCGGCGCGAAATTCTCCAGCAGGCCACGCACCAGTTGCACCAGGTCGACCCGGCTCGGGCGGATCGACAGCTTGCCGGTACGGATCCGCGAGATGTCCAGCATGTCCTCGATCAGGCGGATCAGGCTTTTGATCTGGCGCTCGTCGCGGTCGACCATGGCATGCATCTTGTCCAGGGTGAAGGCGGCGGCGTTGTCGCGGGCCAGGTGCATCTTGCGCAGCTGGGTTTCCAGGATCAGGCCGTTCAGCGGCGTGCGCACCTCGTGGGCGACGATCGACATGAAATCGTCACGCATGCGCACCGCCTGCTCCAGCTCGTTCTGGGTCGCCTGCAACTGCTTGAGCAATGCCTCCTGCTCGCGCCGGCTCTGCTCCAGGGCTTCGACCTGCTGCTTCATGGCCTTGCTCTGCCGGTACAGGTCGACGAACACATTGACCTTGCTCTTCACCGCGTGGGTATCCAGCGGCTTGTGCAAAAAGTCCACCGCGCCGCTTTCGTAGCCCTTGAAGGCATAATCGAGCTCGCGCCCGGCGGCGCTGACAAACACGATGGGGATGTTCTTGGTCTTCTCGGTGCCGCGCATCAGCTCGGCCAGCTCGAAACCGTTCATGCCGGGCATCTGCACATCGAGGATGGCCATGGCGAACTCATGCTGGAGCAACAGCGACAATGCCTCGTCCGCTGACAGCGCCTTGTACACCTGGCGGTCCTCGCGCTTGATCAGCGCTTCGAGGGCCAACAGGTTCTCTGGCAGATCGTCGACGATCAGCAGCTTGGCTTGGATATTACTTAACATGCGATTCGTTCCAGCTCGACAAGCAGACGGCTGATGCCGTGCAAAGGGAGAATGTAATCCGGTCGGTGCAGCGCGATGGCCGCCTCGGGCATGGTCGCCACCTGGGCCTCGGCCGGGTCCTGGACAATGCTCAGGCCACCGCGCCGCTTGACCTGGGCCAGGCCTTGCGCGCCGTCCTGGTTGGCCCCGGTCAGCAGCACCGCGGCCAGGCGCGGGCCATAGGCATCGGCGGCGGAGTCGAACAGGTAATCGATGGCGGGACGCGAATGATGCACGCGCTCCTCCTGGCTCAGGGACAGGCTGCGGTCCTGTTCCACCGACAAGTGATAACCGGGCACGGCGAAATACAGGGTGCCGCGCTCGATGCTCTGCTTGTCGCGGGCCTCTTTCACGGGCAGCGCCAGGCGCTGGGCGAACAGCTCGGCCAACTGGCTGCGATGCTCTTCGGGCAGGTGCAGCACCACCACTATCGGCAGGCTGAAGCCCTCGGGAAACGCCGTGAAGATTTTCAGCAATGCCTCGACGCCGCCGGCCGACGCACCTATCACTATGGCCTCGACCCGCGGCAAGGCGGATTGCCCGATGGCGTCATCGTTCATGATTTGCGGTAGACCCGTTCTTGTTTGACCAGCGGCTCGAAATGCTCGCCGTAGGCCGAGAAGTCCAGGGTTTCCTTGCTGCCCAGTACCAGGAACCCACGGTGGCAGAGCGACTCGTGGAACAGGCCGAAGGCCCGGTCCTGCAACTTCTTGTTGAAATAGATCAGCACGTTGCGACAGGAAATCAGCTGGGTTTCGGAAAACACGCTGTCGGTCGCCAGGCTGTGATCGGCGAAGGTCACGTTCTCACGCAAGGTCTTGTCGAAGATCGCGTAGTCGTAGGCCGCCGTGTAGTAGTCGGCAAAGGAGCGCAAACCGCCGGCCTGCTGGTAGTTCTGGGTGTAGGCGCGAATGTTCTCCAGGGAAAAGATGCCCTGCTTGGCCTTCTCCAGGGAGCTGGGATTGATATCGGTGGCGTAGATGATGGTGCGCTCCAGCAACCCTTCCTCGCGCAACAGGATGGCCATGGAATAGACCTCTTCGCCGGTGCTGCAGCCGGCGATCCAGATCTTGATCGAGGGATAGGTCTTGAGCAGCGGCACCACTTCCTGGCGAATCGCCAGGAAGTGCGACGGGTCGCGAAACATCTCGCTGACCGGGATCGTCAGGAACTGCAGCAGCTGCATGAACGCGCCCGGATCGTGCAGCACCCGCTCCTGCAGGGCGGAAATGGTCTTGCATTCGAACTGGCGCAGCGCATGGTTGATCCGGCGCTTGATCGAGGCGCCGGAGTAATCGCGGAAGTCGTAGCTGTACTTGAGGTAGATAGCTTCGATCAACAGGCGCAGTTCGATCTCGGTATTGCGCTCCACTAGATTCTTTCCATCTTGGGTAACCAGACTCGAATGAGGGAAAACAGCCGGTCGAGGTCGATCGGCTTGGCCAGGTAATCGTTGGCCCCGGCCTGCAGGCAGCGCTCCTGATCGTCCTTCATGGCCTTGGCGGTCACCGCGATGATCGGCAGCTTGCGCCAGCGCGGCTGCTTGCGGATTTCCTGGGTGGCTTCGTAGCCGTCCATCTCGGGCATCATCACGTCCATCAGCACCAGGTCGATGTCCTCGACTTCGTTGAGCTTGGCGATCGCCTCATGGCCGTTGCGGCCGATGACCACGATCGCGCCCTTCTGCTCCAGGGCGCTGGTGAGGGCGAAGATATTGCGCACATCGTCGTCCACCAGCAGGACCTTGCGCCCCTCGAAGACCTTGTCGCGGCTGCGGGCGGCCTTGAGCATCTTCTGCCGCTCGTGGGACAGCTGCGACTCGACCTTGTGCAGGAACAGGGTCACTTCGTCCAGCAGGCGCTCGGGCGAGCGCGCGCCCTTGATGATGATCGAGCGCGAATACTTGCGCAGCTCCGCCTCTTCGTCGCGGGTCAGGTTGCGCCCGGTGTAGACGATCACCGGCGGGAACGAGCAGATGTCCTCGGTGGACATGCGCTTGAGCAGGTCGTTGCCGAGCATGTCCGGCAGCTTCAGGTCGATGACCATGCAGTCGTAGAGGTTGTCGCGCAGCAGCTCCAGGGCCTCCTGGGCCAGGCCGACGGCGGTGATCTCGATGTCGTCGTCGCCGATCAGCCGGGCAATGCTGTCGCGCTGCAGGTCGTCGTCCTCCACCAGCAGCACACGCTTGACCTTCTGGGTGAGCTTGGCCTCCAGGCGGGCGAACACGTCCTTGAGCTCTTGCCGAGTGGTGGGCTTGACCGCGTAGCCGATGGCGCCCATGTGCATGGCGGCCTCGACCCGGTCTTCCACGGAGATCACATGCACCGGGATATGCCGGGTGGTGGCATGCGCCTTGAGGCGCTGCAACACCGTCAAGCCGGAATGATCCGGCAGGCGCATGTCCAGCAGGATCGCGTCCGGCACGAACTGCTCGGCCAGGCTGTAGCCCTCGTCGGCGCCGTGGGCCACCAGGCACTGGTAACCCAGCTCGTGGGCCAGGTCATACAGAATGTGGGCAAAGTTCGGTTCGTCCTCCACCACCAGGATGCAGCGGGTGGCGAACGGCGCCTTGTCGCGATCGTCGGCGAAACGCGCAATCTCCACCTCGGGCACCGGGGGAATCGGCGACGTAGCCGGTTTGCTCGGCGCCGGCATCACCCGCACGGCGGCGGGCCTGGCCGCCTCTTGCGGCTCTGGTGCGTGCTCGACGTATTGTTCCGGCAGCACCAGGGTGAAGACACTGCCCTGCCCCGGCTCGCTGGCGACCGTGATCGAACCGCCGAGCAATGCCGCCAGGTCGCGGGAAATCGACAACCCCAGGCCCGTGCCGCCGTAACGGCGATTGGTGGTGCCATCGGCCTGGCGGAAGGCTTCGAAAATGCTTTCCTGCTGTTCCGGGGCGATGCCTATCCCTGAGTCGCGCACAGCAAAGGCAATGCCCGCCTCGGGCTCGCGCGACACGCTCAGGCTGACCTGGCCCTTCTCGGTGAACTTCACCGCGTTGGACAGCAGGTTCTTGAGAATCTGCTCGACCCGCTGGCAGTCGGTGAACAGCATCGAAGGCGCGCCGGGCTGCAACTCGACACGAAATTCCAGGCCCTTGTCCGCGGTCAGCGGCTGGAACAGCCCGCGCAGGCCTTCCACCAGGCGCGCGACGCTGGCGTTTTCCGGACGTACTTCGAGCTTGCCGGCTTCGACCTTGGAAATATCGAGAATGTCGTTGATCAGGTTGAGCAGATCGTTACCCGCCGAATAAATCGACTCGGCGAACTGCACCTGTTCGGCACTGAGGTTTTCCTCGGCGTTTTCCGCCAACAGCTTGGCCAGGATCAGCGAGCTGTTCAGCGGCGTGCGCAGCTCGTGGGACATATTGGCGAGGAATTCGGACTTGTACTTGCTCGAGCGCTGCAGCTCCTCGGCACGCTCCTGCAACTGCACCTGGGCCTGGTTCAGCTCGCCGTTCTTGCGGTCCATGGCGTCGCGCTGCTCCGCCAGCTGCTCGTTGGTCTGCTCCAGCTCCACCTGCTGGGCCTCCAGGTGCACCTGGGACTCCTTGAGCACCCGCGACTGTTCCTCGAGCTCCTCGTTGGCGGTCTTCAGTTCTTCCTGTTGCACTTGCAGCTCTTCGTTGAGCTGCTGGGTTTCGGCCAGCACTTCCTGCAGGCGCTGGCGATAACGCGCGCCCTCGATGGCGGTGCCGATATTGCCGGCGATCAGCTCCAGCAGCTCGACATCACGCTCGCTGAGGGCGCGCAGGAAGCCCAGCTCGATCACCCCGTTGACCCGGTCGTCGTCGCTGGTCGGCACCACCAGCACGCTGCGCGGCACGCCTTCGCCCAGGCCGGAGCTGACCTTGAAGTAATCGGCGGGCACCTCGTCCAGGCGGATCAGCCGGTCCTGCTGGGCCGCCTGGCCGACCATGCCTTCACCGAGGAAAATCGACTGTTCGCGCTCTTCCTGCTCGCGGGAGAAGCCGTAGGCGGCCACGCGCTTGAGGCCGCCGTGCTCTTCACGCACATACAGCGCCGCCACCACGCTGCCCAGGTATTGCGCGCAGAACTGCAGGAGGTTGCGCCCCAGCAGGTTCAGCGTCAGTTGCCCCAGCAACTGCTCGGCCAGTTCGGTCTGGCCACTGCGCAGCCAGGCCTGTCGCGCCAGGCTCCGGGCACTTTGCTGCTGGGCCTCGAGGTTGGCGCTGTAGCTCTTCGACAGGTTGAGCAGGTCGCGGCGCCCGATATAGGCCAGCAAGCCGCTGATCACCACCACGAACAGCAGGTACAGGACCACGCTGAGGATCGTGGTGCGCGTGACATTCTCGTTGCGATCGACCCGCAGTTGCTGCTCCATCGCCACCGCTTCGTCGTATTCCTTGCGCATCTGGTCGGTCAGGCGCTTGCCCCGGCCGGACTGCACCGAGCGGCGATAATCGCCCTCCTGGCGGCGCATCTCGATCATGTTTTTCGCGTGCAGGCCCCACTCTTCCTGCAAGGCTTCCAGGCGCTTGAAGCGATCCACCTGCTGTGGGTTATCCGCCACCAGCTCCCGCAGCTCGCGCAATTCGCTGAAGATCTGCGGCTTGGCCACTTCATACGGGTCGAGAAAATGCTCGTCGCCGGTGATCAGGAAGCCGCGCATGCCGGTTTCCAGGTCGACCGTCAGCTTGGCGGCCTGGTTGATGCCGTTGATCACCCGATCGCTGTGCTGGACCCACTGGATCGCCGAGAGCAGATAGCTGATCAGGGACACGAAGACCACCGCGCTGAGCACGCCCACACCCAGGGGAAGCGCGATGTTGCGGCTTAGCAGCTTGCGAAAACTCTGTTCATCGACCGAAGACGAAGAGATCATTGAAAGGCCTTGGTAAAGGGTCAAAAACCATGGAGTTTGCCCCAAAGGAGGGCAGCGTATCTATGCTTGCGACAAGCTCGGTGGCAATTTTTCATCCTGCACTGCCCGCCCTCGATCAGACAGGTTATTCTGGCACAGCTTGTACAGGATTACTTTTTTGTACAGCTTCGGGAACTTGTCATTGCGCGCTATTTACTGATGCAAGAGACAAGCACTTTTTTCCGCTGCCGTCTTTTTTTCCATTTTTTCGAGAGCCTTGCCATGTCCCCCACCGATTCCACCATCCTGGTCGTCGAAGACGATGCCATCGTGCGCATGCTGATTGTCGATGTGCTGGAGGAGCTGGAATTCAAGGTGCTGGAGGCCGCGGGCAGCGAAGAGGCGCTGGCCCGGTTGCAGGACAGCGCGCTGCGGATCGACCTGATGATGACCGACGTCGGCCTGCCCGGCATGGACGGCAAGGAACTGGCGGCCAGCGCCCGCGCCTTGCGCCCGGAGTTGCCGGTGCTGTTCGCCAGCGGCTACGCGGAAAACATCGAGGTGCCCGCCGGCATGGCGGTGATCGGCAAGCCCTTCTCCATCGACCAGTTGCGCGACAAGGTCCGCGCCATCCTCGGCTGAACCCTCGGTAACCCGCGCCGACCCGACGAACGCCTCGGCCATGGGCGCCAGGGCGGCCGCGCCAGCGCCCTGCTGTGGTTTAATGGCGCCCCTCGCAGACACCCCCGCGCTTTTCAGGAATACCCACTCATGAGTCCGACCGCCGCCACCAAAGTCCTGGTCATTGGTTACGTCTGGCCCGAACCCCGCTCATCGGCGGCCAGCGGGCACCTGATGCAGATCCTCCAGGTCTTGCTCGGGCAAGGCTGGGATATCACCTTCAGCAGCCCGGCCAACCCTGGCGAGCACAAGGAAGACCTGAGCGCCCTGGGCATCCGCGAGTGCCCGATCGAACTGAACAACAGCAGTTTCGACCGTTTCATCGCCGAACTGGCGCCGGACATCGTGCTGTTCGACCAGTTCATGATGGAGGAACAGTTCGGCTGGCGCGTCGAGCAGCAGTGCCCCGGCGCGCTGCGCGTGCTCGAGACCTCCGACCTGCAGAGCCTGCGCCACGCCCGCCATCAGCGCCTCAAGGAGCGCCTCAAGGCCAGCGACGACAACGATGACTTCAGCGCCCTGTTCGCCCCCGCCGCCGCGCAGGAGTTCGCCGCCATGGCCGACACCGACCAGGCCCGGCGCGAAATCGCCGCGCTGTACCGCTGCGACCTGAGCCTGATGATCTCCGAGTTCGAGATCGAGCTGCTGGTCGGGCAATTCGGTTTGCCGCCGGCCTTGCTGCACTGGTGCCCGCTGATGCCCGAGCACATGCCGCACAGCTATGTGCCCTTCGCCGAACGGGCGCACTTCCTGAGCATCGGCAACTTCCGCCACGCGCCGAACTGGGACGCGGTGCTGTGGATGAAGAACGCCGTGTGGCCGCTGATCCGCCAGCAGCTGCCGGGCGCGCAGTTGCATCTCTATGGCGCCTACACCCCGCCCAAGGCCGCGGCCCTGCACAACCCGGCCCAGGGTTTCCAGGTGATGAACTGGGCCGAGGATGCCTTGCAAGTCATGTCCGCCGCGCGGATCTGCCTGGCGCCGCTACGCTTCGGCGCGGGCATCAAGGGCAAGCTGCTGGACGCCATGCTCTGTGGCACGCCGAGCGTCACCACCCCGGTCGGCGCCGAAGCCATGCACGGTGACGCGCCCTGGCCGGGAGCGGTGGCCGAGTCGGCCAGCGCCATCGCCGCGGCGGCGGTGCGCCTGTACCAGGACCAGGCGCTGTGGAGCGCGGCCCAGGAACAGGGGCGCCAACTGTTGCTTGCGCGCTATCGGCAACAGGTCCACGGCCCAGCCCTGATCGAGCGCCTGCAGCACTGCCGGGCGAACCTGGCGCAGCTGCGTCGCGACAATTTCACCGGCGGCATGCTGCGTCACCATCACCACAAGAGCACCCAGTACATGGCGCAGTGGATCGAAGCGAAAAATCGCCTGGCCTGAGGCACGCCCGCCGATCCCCGGACGTCCAGGCGACAGCCGACCCTGTAGCCGCTGGCGCAGGCTGCGATCGACCCCGAAGGGGGCGCCGCTCTTGAGGGCCCTGAAGGTCCTGCGGACCTTATCGCAGGCTGCGCCAGCGGCTACAGGTGTTACGGCCGGCACTGGTGCTGAGGGTTTGAAGGAGGCATGATCGGGCGCAACAACGATAAAAAGCGCAGCGCCATGAGCCGATCAGCGAGAGTCACCGACCCTTCCTACGAATTGATGGACGACCATAACGGCCTGTCGATCATCTATCGCCAGCACGGCTTCCCCTGCCCCCTGGTGCGCTGGCATTTCCACAAGGAATACGAGCTGCACCTGATCGTCGCCAGCTCCGGCAAGGTGTTCATCGGCGACTACATCGGCAACTTCCACCCCGAATCGCTGTTCCTCACCGGCCCCAACCTGCCCCACAACTGGATCAGCCAGGTGGCCGAGGACGAAGTGGTGGCCAAGCGCGACATGCTGGTGAACTTCACCGACGAGCTGTTCGAAAGCGGCTATCAGGTGTTCGCCGAACTCAAGAGCCTGACGCCGCTGCTGGAGCGCGCGCAGTACGGCATCGAGTTCCGCTGCA
Source organism: Pseudomonas sp. FW305-25 (assembly GCF_017351415.1). Taxonomy (NCBI): domain Bacteria; kingdom Pseudomonadati; phylum Pseudomonadota; class Gammaproteobacteria; order Pseudomonadales; family Pseudomonadaceae; genus Pseudomonas; species Pseudomonas sp. FW305-25. The sequence goes on along the minus strand of NZ_JACNDE010000005.1, from coordinate 203,666 downwards.
AGCGCACCATCGCCCAGGCCATGGACCTGATGCAGCGCATCGCCGACTCCAGCGGCATCACCCGCCTCGGGCACTTTTTCATCCTGCTGGAACTGCTGGCCGCCTGTGACGATTACCAGTTGCTGTCCGGCGCCACCAACGTGCAACTGGCCGACGAGCACAACGTCGACCGCACCAACCGCGCGGTGGACTACATCTTCGCCCACTACGCCCGCGAACTGCCGCTGGAAGAAGTCGCCGACTACCTGGGCATGAAACCCACCTACTTCTCCCGAGTGTTCAAGCAGGCCACTGGTCGCTGCTTCGTCGAGTTCGTCAACCGCCTGCGCATCAGCAAATCCTGCGAATTGCTGGCCGACGGCGACAAGCCAGTGACCGACGTGTGCTTCGAGTCCGGCTTCAACAACATTTCCAACTTCAACCGGCGCTTCCAGCAACTCAAAGGCATGACCCCTTCCCACTACCGGCGCCTGGCCGTGCAGCGCCTGACCGAACAGAACCTGGCCTGACCCCACAAACACCGCCGCCCCCTTCGTAGGAGCGAGGCTTGCCCGCGATGCAGGCACTGCGGTGTGTCAGGCATTGTGCGGCGTGGCTATCGCGGGCAAGTCGGATCGCCGCCCGCTCGCTCCTACAGACACAAACACGCGCCCCGCGAAACGCGCTCCGTTCAGCTGACGTTCAGCAAATAGCAATCATAGCCATTTGTGAATACGTATCATTATGTTACAACTTAGCTCCCTATCTATCTCCCCGCCGGTGCTGAATGCTCGTTCCATTTCTGATCATGCTGCGCGAAGGGATCGAAGCCGCGCTCATCGTTGGCATCATCGCCAGTTACCTGCAACAGACCGGGCGCGGCCAGTGGATGCCGGCCGTGTGGATCGGCGTGTTTCTCGCCGCGGCCCTGGCGCTGCTGGTGGGTGGCGGCCTGGAGCTGATGAGCGCCGAGTTTCCGCAAAAGCAGCAGGAACTCTTCGAAGGCATCGTCGGCCTGGTGGCCGTGGGCATCCTCAGTTCCATGGTGTTCTGGATGCGCAAGGTCGCGCGTTCGATCAAGCACTCCCTGCAAGCCTCGCTGGACCAGGCGCTGACCGGCTCCCGGCACCAGGTCGCGGCGCTGATCGCCATGGTGTTCTTCGCCGTGGCCCGCGAAGGCCTGGAAACCGTGTTCTTCCTCCTCGCGGTGTTCCAGCAGAGCCAAGGCCCCGCCGCGCCCATCGGCGCCCTGCTCGGCCTGGTACTGGCGATCGTCGTCGGTTGGCTGATCTACAGCGGCAGCATGCGCCTGAACCTCAGCGCGTTCTTCCGCTGGACCGGCCTGTTCATCCTGGTGGTGGCCGCCGGCATCCTCGCCAACTCGGTGCAGGCCCTGCATGAAGCCGGGGTCTGGAACCACCTGCAGACGGTGCTGTTCGACTTCAGCGCCAGCCTGCCGATAGACGGCCCGCTGGGTTCGGTGCTGGCCGGCATGTTCGGTTACCAGGACGCGCCGACCGTCAGCACCCTGGGCGCCTATCTGATCTACCTGCTGGTGACCCTGGTGCTGTTCTTCATGCCCGGCGCGGCACCCACCGCCAGCCCATCGTCTTCCGTTTCCAGCCAGTAAGGCCTTTCCATGACCCAGCAAGCCTCCCCACAGCCCCCGGCACCGAGCGTCCTGCGCTGGGCACTCGCGGGCTCCGTGATGGTGATGATCGCCGCCGGCGGGCTGTTCTATTACGCCTCGCAGCTGGCCGCCAGCAAGCGCCAGGCGCACCAGGACGAAATCACCGTGACCATCCACCCCCACAGCTGCGAGCCGAACGCCCTGAGCGTGCCGGCCGGGCCAGCGAGCTTTCGTATCGTCAACCGCTCGGACCGCGCTGTGGAATGGGAAATCCTCGACGGCGTGCTGGTGGTCGAAGAACGGGAAAACATCGCGCCGGGCCTGAGCCAGGTGATCAACGCCAGGCTGCAGCCCGGCGACTATGCGATCACCTGCGGCCTGCTGAGCAACCCGCGCGGCACCCTGCATGTGACCCCGACCGCCGAGTCCGACGCCCAGGCCAAGGCCCGGCCGTCGATGGTCGCCTTTATCGGCCCGCTGTCGGAGTTCCGGGTCTACCTGAGCAGCCAAGGCACAGCACTGATCAAGGCCGTGACCGAGCTCGAGCACGCCATCCAGGCCGGCGACCTGGCCCAGGCCCAGGCCTTGTACCCGCCGGCGCGCGCGGCCTACCAGCGTCTTGCTCCGGCCGCCCAGCGCCTGGGCGAGCTGGACAACAGCATCAACGCCCGCGCCGACTATTTCGAAAAACGCGAGCAGGACCCCGCTTTCGTCGGCTTCCACCGCCTCGAATACGCGCTGTTCCAGCAACGCGACCTGAGTGGCCTGGCGCCGATCGCCCAGCGCCTGCTCAGCGATGTCACCACGCTCAAGCAACAACTGCTGGCCCAGCCGCTGCCACCGGAGCAACTGGTCAGCCTGGTCGCGCGCACCCAGCGCAGCATCGCCGAGGTGCGCGCCGGCAGCGGCGAGGAAGAACGCTACAGCCACAGCGACCTCAACGGCTTTGCCGCCAACCTGGAGACCACGCGCAAGGTCGTCGACCTGCTGCGACCCTTGCTGGCCAAGCCCGCCACCCCGCTGCTGGCGCAGATCGACAGCGCCCTCGGCGCCCTCGACAGCCAGTACAGCGCCTTGCGCAGCACCGAGGGCTATGCCTCCTACGACAGTGTCGGCGCCGATCAGCGCAAGCGGATCGCCGACCAGGCCAAGGCTCTGGCCGATGCACTCGATGGAATCGATCCCGTCCTTGGCCTCTCCGGCCTGTAAGCAGAAGACCTCCGCACGATGAACGATTCAGACGCTTCCAATCCAGATTTCTCCGCCCAACGCCGTCGCGTGCTGCTGGGCATGGGCGCCGCCGGTGTGGCTCTGGCCGGCAGCAGCCTGAGCTGCCCGGCGCTAGCAGCCCAGACCGGGAAAGCCGCCGCCCAGGTCACGCAAGCACCGAGCAGCGACCAGACCCAGGACCGCCATGACTTCCATGGCCAGCATCAAAGCGGCATCGTCACCCCGCGCCCGGCGGCCGGCATGCTGGTGGCGTTCGACGTGCTGGCCAGCGACCGCGAAGACCTGGAGCGACTGCTGCGCACCCTCGACCAGCGCATCCGCTTCCTGATGACCGGCGGCCCGGTACGTCAAGTCGATCCGAAACTGCCGCCGCTGGACTCGGGCATCCTCGGCCCGGTGGTGACCCCGGACAACCTGACCATCACCGTCTCGGTGGGCGCCTCGCTGTTCGACGAGCGCTTCGGCCTGGCCGCAGCCAAGCCCAAGCGCCTGATACGCATGGTCGGCTTCCCCAACGATGCGCTGGAACCCGACTGCTGCCACGGCGACCTGAGCCTGCAGTTCTGCGCCAACACCACCGACACCAATATCCACGCCCTGCGCGACATCGTAAAAAATCTGCCGGACCTGCTGCTGGTGCGCTGGAAGCAGGAAGGAAGCGTGCCGCCCCAGGCCCCGGCGCGTCCTGGCGAGCCGGCGCAGAGCGCGCGCAACTTCCTGGGTTTTCGCGACGGCTCGGCCAACCCCGACTCCAACGACCGCAAGGCCATGGAGCGGATCGTCTGGGTCCAGCCCGGCAGCGACGAACCGGCCTGGGCCGCCCATGGCAGCTATCAGGCGGTGCGCATCATCCGCAACTTTGTCGAACGCTGGGACCGCACGCCCTTGCAGGAACAGCAAAGCATCATCGGCCGGGTCAAGGCCTCGGGTGCGCCCATGGACGGCCAGCAGGAACACCAGGTGCCGGACTACCGCAAGGACCCGCACGGCCAGCTGACCAAGCTCGACGCCCACATCCGCCTGGCCAACCCGCGCACCGCCGAGACCCAGCGCAACCTGATCCTGCGCCGGCCGTTCAACTACTCCAACGGGGTGAACAAGAACGGCCAGCTGGACATGGGCCTGCTGTTCATCTGCTACCAGGCCGACCTGGAGCAAGGCTTCATCGCGGTGCAAACCCGCCTCAACGGCGAGCCCCTGGAGGAATACCTCAAGCCGGTGGGCGGCGGTTATTTCTTCAGCCTGCCCGGCGTCAGCGGCGAGCACGACTTCCTCGGTCGCGGATTGCTCGAGGCCACCCAAGCGAAAACCCGTGCCTGACCACCCTCCATACCCCCACGGAAACGTCCCATGAAAAAGTCGCCCCTTGCTGTGTTGCTGACCCTTGGCTTGCTGCATGTTCCGCTGTCGGCGGTTGCCGCCACCTCGCCGCTGGAGCTGGTGGGGCCGATTTCCGACTACAAGATCTACGTCACCGAGCAGCTCGACGAACTGGCCAGCCACACCCAGGCTTTTACCGACGCGGTGAAGAGAGGTGATTTGGCTACGGCTAAAAAACTCTACGCACCGACCCGGGTGTACTACGAGTCGATCGAGCCGATTGCCGAACTGTTCAGCGACCTCGACGCGGCCATCGACTCGCGGGTCGACGACCACGAAAAAGGCGTCGAGGCCGAGGACTTCACCGGCTTCCACCGTATCGAGTATTCGCTGTTCGCCCAGAACTCCACCCAGGGCCTGGACGCGCTGGCCGACCGTCTGAACAAGGACGTCAAGGACCTGCAGGCCCGCGTCGCCGGCCTGACCTTCCCACCGGAAAAAGTCGTCGGTGGCGCCGCCGCCCTGCTGGAGGAAGTGGCCGCGACCAAGGTCTCCGGCGAGGAAGACCGCTACAGCCACACCGACCTCTACGACTTCCAGGGCAACATCGACGGGGCGAAGAAAATCGTCGACCTGTTCCGTGCGCAGATCGAGCAGCAGGACCCGGCCTTCGTCGCCAAGGTCGACAAGAACTTCGCCACGGTGAACAAGATCCTGGCCAAGTACAAAACCGCCGACGGCGGCTTCGAGACCTACGACAAGGTCAAGGACAACGACCGCAAGGCGCTGGTGGGCCCGGTCAACACCCTGGCCGAAGACCTCTCGACCCTGCGCGGCAAGCTGGGCCTGGACTGATCTCCAGATACCCGGCCCGATCTTGCGTAGGAGCGAAGCTTGCTCGCGATAAACCCGCCAGAACAACACGGTGAAATTTGACGACCGCCGCTGCGCGGCTATCGCGAGCAAGCTTCGCTCCTACAGGCAGGCGTCCGGCCGGCGTGCCGATGACTCGCCGCATCACCCAGGCTGCTGATCTACCCTCACCTGCGCCGATAACCCTGGGCGGCGGCGCGTTTTAGCGATAACGTCCCGCGCACTCCTGACTTTCATGGAAGATTTTGCATGCCAACTGCCACGGCCCAACCGCCGCAGACTGCCGCGCCGTTCAAACTGCTGCCGCTGATGCTCGCCTACATGGCCTGCACCATGTCGATGATGGCCTTCGTCTCGCTGATCGGCCCGATCGTGCGCGTGCTCGGCCTGGCCACCTGGCAGGCCGGCGCGGCGGTGACCGTTTCCGGGGTGATCTGGATGCTCCTGGCGCGCCCCTGGGGCCAGGCCAGCGACCGCTTCGGGCGCCGTCGGGTGCTGCTGCTCGGCACGGCCGGCTTCACCCTCGCCTACTGGGCGCTGTGCCTGTTCATCGATGTCTCGCTGCACCTGCTGCCGGGCATGTGGCTGGCCTTTATCGGCCTGATGCTCGGGCGCGGCCTGATCGGGGTGTTCTACGCGGCCATCCCGGTGGGCGGTTTTGCCCTGATCGCCGACAACGTCGAACCCGAGCATCGGGCCCGCGCCATGGCCACCCTGGGCGCCGCCAACGCCGTCGGCCTGGTGCTGGGGCCGGCCGTGGCCGCGCTGCTCGCCCGGGTCAGCCTGAGCCTGCCGCTGTACGCCATGGCCGTGCTGCCGCTGGCGGCGTTCCTGGTGCTGCTGTACAAGCTGCCGCGCCAGGAACTGCACCTCAAGCAGGCGCCGCGCTCGGTACGCCTGAGCGACCCGCGGCTGCGCCGGCCGATGGCGGTGGCCTTCGTCGCCATGCTTTGCGTGTCCATCGCGCAGATCACCGTGAGCTTCTACGCCCTCGACCGCCTGGGCCTGGACAGCGCCGACGCCGCCCAGGCCGCCGGCATCGCCCTGGCCATGGTCGGCGTGGCGCTGATCTGCTCGCAACTGGTGGTGCGCAAACTCGAATGGCCACCGCTGCGGATGATCCGCGCCGGCGCGCTGCTGGCCGCCAGCGGTTTTGCCGGCTGCATGCTGGTGGAGACCGCCTGGGGACTGTGGCTGGGGTTCTTCGTCTCGGCGGCGGGCATGGGCGCGATCTTCCCGTCCTTCTCTGCCCTGGCGGCCAACGCCGTGGATGCCTCCGAACAAGGCGCCACCGCTGGTTCGATTGGCGCGGCCCAGGGATTCGGCGTGGTGATCGGCCCGTTGGCCGGCTCGCTGATCTACGCCGTCGAACCGCGCCTGCCCTACCTGATTGCCACACTGTTGCTGCTGTTGGTGGCGAGCTGGCCGGCGGCGAAAAGCCCCAGCTGATCCGGGCGCTGATATAGCTGTAGCCACTGCCGCAGGCTGCATACGTCCCGAAGAGGCGCGGCGATCTCAAGACGAAGGCCCTGCGGGCCTTATCGCAGCCTCGCGGGCTCGGCAGCGGCTACAGGATCGGGGCCTGGCTTCGTGTAGCCGCTGCCGAGGGCTGCGTACGTCCCGAAGAGGCGCGGCGATCTCAAGACGAAGGCCCTGCGGGCCTTGTCGCAGCCTCGCGGGCTCGGCAGCGGCTACAGGCGGGACCCGGCTTCGTGTAGCCGCTGCCGCAGGCTGCGATAAGCCCCGCAGGGGCTTCAGGGCCAGCAAGAACGACCCCATCGTGGATCGTTCGCCGCGGACCTCAGAGGATGCGGTAGAGCAACCGCTCGATCCGCACCCGGCTGACCCGGCGCAGGAACTTGCCGACGGCCGCCGGGTAGTCCACCAGGGTTTCCAGGCGCTGGAAGTGCTCGATGCGCCGGGTGTGGCGGAAGATCGTTTCCAGCTCCTGGCGCCGCGGTTCCAGCAACTCGCCCTTGGGGTCGTCGAGCAACAAGGCGTTTTCCAGGTCGAGGCGGAAGGCCCGCGGGTTGAGGTTGTTGCCGGTGAGCAAGGTGTAGCGCTGGTCCACCCACATGCCCTTGAGGTGGTAGGTGTTGTCGCCATCGCGCCACAGGTGCAGGTTCAGGCGGCCGCTGTCGATGGCCTTCTGATGCCGCTTGGCGAAACGCCGCAGGCTGATCTCATAGAGGTACGGCAGCGCGGCGATGACCTTGAACGGCTCGCTCGGCGGAATGTAGAAGTCGTTGGCGGTCTTGTCGCCGACGATGATGTCGATCTTCACTCCGCGCGCCAGAGCGCGGTTGATTTCCCGGGTCACCGCCAGCGGCAAGTTGAAGTACGGCGTGCAGATGGTCAGTTGCTGCTGGGCGCTGGCGATCAGTTCGCAGATGACCCGGCTCAGCGGGTTGTTCTTGCCCACCCCGAGCAGCGGGCTGACCGACAACTGGTCCTTGAGCACCCCGCCGGCACTGGTGTCGTAGGCCGCGTGCTTGAGGCGGCTGCGCAGGTCGCCGATGTCATTGCGCAGGCTGCGGGTGGTCGGCAGGTTCGGCAGGTCCAGGCGATGCACCGCCCGCGACGCCACCAGGCCATGCTGGACCAGGTGCTGCATGGAGTCGGCCAGCTCGCGGTTGTGCAACAGGTGATAGCGGTCGAAGCGGTATTTGTCGAACTTGTGCAGGTACACGTTGTTCAGGCTGGCCCCGCTGTAGATCACGCAATCGTCGATCACGAACCCCTTCAGGTGCAGCACGCCGAACAGCTCGCGGGTCTGCACCGGCACGCCGTACACCGGCACTACGCTTTCGTGGGTGCGGGTCATTTCCTGGTACCAGGCCGAGTTGCCCGGCTGCTTGCCGGCGCCGATCAGCCCGCGCTGGGCGCGCAGCCAGTCGACCACGACCACCACGTCCAGCTCCGGACGCGCGGCCTTGGCGGCGTGCAAGGCATCGAGAATTTCCTGGCCGGCCTCATCCTGTTGCAGGTACAGCGCGACGATATAGATGCGCCGGGTGGCCTGGGCGATCTTCTCCAGCAGGCAATGGCGGAATTCGGCGGCGCCATTGAGGATGGACAGGTCATCGGCAGCCAGCGGGAAGCTGCGCAATTTGGGCAGCAGGGAACGTTTGAAAAGCGACGGCATAGGGCTCGCAGAAGGTCGAATCCAAAAGAGCGCAAGAGCTTACACCAAGGTGCCGGCCCGGGTCTTGCGGGGCGCTGTGAAGATTTGTCGCCTGCCCTCTCGCGCCTGCCGCGCAAGCGCGGGTGAAGGGATGGGTCGCGACAATAAATTCATCGATCGAAAATAACTTATTGACCAAGGAGAACGATCGTTCTACTGTACGCCGCATGAACGAAATCACTAGCAACGACACACGCGACATCATTCTGGATGTCACCGAAAAGTTGATCTATAAAAGTGGCATCGCCGCCACGGGCATGGATCTTCTGGTGAAGACCGCCGGCGTCTCCAGAAAGAGCATCTACCGCTACTTCACCACCAAGGACGAACTGGTGGTGGCCGCCCTGCAACGCCGCGACCTGCGCTGGATGCACTGGTTTCGCAGCGAAGTGGACAAGGCCCCGACCGCGGCCGCGCGCCTGCTCAACCTGTTCACGGTGCTGGGCGGCTGGTTCGCCTCGGAGGACTTTCGCGGCTGCGCCTTCATCAATACCAGCGGCGAGACCGGCGACCCGCAGGACCCGGTACGGGTGGTGGCCAGGGCGCACAAACAGAAACTGTTCGACTACGTGTTCGAGCTCTGCAAGGAACACGCCTCGGAAAAACCCGGCACCGAAGATCCGGAGGAGCAAGCCAGACAGCTGCTGATCCTGATTGACGGCGCCATTACCGTTGCACTTGTGATGGGTGATCGCAGTGCCGCCGATAATGCGCAATGCATGGCGCGAAAGTTATTGGACCTGTAATCGTTTAAAACAAGCTCGACACTGCTGAACCTCAACTTTCATTGGAGACTTTAAATGTCATCTAACGCTGAAGTTCGTCCGCCACTTCCCCCCTTCACCCGCGAATCGGCCATTGAAAAGGTCCGCCTGGCCGAAGACGGTTGGAACTCCCGCGACCCGCAGCGGGTGTCCCTGGCCTACACCCTGGACACCCAATGGCGTAACCGCGCCGAGTTCGCCCACAACCGTGAAGAAGCCAAGGGGTTTTTGACCCGCAAATGGGCCAAGGAACTGGACTATCGCCTGATCAAGGAACTCTGGGCCTTTACCGACAACCGCATCGCTGTGCGTTATGCCTACGAATGGCACGACGACTCGGGCAACTGGTTCCGCTCCTACGGCAACGAGAACTGGGAGTTCGACGAGCACGGCCTGATGGCCAACCGCTACGCCTGCATCAACGACATGCCGATCAAGGAAAGCGAGCGCAAGTTCCACTGGCCGCTGGGCCGGCGCCCGGATGACCATCCGGGGCTGTCCGACCTGGGCCTGTAACCTTCTTCTGTAGGAGCGGCCGGTCGACGCTCGATTGCGCGCGATGCTGGCGACGCGGTGTGTCCGCTAAACCGCTATCGCGAGCAAGCTTCGCTCCTACAGTCCACCTCAAGCTGCGGCATCCTCGCGCTTCAGCGCCGCCTTGGCTTCCAGCTCGCGCACCAGTGGCAACACCCGCTTGCCGAAGTACTCCACCTCTTCCTGGAAATGCAGGAACCCCGCCAGCACCAGGTCCACGCCCACGGCCTTCAAGGCGACGATGCGCTCGGCGATCTGCTGCGGCGTGCCGATCAGGTTGGTCTTGAACCCGTCGTTGTACTGCACCAGGTCCTCGAAGGTGGATTTGGCCCAGTTGCCCTCGCCTTCCGGCGATGCCTTGCCCGCCTGTTTCGCTGCGTCGCCAAAGGCATTCACCGCTTCCGGATCGGCCTGGTCGACGATCTCGGCCAGCACCGCGTGTGCTTCTTCCTCGGTGTCGCGGGCAATCACGAAGGCATTGACCCCGACCTTCACCGAATGCTTGTTCGCCGCGGCCTTGGCACGGATGTCGTCGACCTGGGCCTTGATGCCTTCCGGCGTGTTGCCGTTGGTGAAATACCAGTCGGAGACGCGTGCCGCCATATCCCGCGCGGCGCGGGAACTGCCGCCCTGGAACACTTCCGGCCGGCCCAGCGGCTTGGGCTTGAGGCTGTAGTTGTCGAAGCGATAGAAGTCGCCACGGAAGCTGAAGTTGTCCTGGCTCCAGATGCCCTTGAGGGAACGGATGAACTCTTCGGAACGCCGATAGCGCTCGTCGTGCTCCAGCCAGTGTTCGCCGATGGCCTGGAATTCGCCCTTGAACCAGCCGCTGACGATATTCACCGCGATCCGGCCATTAGTCAGCTGGTCGATGGTCGCCAGTTGCTTGGCCGCCAGCGCCGGTTGCCAGGGGCCGGGCAGGATCGCCGCGATCACCTTGAGCTTGTCGGTAGCGGCCAGCAGCGCATGGCTGAACGCCACGGACTCATGCTGGAACTCGGCGCCGTAACCGGCGGTGAAGCGGATCTGGGTCAGGGCGTACTCGAACCCGGCGGCCTCGGCCAACTGCGCCAGCTTGCGGTTGTAGTCGATGCCCCAGTGGGTGCGTTGTTCGATCTTGCTGACCACCAGCCCGCCGCTGACGTTCGGTACCCAGTAGGCAAATTTGACGGCTTGCTGACTCATTGGCGTGTCCTCGCGACTGAAGTGTCCGGGGAACAGAGCAGCAACCGTGCCAGCCGGAAAACTCCGGGGCCGCGCGCCCCTGTAGCCGCTGCCGCAGGCTGCGAACGGCTGCGCAGCAGACGCTGCCTGTGCCGACGCAGGAAGGCCCTTCGGGCCTTTTCGCAGCCTGCGGCAGCGGCTACAGGTAGACCGTCGAACCCTGCGTGAACAGGTCGATTTGTTGATGCGCTGTTGGCTGGGCAACAGTTGCCAACCAGCCACCCTGCGCCCGGCCCGCTGATTACAGCCACCCGCCTCCCGGCACGGACCGTGCAATCTCGTCCGCGCAAACCACGCTTTCACTGCCGACTCAAGGAGCTGTGCCCATGACCGAACACCAGGTGATCAATCCATTGTCCGTAGGCGTCGACTACGAAGCCCTGGCCGGGAGCTTCCGCCCGATCTTCAAGCGGATCGCCGCTGGCGCGGTGGAGCGCGAGCAATCGCGCAGCCTGCCGTACGAGGCGATCCAGTGGCTCAAGGAAGCCGGTTTTGGCGCGGTGCGGGTGCCGGTGGAATACGGTGGCGGCGGTGCCTCCCTGCCGCAGTTGTTCCAGTTGCTGATCGAACTGGCCGAGGCCGACTCCAACGTGCCGCAAGCCTTGCGCGGGCATTTCGCCTTTGCCGAGGACCGCCTCAACGCTGCCCCAGGGCCGGCACGGGACCTGTGGTTCAAGCGTTTCGTCGAGGGCGACATCGTCGGTTGCGCCTGGACCGAGATCGGTAGCGTGGCCATTGGCGAGGTGATCACCCAGGTCTCGCCGGCCGGCGACAAGTGGCGGCTCAACGGCGAGAAGTTCTACAGCACCGGGAGCATTTTCTCCGACTGGATCGATGTCTACGCCCGGCGCAGCGACACCGGTGGGGATGTGATCGCCGCGGTGCGCACCCGCCAGCCGGGCATCGTGCAGAGCGACGATTGGGACGGCTTCGGCCAGCGCACCACGGGCAGCGGCTCCTCGCGCTTTGTCGATGCCGAAGTGGAGGCCGAGAACCTTATCGACTTCGCCACCCGCTTCAAATACCAGACCGCGTTCTATCAGTTGGTGCTGCTGGCGACACTGGCGGGCGTCGGCCGCGCCGCGGTGCGCGATGTGGCCCACGAGGTGCGCGCGCGCAAACGCATCTACAGCCACGGCAACGCGCCCCGGGCCAGCGAGGATGCCCAGGTGCAGCAGGTGGTCGGAGAAATCTCGGCCCTGGTGTATGCCGCCGAGGCCAGCGCGGTGCGCGCGGCGGAACCGGCGCAGCAGGCGTACCTGGCACGTTTTGCCGGGAATGACGAGGCAGAGCGGGCAGCCAATGTCGCCGCGGAAATCCAGTCCGCCACGGCCCAGGTGGTGGTCACCGAACTGATCCAGCGCGCCACCAGCGAGCTATTCAATGCCCTGGGCGCTTCGGATATCCGCCAGGGCAAGGCCCTCGACCGTCACTGGCGCAACGCCCGTACCCTGTCGTCGCACAACCCGGTGATCTACAAGGCGCGCATCGTCGGCGATTGGCTGATCAATGGCAGCGAACCGCCGTTCGTGTGGCAGATCGGCAACGGGCCGCAGCGCAAACAGGCCTGAGGGGCTGGGAAGGCTGAGGGGTTTTTCGCGAGCGAGCTCGCTCCTACAGGAGTCAGGCCATCCTGTAGGCGCGAGCTTGCTCGCGATAAGGCTCTGGCACGGTCGCAGGCATCCGAGGTTATGGGTAAGATACCGACCTTTCGCGCAACTCTTCTGCGCCCCGCCGAAATAAGTCGATCCCATGCCTTTCGAACTCAGCGTAGATTTGACCACCCTCGCCATTCTGGCCCTCGTCGCCTTCATTGCCGGCTTTATCGACGCCATTGCCGGCGGCGGCGGCCTGCTCACCACCCCGGCGCTGCTCACCGCCGGCCTGCCGCCGCACCTGGTGCTGGGCACCAACAAACTGAGTTCGACCTTTGGCTCGGCCACCGCCAGCTTCACCTTCTACCGACGCAAGCTGTTCCACCCGCGGCAATGGACCCACGCCATAGTCGGCACCCTGGTGGGTGCGCTGACCGGCGCGGTGGTGGCCCATTACCTGCCGGCCGAATGGCTGAACAAGATGCTGCCGGTGATCGTCTTCGCCTGTGGCGTGTACCTGCTGTTCGGCGGCACGCCGAAAGCGCCGCTGGACAGCGAGGCGCCGATCAAGAAAAAGTGGCAATCGACCCAGGGCTTCAGCCTCGGTTTCTACGACGGCGTGGCCGGCCCCGGCACTGGCGCCTTCTGGACCGTCAGCAGCCTGCTGCTCTACCCCATCGACCTGGTCAAGGCCAGCGGCGTGGCGCGCAGCATGAACTTCGTCAGCAACGCGGCGGCGCTGTCGATCTTCATTTTCTCCGGCCAGGTGGATTGGGCCATCGGCCTGAGCATGGGCCTGTCGCTGATGGTCGGCGCCTTCTTCGGCGCCCGCACCGCCATCAGCGGTGGCGCGAAATTCATTCGCCCGGTGTTCATCACCGTGGTCCTGGGCCTGACCGTGCGCCTGGCCTGGCAGCACTGGTTCAGCGCCGTTTGACCCACTGAAACGACAGCGGGCGAACCCAGTGGATTCGCCCGCGCTGTTTGTTTCCAGCTCCTTCCAGCTTGCTTCCAGCCGGGGCTCAACCCGGCAATACAGGCTCCGCCAAGCCCAGGCGCCGCGCCACATACAGATCGATCAGGTAACGGGCAATCGAGCGTGACGCCGGCAGCGGCGGCAACGCATGTACGTTGAACCACTGTGCATCCTCGATCTCGTCTTCCTGCGGCACGATCTCGCCGCCGGCGTACTCGGCATGAAAACCCAGCATCATCGAATGCGGGAACGGCCAGCACTGGCTGCCGATGTACTGGATATTCCTGACCTCGATCTGCACCTCTTCGCGCACCTCGCGCACCAGGCAGTCCTCGGCCGATTCGCCCGGCTCGGCGAACCCAGCCAGGGTGCTGTAGACCCCGGGGACGAAACGCGGCGACCGCGCCAGCAACACCTCGTCGCCGCGAGTGATCAGCACGATCATGCTCGGCGAAATCCGCGGGTAGCTGCGCAGGTCGCAAGGCTCGCAGTACATCGCCCGCTCGCGCATCACCTGGGTCATGGGTTGGCCGCAGTTGCCGCAGAAGCGGTGCTCGCGGGCCCAGGTGCCGATCTGCGCGGCATAGCCCAGGACTTTGTACAAGGTGTGATCGCCGTCGAGCATGAACGCCCGCAGGCCTTTCCAGTTGCAGCCCGGCACCTCGGAAACGCTCTTGAGCTCCAGCAGGTACACCGGCTCGCCATCCAGGTGGCCGATGCCGTGCTCGGCGAGGATCGGCAGGTCCTGGCGCTTGAGCCATTCGCGGGGGAACAGCGCGCCGTTGTCGTCGAACAGAAAGCCCTGTGGGCCGCGGGCCACGGCCCAGCCGCCGGGAAGGTCGATATCCAGTACTGCGGTGGTCCAGCGTGAAGTCATGTTCAATCAGTCCAGAAATTCAGGTTTCTGTTTGCTCATATGGGCAGCCATGGCCACGCGCAGGTCGGTGGATTGCAGCATGGCGGCGTTCCAGGTAGCGATGTATTCCAGGCCGTCGTCGATGCGGTGGTCGCGCATGTAGCTGATCATTTCCTTGGTACCGCTGACGGCGATCGGCGACTTGCTGGCGATTTCCCAGGCAATGCCCATCACGCCGTCGAGCAGGCTTTCGCTGTCGGCGTAGGTGCGATTGACCAGGCCGATGCTGCGCGCCTCCTCGGCGCCGAAGGTGCGCCCAGTGTAAGCCAGTTCGCGCAGCATGCCGTCACCGATGATACGCGGCAAACGTTGCAACGTGCCGACATCGGCGGCCATGCCGATATCGATTTCCTTGATCGAGAATTGCGCGTCCGCGGCGGCGTAGCGCATGTCGCAGGCGGCGATCAGGTCGATGGCGCCGCCCAGGCAGTAACCCTGGATCGCCGCCAGCACCGGCTTGCGGCAGTTGTCGACGGCATTGAAGGATGCCTGCAGCTGCAGGATCTTGCGCCGCAGCAGGCGCGCGTTGCGCCCGACGTCCTTGCCCAGTTCGTTGGCCACGCCCGCCAGCATCATCAGGTCGATGCCCGAGGAAAAGTGCTTGCCGGCGCCGCTCAGCACCACCACGCGGACCGCGTCGGTGTCGTCGATCCAGCGGAAGATCTCGATGATCTCACTCCAGAACGCGGCGTTCATCGAGTTGATCTTTTCCGGCCGGTTGATCTGCACATGGGCGATGTTGTCAGCAAGTTCGACGCGAAAGGCTTGATATTCGGACATGGCAGCATTCCTTACCGGGCAAAAAAATGAGGCCCGAACTATAGCAAGGGCCTGTGCCGCGCAGTAAGGCAGCGCATCGGCCAAAACCGGGACTGCTCTCTCCTGCAAAAGCAATCAGGGGATTTTGTGGGCCCAGAACGCCGCGGTTTCGTAAGGCACGCTGACCACGCATTTATCCCGCAGCTCCGGTTCTTCGGCGATCAAGGCGGCGATCTGCCGGTCGACCTCCGCCCTCTGCGCATCCGGCAAGGCCGCAATAAAGCTGGTGGAGCGCACCCGATCGAAAATCACGTTCTGCGGCGCGCCGCTGTGGCTGTTGCGAAAGTGCTGCTCCTGCAAGGGCGTGAAACTCGGATGGGGAAAGGCCTGGCGCCAGGCCCCGGTGTAATAGCGCGGCGTGTCGCCTTGCAGGGCGTTGACGATCCGGTCCAGGCGCTGCACCCACGGCACCCGCGCATCGCGCAGGTTCCACACCAGGCCCAGGCGGCCGCCCGGCTTGAGCACCCGGGCGATTTCGCTCAACGCTTCATGGCTGGCAAACCAGTGAAAGGCCTGGGCGCAGACCACGGCGTCCACCGATTCGTCGGCCAGCGCAATAGCAGTGGCGGTGCCGCTCAGGGCTTCGGCCTGGGGATAGCGGGCGGCGAGCCTGGCGCGCATCTGCGCCACCGGCTCCACGGCGATCACCCGCGCCCCGGTGGCCAGCAGGCGCCCGGTGAACTTGCCGGTGCCGGCGCCGAGATCGACCGCCACCTGGCCGGCCTGCAAGCCCAGGCTTGTGCGCAGCCACTGGTCCAGTGCCGGCGGGTAGTCCGGGCGGCCACGCACATAGGTGTCGGCCGCGCCCTTGTAGCCGTCGGCGGCAGCGTGATGGATCGCAGGTTGCGGGTCTTTCATCGGTCGGCTCCAGATCATTGGCCAGTGCTGCCCAGCATAGCCCCGCCCAGGCGACTGACGGCATGAAAAATCTGTCAGTTTGGGCAGCGCGGCCAGGGCGATGGACCTTTAATGGAGGGACCGCTATCCGCATGGAGACCGCGCGATGAACATCCCTGCCCTCGCCTTCGGCGCCCCGCTGCTGCTCGCCGGCGGCCTGCTGACGACCTTGCTGGCGGTCGCCGCCAACTGCCCGGACGGCCAGGTCTGGGACAGCAAGAACCAGCGCTGCGTCAGCCAGCGCACCACCCGGCTACCGGACGCCGACCGCACCGACCAGGCCAGTGGCCTGCTCCCCCATAACCGCTATGAAGAGGCCATCGCCGCTGGCGGCAAGACCCGAGGTCAGTCGATTCCCACGCCCTGACCGGCGGAACGGCGCCATGGAACGGGCACGCTATGCTCTGGGAGAATGGACTCATTGCTCAACCCAGGGAGCTTGCACATGCCTACTGCCAAAACCGCCAGCAGCCGTCGCTCACGCAAGGCACTGCTGGTCATCGACGTACAGAACGACTTCATCCCCGGTGGCGCGCTGGCCGTGCCCGGAGGCGACCAGATCGTGCCCTTGATCAATCGCCTGGGCAGCCACTTCAAGCAGGTGGTGATCGCCCAGGACTGGCACCCGGCCGGGCATATCTCGTTCGCCTCCAGCCACGACGGCCACGCACCGAACGACATCATCCAATTGCCCTATGGTCCGCAGGTGCTCTGGCCGGACCATTGCGTACAGGCCAGCCGTGGCGCCGAACTGCACCCCAAACTCAACCTGCCCCACGCCCAGTTGATCCTGCGCAAGGGCTGCAATCCGGATATCGACAGTTACTCGGCCTTCGTCGAGGCGGACCGCAGCACCACGACCGGCCTGGCCGGCTACCTGAGCCAGCGCGGCATCGACACGGTGTATCTGGTGGGACTGGCCCTGGACTATTGCGTGGCCTGGTCGGCGCTGGATGCGCGGGCGGCGGGGTTCAATACCTTCGTGATCGTCGATGCCTGCCGGGCCATCGACATGGACGGCTCGCTGGACAAGGCCACCCGGCAGATGCGCGCGGCGGGGGTGAACCTGATCAAGGCCAGCGAGCTGCAGCCGACCGCATTGTGCTGATGCAGCACCTTCCCTAAACGCCGGTGTGCCGGGCACTCCCCGTCGCCGGGGGTGCCCGGCAAGGCTCAGGCCGGCATCGGCAGCCACAGGCGGAAACGCGCGCCGCCCAGCGGTGAGGCTTCGACGGTCAGGGTCCCGCCCTGGGCTTCCAGGGCCCGGCGGCTGATGGCCAGGCCGAGGCCGAAGCCGCCGGTGGCGCGATCGCGGCTGCGGTCCAGGCGGTAAAAGGGTTCGAACACCCGCTCGCGCTCGTCGTCGGGAATGCCGATGCCATCGTCGTCGACCCAGATTTCACAGCCGCGCTCGCTGACGTGCACCCCCACCTGGATACGCTTTTCGCAATAGCGCGTGGCGTTGCGCAGCAGGTTCTGGATCGCCCGGGCGGTCAGCCGCGGGTCGAGGCTGAAGCGCTCCAGGCTGCCGTGCAGCAGCACATCGATGACGATGTCCGGGGATTCCAGTTCGTCGTCGACGCTGCCGAGGATGCTGTCGATAAACTCGTCCAGCGACACCTCCACCTGCTCCGGCAACTGCGCCGGGATCTGCAGACGGCTGTAGGACAGCAGCTCGAGCACCAGTTCGTCCAACTCGCGAATATGCGCCACCAGCCCTTGCAGGCGCTCGCGGCTGGTGGCCGGCAGGTCGTCGGAGAGCGCCAGCGCCAGGCCGAAGTCGAGCCGGGTCAAGGGCGTGCGCAGCTCGTGGGACACCGCGTTGAGCAGGTCGCGTTGCTGGTTCAGCAGGTTCTCGATGTCGCCGGCCATGGTATCGAAGACATTGGCCAGGCTGCCGATGTTGGAGCTTGCGGAAATCTGCGTGCGCTCGCTCAAATGGCCCTTGCCGAAACGCTCGGCGGCGTGTTTCAGGCGCTCCAGGTCGCGCCAGTGCGGCCGCAGCCAGAGCAACAGGCAGGCGAGCATGGTCGCGCCGATCAGCACGTTGATGCTCCAGTACAGCAGGCTGACGTCGATCGGGTCCGGCGGCACCACCATCTGCACTGCCATCTGCTCGTCCAGCGGCGCCACCGCGAGGGTGCGCCAGCCCCAGTCGCCGACCCGCACCACGTTCTCGCCGCGTTGCAGGCGTTCGCGCTCGTACAGGGTGAAATCGGCGTCATCGTTGCGGGTCAGGACGATGTGCAGCGGCTGGAATTCCTGGTCCATTTCCGCGGCCAGGGCCGGCCACTGCTCTGAGGGCACGCCGCGAAACTGTTTGACGATCAGGGTCTGCAGGCCCCGGGAATAATCCAGGTTGTAAGTGACGAAACGCTCGTGGAAGACCTTCACCACCAGCTCCGGCACCAGGTAGATCGCCGCGCTGAACGAGACGATGGTCACCAGGTACAGGCGAATCAGGATTCTCAGCATCGATTCAGCATTCCCATTCGGAACGGCTGAACAGGTAACCCTTGCCCCACACGGTCTTGATCTTGCGCGCCTCGCCGGCATGGTCGTCAAACTTGCGCCGCAGCTTGGAAATCGCCACGTCCACCGAGCGGTCAGTGCCGTTGAACTCGATGCCCCGCAGGCGTTGCAGGATCTGGTCGCGGCTCAGCACCTCGCCGGCATGCCGGGCCAGCACCACCAGCAGGTTGTATTCGCCGCTGGACAGCTCCACCAACTGGTCGCGCCAGCTCACGGTGCGCTCCGACAGGTCGATGCACAGGTTGCCCATGAGGATCCGGTCGCTGGCGGTCTGCGGCTCGCCGAGGCTGCTGCGGCGCAACAAGGTGCGCACTCGCGCCAGCAGCACCCGCGGCTCGCAAGGCTTTGTCACATAATCGTCGGCGCCCATTTCCAGACCCAGCACCTGATCATGGCTATCATCACGGGCGGTCAGCATCAGGATCGGCAGCGACGCCGAATCGGCCCGCAGCAGGCGGCAGACCTGCAAGCCGTCCAGGCCGGGCAACATCAGGTCGAGAATCACCAGGTCCGGCGGGTTGACCCGCGCCCGTTCGCGCACCTGGTCGCCGCGGCTGATGACATTGACCTGATAGCCGTTGCGCTCCAGGTAACTGGCGATCAGTTCGGAGAGCGCGGAGTCGTCTTCGACCAGAAGGATGTTGGGCATGGGGATTGAAGTCTTTGAGTGAATAAAAACACAGCGACAACGTTCCTTAGAATGTTCCCTGGGAAGCCGTCGCCCGATCAGCGAGGCACAAAGGATATACAACCTCGCGCCCGCCCGAGCATTCGTTTCACACTTTTTCACACAGCACCTACACAGCTTCACAGCGGTCCTAGCGGCATGCCCTTAGCATGCCGCAGTCATCATTGGGGTATCAGCATGTCGAAAAACCTGTTTGCGCCGTTCTGCCTGTTGTTGCTGGCAGCCGCGCTGAGCGCTTGCGACCAGGCCTCCACCGCCGAAGAACAGGCGCCGTTGGCCAAGGTCCGGATCGAAACCGTCGAGACTCGCCCGCTGTCGATCAGCAGCGAACTGAGCGGGCGCATCGCCGCGCCGCGTATCGCCGAGGTGCGCGCACGGGTGGCCGGGGTGGTGCTGCAACGGACCTTCCGCGAAGGCACCGACGTCAAGCAGGGCGACGTGCTGTTTCGCATCGACCCGGCACCGTTCAAGGCCGACCTCGACAGCGCCCTGGCCAGCCTGCGCAAGGCCGAGGCCAACGCCTTCCAGGCCCGCTTGCAGGAGCAGCGCTACGCCCAGTTGATCGAAGACCAGGCCATCAGCGCCCAGGAATACGACAACGCCCGGGCCAACGCGCGCCAGACCGCCGCCGACGTAGCCGCCAACCAGGCCGCCGTGCAGCGCGCCCGGCTGAACCTGGGCTATGCCACCGTCACCGCGCCAATTTCCGGGCGCGTCGGCCGCGCCCTGGTCACCGAAGGCGCACTGGTGGGCCAGAACGAAACCACGCCGCTGGCGCTGATCCAGCAACTGGACCCGATCCACGCCGACCTCACCCAGTCGACCCGCGAGCTCAACGACCTGCGCCGGGCCTTCCGCGCCGGCCAGTTGCAGCAGGTCGGCCAGGACCAGGCCAAGGCCACGCTGATCCAGGACGACGGCAGCCTCTACCCGCTGCCGGGCAAGCTGCTGTTCGCCGACCTCAGCGTCGACCCGAGCACCGGCCAGATCATCCTGCGCAGCGAGTTCCCCAACCCGGACCTCGACCTGCTGCCCGGCAGCTTCATTCGCGTACGCCTGGAGCAGGCGGTGAACCGCCAGGGCATCAGCGTGCCGCAGCGGGCCATCCAGCGCGACAGCGCCGGCATCGCCCAGGTGTTGCTGGTGGATGCCGAGCAACGGGTGGTCCAGCGTCCGGTGCAACTGGGCGCCGTGCAACAGGACCGCTGGATCGTCAGCGACGGCCTCAAGGCCGGCGACCGTATCGTCGTCGAGGGCCTGCAGCACGCCCGTCCGGGCGAAAAGGTGCAGATCGACGACAGCCCTCTTCCCCTTGCCCAGACCACTGGACAGTAGGTAGGAACCCTCATGCCGCAATTCTTTATCGACCGTCCGGTGTTCGCCTGGGTGGTCGCCCTGTTTATCCTGCTGGCCGGCGCCCTTTCCATCCCGCAGTTGCCGGTGGCGCAGTACCCCAACGTCGCCCCGCCGAGCATCGAGATCTACGCCGTGTACCCGGGCGCCTCGGCGCAGACCGTGGACGAAAGCGTGGTCAGCCTGATCGAGGAAGAACTCAACGGCGCCGACCACCTGCTGTACTTCTCGTCCCAGAGCAGCCTGGGCAGCGCCACCATCACCGCGACCTTCCAGCCGGGCACCAACCCGGAAATGGCCCAGGTCGACGTGCAGAACCGCCTCAAGGTGGTCGAGCCGCGCCTGCCGCAGGCGGTGACCCAACAGGGCCTGCAGGTGGAAAAGGTCTCGGCCGGTTTCCTGCTGCTGATCACCCTCACCTCCAGCGACGGCAAGCTCGACGACACCGCGCTCAGCGACTACCTGGCGCGTAACGTGATGAACGAGATCCGCCGCCTGGACGGGGTCGGCAAGGCCCAGCTGTACGGCGCCGAGCGCGCCATGCGGGTGTGGATCGACCCACAGAAGCTGATCGGCTTCAACCTGACTCCGGCCGACGTCAACGCGGCGATCGTCGCGCAGAACGCCCAGGTCTCGGCCGGCAGCATCGGCGACCTGCCGAGCCACTCGACCCAGGAAATCACCGCCACGGTATTGGTCAAGGGGCAGCTGTCGACCCCGCAAGAGTTCGCCGACATTGTCCTGCGGGCCAATCCGGACGGCTCCACCGTGCGCATCGGCGACGTCGCCCGGGTGGAAGTCGGCAGCCAGGAATACCAGTTCTCCACCCGCCTCAACGGCAAGCCTTCCACTGCGGTCGGCGTGCAGCTGTCGCCGGGGGCCAACGCCCTGAGCACCGCGACCCTGATCCGGGCGAAGATGGACGAGCTGTCGCGCTACTTCCCGGCCGGCGTGGAATACAAGATCCCCTACGACACCTCGCCCTTCGTCAAGGTCTCGATCACCAAGGTGGTCTACACCCTGGGCGAAGCCATGTTGCTGGTGTTCGCGGTGATGTTCCTGTTCCTGCAGAACATCCGCTATACGCTGATCCCGACCCTGGTGGTGCCGGTGGCACTCATGGGCACCTTCGCCACCATGCTGGCGCTGGGTTTCTCGATCAACGTGCTGACCATGTTCGGCATGGTCCTGGCCATCGGCATCCTGGTGGACGACGCCATTGTGGTGGTGGAGAACGTCGAACGGATCATGGCCAGCGAGGGCCTGTCGCCCAGGGAGGCGACGCGCAAGGCGATGCAACAGATCACCGGCGCCATCGTCGGCATCACCCTGGTGCTGGTGGCGGTGTTCCTGCCGATGGCCTTCATGCCCGGTTCGGTGGGCGTCATCTACCAGCAGTTCTCGCTGTCGATGGCCACCTCGATCCTGTTCTCGGCCTTCCTCGCCCTGACCCTGACCCCGGCCCTGTGCGCCACCCTGCTCAAGCCGATCGCCAAGGGCGAGCACCATGAAAAAGGCGGCTTCTTCGGCTGGTTCAACCGGCGCTTCGAAAACCTCAGCGACGGCTACCAGCGCTGGGTCGCCTACGCGCTGAAACGCTGCGGCCGCTACCTGCTGGTGTACGGCGTGCTGCTGGTGGGCCTGGGGCTGCTGTTCAGCCGCCTGCCCTCTTCGTTCCTGCCGGTGGAAGACCAGGGTTACACCATCACCGACATCCAGCTGCCACCGGGCGCGAGCAAGAACCGCACGATCCAGGTGGTGGAACAGATCGAGGCGCACAACGCCAGCGAGCCAGGGGTCGGCGACAGCACGGTGATTCTCGGCTTCAGCTTCTCCGGCAGCGGGCAGAACGCCGCGCTGACCTTCACCACCCTCAAGGACTGGTCGCAGCGCGGCAGCGACGACTCGGCGCAATCCATCGCCGACCGGGCCAACGCCGCCTTCAGTGAAATCAAGGACGCGGTGTCCTACGCCGTGCTGCCACCGCCGGTGGACGGCCTGGGCACCTCCAGCGGCTTCGAGTTCCGCCTGCAGGACCGCGGCGGCCTCGGCCATGCCGCGCTGATGCAGGCCCGCACCGACTTGCTGGCCGCCGCGGAAAAGAGCCCGATCCTCGTCAACGTGCGCGAAAGCGCCCTGGCCGAGGCGCCGCAGGTGCACCTGGAAGTCGACCGCAAGCAGGCCAATGCCTTGGGCGTGTCCTTTGCCGACATCGGCAATGTGCTGTCCACCGCGGTCGGTTCCAGCTACATCAACGACTTCCCCAACCAGGGGCGGATGCAGCGGGTGGTGGTCCAGGCCGAGGGCGATCGACGCAGCCAGGTGGAAGACCTGCTGAAGATCAACGTGCGCAACAACCTCGGCAAGATGGTGCCGCTGTCGGCCTTTGCCCAGGCGCGCTGGACCCAGGGCCCGACCCAGTTGACCCGCTACAACGGCTACCCGGCCATCAGCATTTCCGGCGAGCCGAGCGCGGGCCACAGCACCGGCGAGGCCATGGCGGAAATCGAGCGCCTGGTCAGCCAGCTGCCCACCGGCCTGGGCCAGGAATGGACCGGCCTGTCGCTGCAGGAACGCCTGTCCGGCAGCCAGGCGCCGCTGTTGCTCGGGCTGTCGCTGCTGATCGTGTTCCTGTGCCTGGCGGCGCTGTACGAGAGCTGGTCGATTCCGACCTCGGTACTGCTGGTGGTGCCCCTGGGCGTGCTCGGCGCGGTGCTGGCGGTGACCCTGCGCGGCATGCCCAACGACGTGTTCTTCAAGGTCGGGCTGATCACCATCATCGGCCTGTCGGCGAAAAACGCGATCCTGATCATCGAGTTCGCCAAGAGCCTGTACGACGAAGGCCACGACCTGGTGGACGCCACGGTGCAGGCCGCGCGCCTGCGCCTGCGGCCGATCGTCATGACCTCGCTGGCGTTCATCCTCGGCGTGGTGCCCCTGGCCATCGCCAGCGGCGCCAGTTCGGCCAGCCAGCAGGCCATCGGCACCGGGGTGATCGGCGGCATGATCACCGCGACCCTGGCGGTGGTGTTCGTGCCGGTGTTCTTCGTGGTGGTGATGAGGCTGGTCCGGCGCAACGGCAAAAAAGCGGTGAGCGTCGCGACGCCAGGAGCGGCCGAATAGTCATGCGGTGGCGGGTCTTCAGCGTATCGAGTGACCGTTAAAGGCTTATCAAGTCATCGTTAAAGACTCATCGCGAGCAAGCTTCGCTCCTACACAAGAGCCATGTAACCGCAGGGGCCCCGCCCCTGCGGCGACGGCATGCTAAGGTTTGCGGCAAATCCGCCACTGCGAGCCGCCATGTCCCTTCTTGTACGTACCCACCCTCGCCTGACCATCGGCGCCCTTATCGGCCTGGCCGCGGGCGTCCTGGTGCCGGCCGACACCCTGATCAGCAAGATTCTCATCGGCTGGAACGCCGGGGTCTGGAGCTACCTGGCGCTGATGTGCTGGCTCACCGCGCGCTCCAAGGCCGACGATGTGAAACGCATTGCCGAGGTCGAGGACGAAAACGCCGGGCTGGTGCTGCTCATGGTCTGCATCGCGGCCATCGCCAGCCTCGCCGCCATCACCCTCTCGCTGTCCGGCAGCAAGGACCTGGAAACCGGCCGGCGCCTGCTGCACTACGCCTTTACCGGCCTCACGGTGATCGGCTCCTGGCTGCTGATCGGGGTGATCTTCAGCGTGCACTACGCCCGCCTCTACTACACTTGGAACGGCAAGGACCCGGCCCTGCGCTTTCCCGAAGGCCTGACCACCCCCAATTACTGGGACTTCCTGTACTTCTCCTTCACCATCGGCGTGGCGGTGCAGACTTCCGACGTCGGTGTCGCCACCCGCGAGCTGCGCAAGATCGTCCTGGCCCAGTCGCTGATCGGCTTTCTGTTCAACACCGCGATCCTCGGGTTTTCCATCAACATCGCCGCCGGGCTGTTCGGTTGAAGCCGCACAAATCTTCTAGACCCACTCTGGCCGGCGGGCGCTAACTGTCACGCTCGCCCTTGCCACGGACACGCCATGAACGCGCACAACTGGATCGATCTGGCCCAGGACGCCGATACCGGCATCGAAACCCTGCGCGCCCATTTCACCGGCCATGCCTACGACCCTCACTGGCATGACAGCTACCTGGTGGGCGTGACCGAAGAAGGCGTGCAGCAATTCCACTGCCGGCGCGAGCGTTTTCACAGCACCCCGGGCAAGGTGTTCCTGCTCGAGCCAGGGGAAATCCATGACGGCGATGCCCCCACCGAAAGCGGCTTCACCTACCGCATGCTGTACCTCGACCCGAACTGGCTGGAGCGTGAGCTGAGCGCGCTGTTCGAAGAGGCGCCGGCCGACAGCCAGCTGAGTTTCGCCACCACCCTGGCCAGCGACCAACGCCTGGCCCTGGCCACCAGCAATGCCTTCCACAGCCTGCACCACGGCGAGCTGCGCATCGTCCGCCAGAGCGCCCTGGACCAGTTGCTCGACCAGCTCACCGGCCACCTGCACTGGCGCAAGCGCTACCACGCAGACCCGCGCCTGCCCCTGGTGGCGCACAAGGCCCGCGACTACCTGCATGCCCACGCCCAGCAGGACATCAGCCTGGACGAGCTGGGCGCGGTCTGCGGCGTCGACCGCTTCCGCCTGACCCGCGCCTTCAAGGCCGCCTATGGCCTGCCGCCCCACGCTTACCTGGTGCAGTTGCGCCTGGCCAAGGCCCGACGCCTGCTGGCCCGCGGCGAACAGCCGGCCGAGGTGGCCATGGCCCTGGGGTTCGCCGACCAGAGCCATATGGGCCGCTGGTTCGTCCGCGCCTATGGCCTGACCCCGGCGGCCTACCGCAAGCGCTGCTCAAACCTTCCAGACGCCTGAACCCGCACCGGCGAAGATCGCCTCCCTCGATCTTCACTGGAGCCTGCCCACGATGTTCTCCTTCTTACCTTCCCTGCCCAGCCTGCTGCCCTTCCTGCTGTTCGCCTTCGTCGCCTCGATCACCCCGGGGCCGACCAATATCCTGGTGCTGAGCAACAGCGCCCGCTACGGGTTCAAGGCCGCGCTGCCGATCGTTGTCGGCGCCTGCGTGGCCGCCGCCGGCATCGTCATGCTGGTGGGCAGCGGCCTCGGCCGCACGCTGATGGAAGTGCCCGGCCTGCCGAGCGCCATGCGCTGGGCCGGGGTGATCTGGTTGAGCTACCTGGCCTGGCAGATCTTCCGTGCCCCGGCCGCGTCCCTCGACCCACAAGCGGACACCCACCACCGGCGCCTGGGCCTGCTCGGCGCCGCCAGCCTGCAACTGGTCAACCCGAAAACCTGGATGATGGCCCTGGCCGTGATCAGCGTGTTCGCCGGCAACGGCAGCGAACGCCAGGACCAGGTGTTGTACCTGTCGCTGGTGTTTTCCCTGGTGTCATTGCCCTGCCTCGGCGCCTGGGCGCTGCTCGGCGCCGGCTCCGCCCGGCTGCTGCGTTCGCCACTGGCCTTGCAGCGTTTCAACCAGGGCATGGCACTGTTGCTGCTGGTCTCGGCCTGGGCGAGCCTGTGGGCCTGAAGAGGCTGGCCGCCGTCGCCCCAGTGCAAAAGCCAGTCGCCTCAGGGCGCTTTCATAACGATCAGGGTTACCTAAAGTGGTGGGCACGGCGCAACAAGACGCCGCCCCCGACAATAACGACCTGCCGAACGAGACCCTCCGATGAAAACCCTGTTCAAGCCTTGTCTCCCGCTGCTCTGTGGCGCCCTGCTGCTCAGCGCCAATGCCTGGGCCAGCGAGCCCGCCTCCTGCAAGACCGTGCGCATGGGCGTGGTCAACTGGACCGACGTCATCGCCACCAGCGGCATGGCCGACGTGCTGCTGACCGGCCTGGGTTACGACAGCAAACAGACCAGCGCCGTGCAGCAGATTATCTTCGCCGGCATCCGCGACAAGCGCCTGGACGTCTTCCTCGGCTACTGGCAACCGGCGATGGACAAGAACATCGCGCCGTTCCTCGAGGCCGGGCAGGTCAAGGTCCTGGACCAACCGAGCCTGGCCGACGCCCAGGCCACCCTCGCCGTGCCGGACTATGTCGCCACCGCGGGCCTGAAGACCTTCGCCGACATCGCCCGCTTCAAGGAGCCACTGGGCGGCAAGATTTATGGCATCGAGCCCGGCAGCGGCGCCAACACCACCATCAAGACGATGATCGACAGCGACCGCTTCGGCCTCAAGGGCTTCAAGCTGGTGGAGTCCGGCGAGGCCGGCATGCTCGCGGCGGTGCAACGGGCGATCAACCGCAAGGAGTTCGTGGTCTTCGTCGGCTGGACCCCGCACCCGATGAACATCAACATGCGAATCGCCTACCTGACCGGCAGCGAAGACGTCTACGGGCCCAACGAAGGCGCGGCCAGGGTGTCCACCGTCACCGCGCCGGACTACGCCGAGCGCTGCCCCAACGTCCAGCGCTTGCTGCAGAACCTGACCTTCAGCGCAGCCCAGGAAAGCCAGCTGATGGTACCGATCATGGAACGCAAGACGCCCCAGGACGTGGCGCGGCAATGGCTGCGCGAGCACCCCGAAGACCTGCAACGCTGGCTGGCCGGGGTCAGCAGCTTCGAGGGCAAGGACGGCGTGGCGGCGGTGCAGGCCAGCCTGAAATAGTGGCGTCCTGCCGGTCTCATCGCGAGCCAGCTCGCGATGGCCCTCTTCCAGACAACGGACACCTCCAGCCATGCGCCACTACCCGCTCTCCCCCCAACTCGCCGCCTTCGTCGAGCGCACCCTGAGCTTCACCAGCCCCGACAACAGCTTCAAGAGCCTGCGCGACAGCTACAGCCGCATGTGCCGCGCCTTCACCCCGCCCCGTCCCGAGGGCCTGCGGGTCAGCGAATTGCAACTGGCCGGGGTGCCGGCACGCGCCTATTGCCCCGCCCGCCCGATGCCCGCGGACGGCTGGCCTTGCCTGTTGTACCTGCACGGTGGTGGCTGGGTGGTCGGCGACCTGGATTCCCACGACTTCATCACCGCCTACCTGGCGGCGCAGTTGCAGGTGCTGGTGATTGCCGTGGATTACCGCCTGGCGCCCGAGCATCCGTTCCCCGCCGCCTTCGACGATTGCCTGGCGGCCTGGCGCGCCTTGCAGGCCGGCGCCAGCCCCTTTGCCCTGGATGCCCGGCGGCAGCTGGTGATCGGCGACAGCGCCGGCGGCAACCTCGCCGCGGCCTTGTGCCTGGCCCTGCGCGATGCCGGCGAACAGCTGCCCGCCGCCCAAGTGCTGCTGTACCCCGGCCTCGGCGGAGGCGCCGACCTGCCCTCGCGCAGCCAGTGCGCCGACGCGCCGCTGCTCGGCAGCAACGACCTGGACGCCTACCAGGCCCTGTACCTGCCCGGCCCGGAACGGCATTCGCCTTATGCCCGGCCCTTGCTGGCCACGGACTTGCGCGGCCTGCCCGCCGCCTTTATCGCCCTGGCGCAGTTCGACCCGCTGCGCGACGACGGCGAGCTGTATCACCAGCGACTGCTGGCCGCCGACGGCCACAGCCAGCTGTACCCGGGCCTCGGCCTGGTGCATGGCTGCCTGCGCGCCCGAGGCCTCGCGCCGGAGGTGGATGCGCTGTATGGCGCCTTGCTCGACTATCTGCGGGGCTGCCTCGAATAGTTTTTCTCCGGGAAACCGCGTGGTCTTTAATCGCGGGCAAGCCTCGCTCCTACGAAGAGCCCGTCACGCGCATGACTTCCCCCGTAGAAGCGAGGCTTGCCCGCGATCACCAGCAACGCAGGTGCCAGACACCTCCCTCTACCGAAGAAGACCGCCCGCGATCGACTGCATGACATTTTTTTCATGCCGCTGGCGCTGATCGCGCTTGACGGCGAAAGCGCTTTGCTGTTTCCTGAAACCGGTTTCAGCGATGCGGCGGAACGTCGCACCTGGAGCGGATACACCCCATAACAAGAACGCCAAAGACAGGTCGCCGCCCGTGAACAGTTTTTCCGCCGCCCAGCGCAGCCGCGTCACCATGCTCGATGTCGCCGAACGCGCCGGGGTCTCCAAGGCCAGCGTGTCGCGCTTTATCGGCGAAGACCGCGCCCTGCTCTCCGATGCCATCGCCCTGCGCATCGAACAGGCAATAGCCGAACTGGGCTACCGCCCGAACCAGATGGCCCGTGGCCTGAAACGCGGGCGCACGCGCCTGATCGGCATGCTGGTGGCCGATATCCGCAACCCCTATTCGATTGCCGTGATGCATGGCGTGGAAACCGCCTGCCGCCAGCACGGCTACAGCCTGGTGGTGTGCAACACCGACCGCGACGACGAGCAGGAGCGCCAGCACCTGGCCAACCTGCGCTCGTACAACATCGAAGGCCTGATCGTGAACACCCTGGGCCATCATCTGGACGAACTGCGCGAACTGCACCGGGAAATGCCCATGGTCCTGGTGGACCGCAAGGTCGAGCAACTGCACAGCGACCTGGTCGGCCTGGACAACCCGCAAGCCGTGCGCAGCGCCATCGAACACCTGCAAGAGCGCGGCTACCGCGACCTGCTGCTGGTCAGCGAACCCCATGACGGCACCAGCTCGCGGATCGAGCGCAGCAACAGTTTCAAGGCGCAGATCGAGCAACGCCCGGGCTTGCAAGGCGCGGCGGTGGAAACCGGCGCCGCGCTGAACCAGCAACTGCAACAGTTCCTCGCCGCCCCCGGCCCCGGTCCGAAAGCGCTGTTCTGCGCCAACGGCGTCGCCGCCCTGGCCGCGACCCGGGCCTTGCGCGAGCTGGGCTGCGCGCTGTTCGACGAGATCGGCCTGATCGCCCTCGACGACCTCGACTGGTATCCGCTGGTGGGCAGCGGCATCACCGCCCTCGCCCAACCCACCGAACGCATCGGCGCCAGCGCCTTCGAGTGCCTGCTCAAGCGTTTGCGCGGCGATGTCGAGCCGCTGCGGGTGCTGGATTTCCCGGCCGAGCTGATCGTCCGCGGCTCCACCCGACAGCGAGGGTCTCTGTAACCACTGATCGACTCGGGAATCGCGGTGCCGGCGTAGCCGCTGCCGAGCCTGCGATCGGCAACGCAGTTGCCGCAAGACCTGCGTCCGCGATCGGCCTGGAAAACGCTTCGGCCGGGTTACGACGGCTACGCCGCCGATCGCAGCCTGCGGCAGCGGCTACAGGGAACGGCGCAGGCATGAAGATAGGGAAACGAGCTTCTTTTGGGGGGCTTTTTTTGAGCAGAAATGAAACCGGTTTCAGAGGCCATGACCATGAATAAATCGCCTGTCTCCATCAGCCTGTCCAGCTACGGCGCCGACCGCGTCCGTGAGCAGGGCCAAGGCAGTTTCATCGAGGTGCTGGCCGCCGCCGGCGCGTCGCGCATCGAATGGCGCGAAGAGCTGCTGACCGTCGAAGACCCGTCCCAGTTGGCCCGGGCCACCCGCGAGCGGCAACTGGAAAGCGTGTTTTCTTCGCCGCTGGAACTCTGGGTGGCCGGGCGTTCCCGAGCCAACCCGCTGCTGGAACAGGCGCAGCAACGGGCCGAAGCCTTCGGCGCGAAAAGCCTCAAGGTTTCCCTGGGGTATTTCACCGAGCACAACGACCTGCCCCAGCTGGCCCTGCTGCTGGCGCAGTCCCCGGTGCAGCTGCTGGTGGAAAACGACCAGACCCTGCACGGCGGGCGCATCGAACCCTTCCAGCGCTTCTTCGCCGAGGTCGAGCGCCACCGCCTGCCGGTGCAGATGACCTTCGATATCGGCAACTGGCAGTGGCAGGACCAGTCCGCCTCCGCCGCCGCGCGCCTGCTCGGCCGGCATGTCGGCTACGTGCACTGCAAGGCCGTGGCCCGGCGCGCCGACGGCAAGCTGGTGGCGATACCGCCGGGCATGGCCGACCTGCACCTGTGGGAACAATTGCTGCGGCACATGACTCAAGGTGTGACCCGGGCCGTGGAATACCCGCTGCAAGGCGAAGACCTGGTGCAGCTGACCCGCGAACACGTCGCCACCCTCGCCCGCCTCGGCCAGTCCCGCCTGGAGCACGCCCATGTCTGAGCTCGATATCCTGTCGTTCGGTGAAACCATGGCGATGTTCGTCGCCGAACAGAGCGGCGACCTGGCCCGGGTCGGCCACTTCCACAAACGCATCGCCGGCGCCGACAGCAACGTGGCCATCGGCCTGTCGCGCCTGGGCTTCAAGGTCGGCTGGCTGAGCCGGGTCGGCGCCGACTCCCTGGGGCGCTTCGTCATCGACAGCCTGCAAGCCGAAGGCGTGGACTGCCGCTACGTCGCCACCGACCGGCACCACCCCACCGGTTTCCAGCTCAAGTCCCTGGAGGAGCACGGCGACGATCCGCGGGTGGAGTACTTCCGCCGCGGTTCGGCGGCCAGCCACTTGAGCGTCGCCGACATCGCCCCCCAGCTGCTGCGCGCCCGGCACCTGCACGCCACCGGCATTCCCCCGGCGCTCTCGGCCTCGGCCCGGGAACTGTCCCACAGCCTGATGAGCAAGATGCGCGCGGCCGGCCGCAGCGTGTCCTTCGACCCGAACCTGCGGCCCAGCCTGTGGGGCAGCGAACAACTGATGATCGACGAAATCAACCGCCTGGCCGTGCTCGCCCACTGGGTGCTGCCGGGCCTGAGCGAAGGCCGCCTGCTGACCGGTTATGAAGACCCCGCCGACATCGCGGCGTTTTACCTGGACCAGGGCGTCGAGGCCGTGGCGATCAAGCTCGGTGCCCATGGCGCCTATTACCGCACCCAGCTGCACGAAGGTTTCGTCGAGGCCGTACCGGTGACCCAGGTGGTCGACACCGTGGGCGCCGGCGACGGTTTCGCCGTCGGCCTGATCAGCGCCCTGCTGGAAAACCACAGCGTCGCCGAAGCGGTGCAGCGCGCCAACTGGATCGGCAGCCGCGCGGTGCAGAGCCGCGGCGACATGGAAGGCCTGCCAAGCCGCGATGAATTACCGACGGTCGCTGCGCGACCGATCGCGAGCAAGCTCGCTCCTACAGGGGCTGCGCACGTTCTGTAGGAGCGAGCTTGCTCGCGATAAAACCGTGAAAACAACACCGCCTGATTGAACCAACGCGTTACCTGTCGCGACAAAAACAACAAGCTCAGGAGCACCCTTATGCAAACGCTGAAACTCGCCACCCGCCGCTGGTGGTACATCATGCCCATCGTGTTCATCACCTACAGCCTGGCGTACCTGGACCGCGCCAACTACGGGTTCGCCGCCGCCTCCGGGATGGCCGCCGACCTGATGATCACCCCGGGCCTGTCGTCCCTGCTCGGCGCCTTGTTCTTCCTCGGTTACTTTTTCTTCCAGGTACCGGGGGCGATCTACGCGCAAAAACACAGCGTCAAGAAGCTGATCTTCGTCAGCCTGATCCTCTGGGGCGGCCTGGCCACTCTCACCGGCGTGGTGTCCAACGCCTATTGGCTGATCGCCATCCGCTTCATGCTCGGGGTGGTCGAAGCCGCGGTGATGCCGGCGATGCTGGTCTACCTGTGCCATTGGTTCACCCGCGCCGAACGCTCGCGGGCCAACACCTTCCTGATCCTCGGCAACCCGGTGACCATGCTCTGGATGTCGGTGGTCTCGGGGTACCTGGTGGAGCATTTCAGCTGGCGCTGGATGTTCATCATCGAAGGCTTGCCGGCGGTGCTCTGGGCCTTTATCTGGTGGCGCCTGGCCGATGACCGCCCAAGCGCGGCGAAGTGGCTCAGCGACCAGGAAAAACACGACCTGGAAAACGCCCTGGCCGCCGAACAGGTGGGCATCAAGGCGGTGAAGAACTACGCCGAAGCCTTCCGCTCGCCCAAGGTGATCATCCTCGCCCTGCAGTTCTTCTGCTGGAGCATCGGCGTCTACGGTTTCGTGCTGTGGCTGCCGTCGATCCTCAAGCACGGCGCGCAGATGGACATGGTCGAGGCCGGCTGGCTGTCGGCGCTGCCTTACCTGGCTGCGGTGATCGCCATGCTCGGGGTGTCCTGGGGCTCGGACCGGATCCAGAAGCGCAAGCGTTTCGTCTGGCCGCCGCTGCTGATCGCCTCCTTCGCCTTCTACGGCTCCTACCTGCTGGGCGCCGAGCACTTCTGGTGGTCCTACAGCCTGCTGGTGATCGCCGGCGCCTGCATGTACGCGCCTTATGGGCCGTTCTTCGCCATCGTCCCGGAGATCCTCCCGGCCAACGTCGCCGGCGGCGCCATGGCGCTGATCAACAGCATGGGCGCCCTGGGCTCGTTCGGCGGCTCCTACCTGGTGGGCTACCTGAACAGCGCCACCGGCTCGCCCGGCGCCTCCTACCTGCTGATGAGCGGCGCGCTGCTGCTGTCGGTGCTGCTGACCCTCTTTCTCAACCCGGGCGCCAGCGACCGCCAGCGCAGCGCGCTGCCGGTACGTCGCCGCCTGGCGCATTCCTGAATCGAACAAGGTGAACCCCATGAAAAAACAGGTCGTGCTGTACAAGAAACTCTCGCCGCCGCTGATGGCCCGCCTGCACGAGCAGGCCCAGGTGACCCTGATCGAAGACCTCGGCGCCCAGGGCCTGGCCAAGCTGCGCGGCGCCCTGCCCGCTGCCCAGGGTCTGCTCGGCGCCAGCCTGCGCCTGGACGCCGAACTGCTGGACCTGGCGCCACGCCTGGAAGCGGTGGCCAGCGTCTCGGTGGGCGTCGACAACTACGACATCGACTACCTGACCCGCCGCGACATCCTGCTCAGCAACACCCCGGATGTGCTCACCGAAACCACCGCCGACACCGGTTTCGCCCTGATCCTGGCCAGCGCCCGGCGCGTGGTGGAGCTGGCCAACCTGGTGCGCGCCGGCCAGTGGAACCGCAATATCGGCCCGCTGCATTTCGGCAGCGACGTGCACGGCAAGACCCTGGGCATCATCGGCATGGGGCGGATCGGCGAAGCCCTGGCCCAGCGCGGCCATTTCGGTTTCGGCATGCCGGTGATCTACCACAGCAACAGCCCGAAGCCGGCGGTGGAACAGCGTTTCGGCGCCCGCTACTGCAGCCTGCCGGAGCTGCTGCAACAGGCCGACTTCATCTGCCTGACCCTGCCGCTGACGGACCAGACCCAGGGCCTGATCGGCCGCGAAGAGTTCGCCCTGATGCGTCCGGAAAGCATCTTCATCAATATTTCCCGGGGCAAGGTGGTGGACGAACAGGCGCTGATCGAAGCCTTGCAGCAACGGCGGATTCGCGCGGCCGGGCTGGATGTGTTCGAGCGTGAGCCCCTGGGCCACGACTCGCCGCTGTTGCAGCTGAACAATGTGGTGGCCACCCCGCACATCGGCTCGGCGACCTTCGAGACCCGCGAGGCCATGGCCCGCTGCGCGGTCGACAACCTGCTGGCGGCCCTGGCCGGCCAGCGTCCGGCCAACCTGGTCAACCCCCAGGCCTGGGAGCGCCGCAAGGCCGCGGTGTGACGCTGTAGCTGCCCGACCGTCCGATCCACCCTGTAGCCGCTGCCGCAGGCTGCGATAGGTCCGCAGGACCTCGGCGTCCTGAAGATCGCCACGACCGTTCCGGTCGATCGCAGCCTGCGGCAGCGGCTACAGGCTCAGCGGCGTTTTGAGGATCGGCCTTCGAGCAGATCCTGGGTGCAACGCACGATCCGCTGGCAGGCGTCCGCCAGACGCTGTTGATCCACCACCAGGCCGATACGGATATGCCCCGCCGCGCTGGGGCCGAAGGCCTCGCCGGCGAGCACCGAGACGCCGTGCCCTTCCAGCAGCAGCTCGGCGAATTGCTGGGCGCCCAGGCCGGTTTCCCGCACATCGACCATGACGAACATGCCGCCATCGGGCTTGACCGGCTTCAGCCCCGGGCATTGGCTCAACTGCGCGCACACCAGGTCGCGGCGCTGGCGATATTCCTCGCGCATCTGCTCCAGTTCCGGCAGGTCGGCGTCCAGCGCCACCACCGCGGCGTTCTGCACAAAGTCCGGCAATCCGTACAACATGCACAGCGCCAGATGGCTCAGGTGCCCGGCCAGGGCCTGGGGCGCCACCACCCAGCCGACCCGCCAGCCGGTCATGGCATGGGACTTGGACAGGCTGTTGATGGTCGCCGTGCGTTCGGCCATGCCCGGCAGGCTGCCGGGGCTGATGTGTTCGCCGTCGAACAGCAGGTCGCTGTAGACCTCGTCGGAAATCAGCCACAGGTCATGCTCGACGCACAGTCGCGCCAGGGCCTGCCAGGTTTCCCGGGACAGGCTGGCACCGGAGGGGTTGTTCGGGCTGTTGAGCATCAGCGCGCGGGTCTTCGGCGTGATGCGCGCGGCGACCGCGGAGGGCTCGACGCGAAAGCCGTTCTCCGGGCGCACCGGAATCGGCAACACCTTGGCCCCGCAGGCACCGAACACCCCTTCGTAGGTGACGTACATCGGCTCGGCCACCAGCACCTCGTCGCCCGGATCGAGCAGGCACTGGGCCACGGAGAACACCGCGCATTGCGCCCCCGGCAACACCACCACATGCTCGGCGTCCACCGCCTGGCCGCTGCGGGTGGCATGGCGGTGGGCGATGCGGGTGCGCAGCGAACGATTGCCGCGCACCTCCGAATAGTGGGTGTCGCCCGCCAGCAGGCTATCGATGGCGGCCTGGACGATCGGCCGCGGGGTGTCGAAATCCGGGTCGCCGATGGTCAGCAGCAGCACATCGACGCCCTCCTCGCGCAGCTCCAGGGCGCGGTAGTGAATCTGCCAGGCCGCGGCACCTTCGCCGGCGATCCGTTGGGTCAAGGCTGAATAGCGCATCTCGCTCTCCTTGGGCACGCATTCCAACAACCCTAACTCAAATCACAAAGCGCGCCACCATCGCATTCAAATCCACCGCCAGGCGCGACAGCTCATGGCTGGCGGCGCTGGTCTGGTTGGCCCCGGCGGCCGACTGGGTGGCCAGGTCGCGGATATTCACCAGGTTGCGATCGACCTCGCGGGACACCTGGGCCTGCTCTTCCGAAGCACTGGCGATCACCAGGTTGCGCTCGTTGATCAGGTTGATCGATTCGGCGATCTGCTCCAGGGCCACGCCGGCGGCGCGGGCCATTTCCAGGGTGTTCTGGGTGCGTTGGTTGCTTTGCTGCATCGACTGCACCGCCTCGCCCGTGCCGTTCTGGATGCCAGCGACCATCTTTTCGATTTCCTGAGTCGATTGCGCGGTGCGATGGGCCAGGGCCCGCACCTCGTCGGCCACCACCGCGAACCCGCGCCCGGCCTCGCCGGCGCGGGCCGCCTCGATGGCTGCGTTGAGGGCCAGCAGGTTGGTCTGCTCGGCGATGGCGCGGATCACATCGAGCACCTTGCCGATGTCGCGGCCCTGGGTGGCCAGGCCTTCGATCATCAGCGAAGTGCTCTGCACGTCGTGGGTCATGGTCTGGATCGCGTCGACGGTTTCCACCACCCGGTCGCGGCCTTCGCGGGCAGCCTGGGTCGACTGGTGCGAGGCTTCGGAAGTCGACACAGCGTTGCGCGCCACCTCTTCCACGGCGGCGGTCATTTCGTTGACCGCGGTGGCCGCCTGTTCGATTTCGTTGTTCTGCTGCTGCAAGCCACGGGAGGCTTCCTCGGTGACCGCGCTGAGTTCTTCCGAGGCCGAGGCCAGCTGGGTGGCCGAGCCGGAGATTTGCTCGATGGTCTTGCGCAGGTTGCCCTGCATCTCGTTCAGCGCCACCAACAGGCGGGCCGGCTCGTCCTTGCCGTCGACCTCGATGGCCTTGGTCAGGTTGCCCGCGGCGATGGTCTGCGCGGCCAGCAGCGCGCGGTTCAACGGGGTGACGATGCTGCGGGTCAGCAGCAGGGCCAGCACCACCGTGAGCAGGGCCGCGACCACCGCCACGGCGATGATGCCGGTGATGGCGCCGTGGTAATGCTCACCGGCCAGGTCAGACGCCTGGGTGGCCCCGGCCTTGTTGATCGCCACCAGTTTGTTCAGCTGTTCGCCCATCTGGTCGGTGCCGTCCTTGATCCGCGTATTGATCAGGGTGCGCAGCTCCTCGAGCTTGTTCTGTCGAGACAGCTCCAGCATGTCGTTCTGCGCTTGCAGGTACTTTTCCAGGGTGGCCGCGAAGGTCTTGTACAGGGCCACTTCCTCTTCCCCCGCCGGCAAGGCGGCGTAGCTGGCCTGGGCCTGCTTGAGCTTGTCCACCAGCACGCCGATACGCGTCTGCGCTTCCTGCAGGCCGGCCGGCTCGCGGTTGACCAGTACCCGGAACGAGAGAATCCGCAGGCGCAGCATGTTTTCGGTGACGTTGCCGAGGAACCCTACGCTGGGCAGCTGGTTGCTTTCCATTTCCAGGGAGGCCTGTCGGATGATCGACATGCGGTTGACAGCGAACACACCCAGCGCGATGACCAGCAACGCGATGAACGCAAAACCGAGGAAAGCTCGAGGCGCGATATTCATATTACGTAGGGACATAGGATGACTCTCGGGAATTGAGGACTGCGAGCATCCATGCACTGAACCCTGTCACCAGCGATGGCTGGCGGCCTGACAGGTGGGCGCCACTGTTGTAGTTGGTCTGTGGGCCTAATAGCGATATCGGCCGGGCTTTAGGTTTTTTGCAGGCCCCGGCGAAAATATTTTTCGTCGCCGCGAAAGTGTTTCAACGGTGAAACGGGTGGCCTTGCCGGATCGGTTCCGCGTCCATGATCTGCCCCATGACCAGGCCCATGACCTACTCCATGACCAGCCCCATGAAAAGTGCAATTCATTCGCCGGAAAAGCCATTCAGTCGCCGCCCCGTCCTGCCCATCATGGGCCCCAGCTCGCAATGGCAATTCATAACAACAACGACTGGAGTGGATGATGAAACCCGAAGACTTCCGTGCCGAGACCAACCGCCCGCTGACCGGCGCCGAATACCTGGCCAGCCTGCGCGACGATCGCGAAATCTACATTTATGGCGACCGGGTCAAGGATGTGACCAGCCACCCGGCGTTCCGCAACTCCGCCGCCTCCATGGCGCGCCTCTATGACGCCCTGCACGACCCCGAGACCAAGGACAAGCTGTGCTGGGCCACCGACACCGGCAACGGCGGCTACACCCACAAGTTCTTCCGCTCGGCGCAAAGCGCCGACGACCTGCGCCAGCAGCGCGACGCCATCGCCGAGTGGTCGCGCCTGACCTACGGCTGGATGGGCCGCAGCCCGGACTACAAGGCCGCCTTCGGCAGCGCCCTGGGGGCCAACCCGGAGTTCTATGGCAAGTTCGCGGACAACGCCCGCACCTGGTACAAGCGCATCCAGGAAGCCTGCCTATACCTCAACCACGCCATCGTCAACCCGCCGATCGACCGCGACAAGCCGGTGGACCAGGTCAAGGACGTGTTCATCTCGGTGGACGAAGAAGTCGAAGGCGGGATCATCGTCAGCGGCGCCAAGGTGGTGGCCACCAACTCGGCCCTGACCCACTACAACTTCGTCGGCCAGGGTTCGGCGCAGCTGTTGGGGGACAACACCGACTTCGCCCTGATGTTCATCGCACCGATGAACACCCGCGGCATGAAGCTGATCTGCCGCCCGTCCTACGAACTGCAGGCCGGCATGACCGGTTCGCCGTTCGACTACCCGCTGTCCAGCCGCTTCGACGAGAACGACGCGATCCTGATCATGGACAAGGTGTTCATCCCCTGGGAAAACGTGCTGATCTACCGCGACTTCGAACGCTGCCGGCAGTGGTTCCCGCAAGGCGGTTTCGGCCGGCTGTTCCCGATGCAGGGCTGCACCCGGCTGGCGGTCAAGCTCGACTTCATCACCGGGCTGCTGGTCAAGGCCTTGCAGTGCACCGGCTCCCTGGAGTTTCGCGGGGTGCAGGCGCAGGTTGGCGAGGTGGTGGCCTGGCGCAACCTGTTCTGGTCGCTGACCGACGCCATGCACGGCAACGCCAGCGAATGGCTCAATGGCGCCTTCCTGCCCAGCGCCCAGGCCTTGCAGGCCTACCGGGTCCTGGCGCCCCAGGCCTACACCGACATCAAGAAGATCATCGAGCAGGTGGTGGCCAGCGGCCTGATCTACCTGCCGTCCGGCTCCCGCGACCTCAAGGACCCGATGCTCAACCAGTACCTGAGCACCTATTGCCGGGGTTCGGCGGGCATGGGCCACGAGGAGCGAATCAAGATCCTCAAGCTGCTGTGGGATGCCATCGGCACCGAGTTCGGCGGCCGCCACGAGCTGTACGAAATCAACTACGCCGGCAGCCAGGACGAAATCCGCATGCAGTGCCTGCGCCATGCCCAGGCCACCGGTTCGATGAAAGCCATGACCGATCTAGTGGACCAATGCCTGGGCGACTACGACCTCGACGGCTGGACGGTGCCGCACCTGACCAATCCGGACGACATCAATATGCTCGACCGCATCCGCCAATAAGCGCCGCCCGACCTGAATGACCCGCGGGGCGCCCCCCGATTGCCGGCGCCCGCGGGTTCACCCGAGGAATCTGTCATGACTCAACTCGATCCCAAGCAACAGGCTTTTCGCGATGCCATGGCGCACATGACCGCGGCGGTCAACGTCATCACCAGCAACGGCCCGGCCGGACGCTGCGGCATCACCGCCACCGCGGTCTGCTCGGTCACCGACAGCCCGCCCAGCCTGATGGTCTGCGTCAACCGCAACAGCGCGCTGAACCCGGTGTTCAAGCGCAACGGCCAGCTCTGCGTCAACGTGCTCTGCGGCGAACACGAAGAGGTCGCCCGGCACTTCGCCGGCATGACCGGAGTGGAGATGGAGCAGCGCTTCAGCCTGCACCCCTGGCGCGACGGCCAGGGCGCCCTACCGGTGCTCGACGGCGCCCTGGCCAGCCTGCAGGGACGCATCACCGAGGTGCAGGAAGTCGGCACCCATTCGGTGATGCTGGTGCAGCTGGATGAAATCTGCGTGCGCGAACACGGCGACTCGCTGGTGTATTTCAGCCGTGGTTTCCATCGTTTGCAGCGGGCCGTCCAGGCGGCGTGATCTTCTGATCTTCTGATCTTCTGATCTTCTGTAGGAGCGGCAGGTCGACGCTCGATTGCTCGCGATAAATCTACAACGATAACGCGCGTTGTCAGGTCCATCGCCGCTGCGCGGCTATCGCGGGCAAGCCTCGCTCCTACAGGGATTACGCCACCCTTCATCTCCCATGCCATCCGCCTTCATCCTGCATCTGTAGGATAGCGATCCCCCGCCAACCCGACGATACTCGTGCCCAGGCCCTGCCCACGTCCCTGGACGTTCCGGTCCCTACTGACTCCGTGACGAAAACAATAAGAACGTCGCACAGAGGAACACCCGATGAGCCGTCATGATCATGCTCACGCCAGCCTGCTGGAAGCCTTCAGCTCGCTGACCCTGGAGTTGCAGCGCCTG
Organism: Pseudomonas sp. FW305-25; assembly: GCF_017351415.1. Taxonomy (NCBI): domain Bacteria; kingdom Pseudomonadati; phylum Pseudomonadota; class Gammaproteobacteria; order Pseudomonadales; family Pseudomonadaceae; genus Pseudomonas; species Pseudomonas sp. FW305-25. Next base: position 163,839 of record NZ_JACNDE010000005.1, on the reverse strand, counting down.
GCGCAGCACAAGGACATCGAACATTTCCATGGCCATGCGCTGAACCGCATCGGCCAGTTGCTGCCCTTCGACAGCGCCTGGTGGGGCCGCGCCGCGCTGATCGACGGCCTGCCGGAAGAACACAGCTCCTACCTCCATCACTTGCCCCCCAGCTACCTGCCGGACTGGCAGTCGATCAAGCACGTCGACGTCACTGTCGGCCGGGTCCATGCGCACCCGGGCCGGGCGGTGATCGTCGACATGCGCGACCCGGCCAACGGCCCCGGCCTGAACTGGCTGGGCACGACCTATGGCATCGGCGAGTTGCTGTGCGTGGTGTACATCGACCCGCAGACCCACCTCAGCGACCACCTGGCGCTGTACCGCGCCCCCGGCGCCAAACGTTTCGACGCCGACGACTGCCTGCTGCTGAACAACCTGATGCTGCACCTGGTGGCCGCGGTGTCGGCCAACCAGATCCGCACCCTGGTGGCCATGCGCGAAACCCTCACCAGCCCGCGCAACCTGGCGCTGGCGGTGTGCGACCAGCGCGGCACCCTGCACTGCGCCGAACGCGGCTTCGTCGACCTGCTGCTCGGCGAGTGGCCGGACTGGAGCGGTCCCTGCCTGCCCGTGCCCATGGCCGATGGCGGTTACGAAGGCCGGCACCTGCAATTCGAGGCCTCGCCGGTGGGCGACCTGTTCCTGCTCGCCGCCCGCGGCCGCACGCTGCTGACCCAACTGAGCCCACGGGAAAACGACGTAGCCCTGGGCTTCGGCGAAGGCAAGACCTACAAGGAAATCGCCCGCGAGCTAGGCCTGTCGCCGAACACCGTGCGCCATCACATCCGCGCCATCTACAACAAGCTCGGGGTCAAGGATAAGACCCGCATCGCCCATCTGCTGCACGCCCCACCCAACTGACGTTTACCTCCCTCGCTGACTGACTTTCGCGCTGTCGTTTTGACGGCCACGGGCCGCTCTTGCCCTTTTTCCAGCCACTGCCGCGTACCGGCGAGCACTTCGCCGCACAACAACTCAAAGAACAGAGGTTACGCCCATGACCAGAACGCTTGCGCACCACACCGCCCTGGCCGTCACCGGCGCCCTGCTGAGCCTGAACGCCAGCGCCGCCGACCTCAACGCCCGCGACTTCTTCGGCGCGCCCTCGGGCACCAGCCTGGGCGTGCTGTACCTGCCGGCGACCCGCGCCGACGACTTCCACGGTCCTGCCGACAGCACCGGCAAGGCCGAGCTGAAGGTCAACGCCCTGGCCTATCGCCAGGTATTTTTCACCGACATCTGCGGCACCCTGTGCACCCCGCAATTCATCGTGCCTTTCGCCGATATCGACGCGCGCCTGCCCGGTGCCAATCGCCACACCGGGGAAAGCGGCTTCGGCGACCCGCAGGTCGGCGGCACCCTGTTTTTCATCAACGACCCGGCCAGCCGAACCTACAGCGGCCTGCTGACCCTGATCACCCTGCCGGTGGGCGAATACCACGGCGACAACCCGGATGTCTCGCCGGGCGCCAACCGCTGGGGCGCGACCTTCGTTTACAACTACACCCAGGGCGTCGGCGAGAAGTGGGTGCTGGAAGCCAACCTCGAAGCCCAGCTCTACGGCAAGAACGACGATTACTTCGGCAGCGACCTGAAGCAGGACCCGCTGTACCGCCTGCAAGCCTTCGCCTCCTATGACTTCACCAGCAGCACCTACGGCGCCCTGCGGCTGATCCACGCCGACGGTGGCGAGCTGCGGATCAACGACCAGCGCATCGACGACACCCACAAGCGCTACACCCAGGTCGGCTTCGAGGTCGGCCACTGGCTGGACCAGCAGAACCAGCTGATGTTCGGCCTCTCGCAAAACGTCGCCACCCGTAACGGCTACCACGGCACCGACGCCTTGCTGCGTCTGGTCCACGTGTTCTGAAGCGTTTTTCCGGAGCTACCCACCATGACGCCCCCCATGATCGACAAGAGCCAGGCGCTCACCGGCGAGCAGCCGCACACCGCTTCATCCCTGGCGTTGCTGGCGGCCATCGTGCTGTTCGCCGCCATCACCCCGACCATCCTCATGACCGCCCCGGCGGTGGCCGCGCAACTGGCCAGCCAATGGCAACTGAGCCCGTCGCAGATCGGCGACCTGTTCTCCACTGAACTGGGGGCCATGAGCCTCGCCACCCTGCCCGCCTTCTGGTGGCTCAAGCGCGTCGACTGGCGCCGCGCGGCGCTGCTGGCCGGGGCGCTGTTCATAGTCACTAACCTGCTGTCGATCTGGGCCCAGGATTATGGCGCGCTGCTGGCCCTGCGTTTCTGCAGTGCCCTGGCCGGCGGTTCGCTGATGATCATCTGCCTGTCCAGCGCCGCCTCCACCGCCAACCCCAGCCGGACCTACGGCCTGTGGGTCATGGGCCAACTGGTGGTCGGGGCAATCGGCCTGAGCATTCTGCCGCGGTTGTTCGAGCATTACGGCCTGGCGGCCTGCTACCTGCTGCTGGCGCTGCTGATGAGCCTGTGCCTGCCCCTGGCGCGCTACTTTCCCCAGGGCGCGCCGCCCCCGGAAAAAACCGCGGGGCAGGCAGCCGCCGCACCGAAGTGGAAGGCCCTGTGCGGCATTCTCGGCATCCTCGGCTTCTATATCAGCCTCAGCGGGGTCTGGACCTTTATCGGTTCGATCAGTGCCAAGGCCGGCATCTCCGCGCAAGCCAGCGGCGAGCTGCTGGCCGTCGCCACGGTCATGGGCATCGTCGGCGCCGGCTGCGCCTCGCTGATCGGCAATCGCCTGCCGCGCCTGCTGTTGCTGCTGTTCGGCTACAGCCTGATGGCCGGCTCGGTGCTGTTGCTGCTGGGCGCGCCGCCCCTGGCGCGCTTCGCCCTCGCCGCTCTGGTCTTCAAGTTCACCTGGACCTTCATCCTGCCGCTGATCCTCGCCTGCCTGGCCGACCTCGACCGCTCCGGCAAGCTGATGAACGCCTCCAACCTGGTGATCGGCGGCGGCCTGGCCATCGGCCCCGCGCTGGCCGGGCGGTTGATCGAAAGCACCGGTGGCTTCCAGCCCCTGCTGATCGGCGGGGCCGGCCTGACCCTGCTGTCGCTGGCGCTGATCCTCGGCTGCCGGCGCAATCCCTGAATCCCCTGAACCCCTGTAGCCGCTGCCGAAGGCTGCGATAGGTCCGAAGGACCTCTGGCGCCCGGGAGATCGCAGCGACCGTTCCGGTCGATCGCAGCCTGCGGCAGCGGCTACAAATTTTCGCCCCATAGATAGATGGATATGCCCATGCCCCGTAAAACCGCGTTTTTCTTCGATGAACTCAGCCTCTGGCACAGCGCCGGGCTGCATGCGCTGACGCTGCCGGTGGGCGGCTGGGTGCAACCGCCCGCCGCGGCCGGGCACGCCGAATCGCCGGAAACCAAGCGCCGCCTGAAAAGCCTGCTGGACGTCTCCGGCCTGACCCGCCACCTGCTGGTGCGCAGCGCCACGGCCGCCACCGAGGAGGACCTGCTGCGGGTGCACAGCGCCGAGTACCTGCAACGCTTCAAGGCCCTGAGCGAGGCCGGTGGCGGCGAACTCGGCCCGCAAGCGCCGATCGGCCCGGGCAGCTACGAAATCGCCCGGCTCTCCGCCGGCCTGGCCATCGCCGCGGTGGACGCGGTGCTCGGCGGCGAAGCCAACAACGCCTACTCGCTGTCGCGTCCGCCGGGGCACCATTGCCTGGCCGACGGCGCCATGGGCTTCTGCTTCCTGGCCAATATCGCCATCGCCATCGAGGCGGCCAAAGCCAGGCGCGGCCTGGGCAAGGTCGCGGTGATCGACTGGGACGTGCACCACGGCAACGGCACCCAGTCGATCTTCGAGGAGCGCGGCGACGTGCTGACCCTTTCCCTGCACCAGGACGGCTGCTTCCCGCCCGGCTACAGCGGCGAACAGGACCGTGGCCGCAGCGCCGGGCTGGGGGCCAACCTCAATATCCCGCTGCTGCCCGGCAGCGGCCACGATGCGTACCTGTATGCCCTGCAACGCATCGTGATCCCGGCCCTGGAGCGCTTCGAGCCGGAGCTGATCATCGTTGCCTGCGGCTACGACGCCAACGCGGTCGACCCGCTGGCGCGGATGCTGCTGCACAGCGACTCGTTCCGCGCCATGACCCGCCAGGTGCGCGAAGCCGCCGAGCGCCTGTGCCAGGGCCGCCTGGTGCTGGTGCATGAGGGCGGTTACTCCGAAGCCTATGTGCCCTTCTGCGGGCTGGCGACGGTCGAGGAGCTGGCCGGCGTCAGGACCGCGGTGACCGACCCGATGCTGGAGTTCGTGCAGCTGCAGCAGCCCAATCCTGGGTTCCAGGCCTTTCAACGCCAGCTGATCGACGATCTGGCACAAACCTTCCTCAACGACCACTGACCTGTAGCCGCTGCCGCAGGCTGCGATCGACCGGAACGGGCGTAGCGATCTCCCGACCGCTGGAGGTCCTTCGGACCTATCGCAGCCTGCGGCAGCGGCTACATGGGTTTGCGAATCTCGCTTGAGGCTGGCCGTAACGAGGCTTAAATGCCGCGAAATGCATCTGGCTGGCCACCGACCTGTAGCCGCTGCCGAAGGCTGCGATCGACCGGAACGGGCGTAGCGATCTCCCGACCGCAGGAGGTCCTTCGGACCTATCGCAGCCTACGGCAGCGGCTACAGGGTTTTGCGGACTTCGCTTGGGGTCTGGCCGTAATGGGCCTTGAACGCCCGGGCGAAGTGGGCCTGGCTGGTGAAGCCATGACGGTAGGCGATTTCGCCGATATCCAGGCCGGCTCCCCGTGGGCTGCTCAGCAGGTCATGGGCCTGTTGCAGGCGTTTTTCCAGGATAAAGCGGCTGGGCTGGCTGTCTTCCAGGGCGAACAGGCGGCTCAGGTGCCGTGGCGAAATGCCGGTCTGCGCGGCCACCCGTTCGCAGCTCAGGCCGGGGTCGGCCAGCTGTTCGCTGATGCACTGCTTGGCCGCCAGCAGATAGGACGCGCTCAGGGCATTGATCCGCCGCTCTCCCGCCTGCCCGGCGATCAGGCTGGCCAACAGCTCCAGCGTCTGGTTCTGATAACTCTCGGCGTCCTCGCTCAGCGGCTGCTGGAAAAAGCCTCCGGTGCGCTCGCCCAGGGTGCGCAGCAACAGGCGCTGCACCCCACTTTGCCCGCCGATCTTCAGCGGACGGTCGAAACGCTTGAGGCAGCGCTCGGCGAACAGCGCCTGGGGAATGTCGAAAATGAACTGGCGCATCGGCCCGGAGAACCCGAACAGATAGGGTTTGTCGGTGCGGTAGACGATCAGCTCGCCCGGTTCGAGCAACTGGCAGGCGCCATCCTGATAGAAGAACGAGCCGCTGCCGGTGACGAAGGACACGAACACCGACTCCTTGGGCACCGCGCGGATCATCGAGTTGTCACGCTCGACTACGTGCTCGTTGCCCTCGATCCGCGCCAGGCGCATGCCCTCCAGCTGCAGGTTGTCCTGGCTGGCGGCAAAACCGCTTTCACAAAAGGAAGTGCATTTGAGGCCGACCAGGGTGGAGGCGTTGTAGTCCTCCCAGAAGGCCAGCCGCTGGTCCAGGGCGATGCTCTGGGTGCAGGCATGCCGGGTTTCGAGCAAGGCGCATGGAGACATTTTTATTCTTCTCATGGCTAGGAAGCATTCCCGGTCGGCAAGGCAGTGACCGGATTCCGAGGCCGCGACAGGTGGCGCTCGCGGCGATTCATTAACATATGAAGCTTATGCCCTGTCAACGTGAAACGCAGTGGGCACAAGTCGATTGCCAGGGTAAACGGCGTCCCTGAAGCCTGTAGGAAAAGTCTCGTCCGATCCAGTCAACAATCCCGTCCGATTGGATAAAACCCCGCCCGCGCACCGCGCCTAAAGTCGCCTCGACTCCCACAACGAATAGAGGCCGACCATGCCCGAAGCCGCCCGCCGTGAATTCTGGAAAGACCTGCAACCGATCGCCAATTGCTTCAAGCCGGACGCCAAGCCCGAGGTCTACCTGGCCAATGCCGCCAGCGACGACCTGAAGCTGTATGTGCCCTTCACCGAAACCGTGTCCTCGCGGCCGCTGTGGATCTCGCCGAGCGAGAACCGCTGGTGCGACATCCTCATGGCCAGCAGCGCCGGCCTGGTGAACCGGCATTACCACCCCCACGAAGTGTTCGCCTACACCCTGTCCGGCAAGTGGGGCTACCTGGAGCACGACTGGACCGCCACTGCCGGCGACTTCGTCTACGAGACCCCGGGCGAAGGCCACACCCTGGTGGCCTACGAGCACGAGCAACCGATGCGCGCGTTTTTCATCGTCAAGGGCCCGCTGATCTGGCTCGACGAACAGGGCGAGCCGGACGGTTATTTCGACGTGCACTCCTACATCGCCCTGTGCCGCGCGCACTACGAAAAGATCGGCCTCGGCGCGGCCTATATCGACACGCTGTTTCGCTGAAGTCTCGACTTCACCTGTCCCTCCCGCGGAGAACGACCATGGCTTACAACAACAATAAAGCCGGTTACGAGAACATCCTGCTGGGCGTGCTGTTCCTGACGTTCGGCTTCGTCTTTTTCGATCGCCTGGCCCTGTCCTTCCTGTTCCCCTTCATGGCCGACGAGCTGCAACTGAGCAACAGCCACCTGGGCATGCTGTCGTCGATCCTGGCCCTGGCCTGGGCGGTGTCCGGCGCACTGGTCGGGGCCTGGTCGGACCGGCGCGGCAAGCGCAAGCCGCTGTTGATCGTCGCGGTGATCCTGTTTTCCCTGTGCTCGGCGCTGTCGGGGCTGGTCACCGGTTTTCTCAGCCTGCTGCTGTTCCGCGGCATCATGGGCCTGGCCGAAGGGCCGATCCTGCCGCTCTCGCAATCGCTGATGGTGGAGGCCTCCTCGCCCCATCGCCGGGGCCTGAACATGGGCCTGCTGCAAGGCTCGGCGGCCGGGCTGCTGGGCGCGGTGATCGGCCCGCCGGTGCTGATCGCCCTGGCCGAAGCCTACGGCTGGCGCCATGCCTTTATCGTCTCGCTGATCCCCGGGCTGCTGATCGCCCTGCTGATCTGGCGCTATGTGCGCAACGACGCGCCGCCGGCACCGATCACGGACAACGCTCCTGCTGCTCCGGTCAACCGCCTGGCCCTGCTGAAAAGCCGCAACATTGTGCTCTGCACCCTGATCAGCTGCGTGTTCCTCACCTGGTTCGTGATCCTGATTTCCTTCACCCCGACCTTCCTGGTCAAGGTCCGCGGCTACAGCCCGGCGAGCATGGGCACGGTGATGAGTTGCCTGGGCGGCGCCTGGGTGCTGTGGGGCTTCGGCGTGGCGGCGATTTCCGACCGTTTCGGCCGCCGCCCGACCCTGGTGCTGTTCTCGCTGATCGCCGCCTGCTGCCCGATCGCCCTGCTCTACGCCAACAGCCCGCTGCTGATGGGCGTGCTGATGCTGCTGACCTACACGGGCCTGGGCTGCTTCACCCTGTTCATGGCGACCATCCCGGCGGAAACCGTGCCCCGTGAGGTCATGGCCACCGCCCTGGGCATGATCATGGGCATCGGCGAGCTGGTGGGCGGTTTTGTCTCGCCGACCATCGCCGGCTTTGCCGCCGACCGTTTCGGCCTGTCCATCGTCATGTGGATCTCCTGCGGCGGCGCCCTGCTGGCGGCGCTGCTGGCACTGTTCCTCAAGGAAACCGCGCCGGCGGTCCTGGCGCGCAGCCGCCGCGCCGAACCTTCCCCCTCTCCTGTCCTGCAAGGAAACCAGCCATGAAAGCATTGCGTTGGCATGCCGCCCGCGACCTGCGCCTGAGCGATCTGCAACTGCCGCAGCCCGGCCCGGGCGAGGTGCTGGTCAAGGTGGCCTACTGCGGTATCTGCGGCAGCGACCTGCACGAATACGCCGACGGCCCGCACTCGATTCCACAACAGGTGCCCCACCCGCTGTCCGGTTGCCGCGCGCCGCTGACCCTCGGCCACGAGTTCTGCGGCCAGGTCCTGGCGGTGGGCGCGGGCGTCGACCGGGTCCGGGTCGGCAGCCGGGTGGCGGTGGAGCCGGAGTACCGCTGCGGCGATTGCCAGTACTGCCGCGTCGGCCAGTACAACCTCTGCCAGTCCATGGGGTTTATCGGCCTGATGGGCGACGGCGGTTTCGCCGAACAGGTGCTGGTGCCGGCGTACATGCTGCACCCGCTGCCGGATTCGGTGAGTTTCAAGCAGGCCGCGGTGCTGGAGCCGGCGGCGGTGGCCTTTCACGCGCTGAACCAGAGCAGCCTGCTGGCCGGCGACAGCTGCGTGGTGTTCGGCCTCGGTCCTATAGGCCTGCTCTTGATCCTGCTGGCGCGCTTGCGCGGCGTGGAGCGGATCTTCGCCGTGGACATCAGCCCGGAACGCCGGCGGCTGGCCCGCGACTTCGGCGCCCAGGAAGTGCTCGATGGCCACGCCGCCGACCTGTCGCAACGCCTGCACGAACTGAGCGGTGGTGGCGTCGACACGGCCTTCGAGGCCGCCGGCAGCCAGCAGACCCTGAGCCTGGCCCTGCACTCGCTGCGCAAGGGCGGCGAGGTGGTGCTGGTGGGCCTGATGGGCGAGGTCAGCGTCGATGCCTTCCACCTGGTCAACCACGAACTGCGCCTGCTCGGCAGCGTGGGCTATCGCAACGCCTACCCGCCGCTGATCGAGCTGCTGGCCAGCGGCCGCCTGGACCTGACCCGCGCCGTGACCCGCTGCGTGACCCTGGACCAGGCCGTGGAGCATGGCTTCGAGGCACTGCTGCGGGACAAGAGCCAGATCAAGGTGCTGGTCAATCCCAACCCCGAGCTGGCCAAGGCATGACCTGTAGCCGCTGCCGCAGGCTGCGATCGAGGACGCAGTCCTCGCCAGCGCAATCGGCAGCACCCTGGTAACCCGTTGGCGAACGCTGCGCGTCCGATCGCAGCCTTCGGCAGCGGCTACTCACAAAAACAACAAGAAACGAGTACCGACCATGAAAAGCACTCCCCTGCTGTGCCCGCTGCTGACGGCGGCGCTGTTCACCCCGTTGTGCCACGCCGAGACTCCAGCACCCAACCGCGAAGGCCCGCTGGCCGGGCTCGGCGAGCAACTGGCCGGCTACGGCATCCGACCCCATGTGCAGTTCTGGAGCCTGTCGATGAACAACCTCGACACCGGTCCGCGGCAACACAGCTTCGGCAACAGCGGCGACCTGTTCGTCGGCGCCGACTTCGACCTCGATACCCTCGCCGGCCTTACAGGCGCGGCCGTTCATTTCGAGGAAACCTTCTTCATCCTCGACACCGCCACCGGCCAGCCGACCTCGCGCAACTGGCAAGGCGCCGCCGGCAGCTATTTCGCCGGCGCGCCGATCCACAACGACATCACCAGCAACCAGCTGAGCCTGCTGACCTACCAGCAGACCTGGCTCGACGGCCAGCTCGACATGAGCCTGGGACGCACCAACGCGCGGCGCTACTTCTATATCTACAACTGCGAAACCGTGGTCACCTGCAACGACCCGATCATCGATTCGTCCACCGGCATCCTGCCGCCGCCCTACGGCAGCTGGGGCGGCTACCTGAAGTACCAGCCGACGCCGGGTTTGTATGTGCATGCCGGGGCCTTCGAATCGAACCCGGTGGACTACCTGAAAAAACGCAAGGGCCTGGACTTCAGCACCGACGACGCCAGCGGCACCAGCCTGTTGCTGGGCATCGGCAGCAAGCACGACGGCGCCTACAGCGCCCACTATGAACTCAATGGCTACTACAACACCGCCAACCAGCACGACCCGCTGACCGGCGCCAGCGAGCACGGCACCGGCGGCGCCTTCTTCAAGTTCCAGCAAGGCTTCTGGCGGGCCGACGGCGGCCAGCGCACCGCGCCCCAGGCGCTGCTGGCGTTCGGTTCGCTGTCCCTGGCGGCCGACGACAAGCAGCCCTTCAGCCATTTCGCCGAGATCGGCCTGACTTACCTGGCGCCCTTCGACCGCGCCCAGGACAAGCTCAACCTCAAGGCCAGCTACCTGCGCCTCAACGACCACCAACTGCGCTTCCAGCAACAGGCGCGGATCGCCAACGGCGGCGACCACCGCCTGGGCGAACGCAACGTGTACGCCATCGAGGCCAACGGCCACTTCGCCCTGACCCGGCACCTGGCGCTCGAACCCAGCGTGCAGTACCTGATCAACCCGGACAACTTCTACAACCCCGAGGCCCGCGAGCTCAGCGGCAACGGTTTTGTCGTCGGCCTGCAAGTCATGTACGACGTCGGCGCGGCGCTGGGGTTGTAAACCTGCTTTTCACTGCCAACGAGGTATCTCCCATGACTGACTCTGCCCCGCGTTCGTTCGACTACATCGTGGTCGGGGCCGGCTCGGCCGGTTGCGTGCTGGCCAACCGGCTGTCCGCCGATCCGCAGCTCAGCGTCTGCCTGATCGAAGCCGGCCCCAGCGACCGCAGCCTGTTTCCCGGCGCCTATGTGCGCACCCCGGCGGGCATCATCCGCCTGATCGCCAACCCGAAGTGGAACTGGATGCATCAGTTCAGCTCCCAGGCCGCCAGCGGCGAGCGCCCGATCCCCTGCCCCCGCGGCCGACTCTGGGGTGGCTCCAGCGCGATCAACGGCATGATCTACATCCGCGGCCACCGCAGCGACTACGACCGCTGGGCGGCGGCCGGCAACCAGGGCTGGAGCTACGACGAACTGCTGCCGTACTTCCTGCGCTCGGAGCATTTCGAGCCCGGCGCCTCGCCCTGGCACGGCCAGGGCGGCGAACTCAACGTCGCCGCGCAACGCAGCCCGAGCCCTATCAATGAGGTGTTCTACCAGGCCGCCCAGGAACTGGGCTGGCGCTACAACCCGGACTTCAACGGCGAGGAACAGGAAGGCTACGGCCCCTTCCACGTCACCCAGATCAACGGCGAGCGTTGCAGCGCCGCGCGGGCCTTCCTGTACCCGGCGCTGTCGCGGCCCAACCTCAGCGTACTGAGCTCGACCCTGACCCACCGCGTGTTGCTGGAGGGCAATCGCGCCTGTGGCGTCGAGGTCAGCCAGGATGGCGCGGTGTTCCGGCTGCAGGCCCGGCGCGAAGTGATCCTCAGCGCCGGGGCGATCAACTCGCCGCAGCTGCTGTTGCTCTCCGGCATCGGCCCGGCCGAGGAACTGGCGCGCCATGGCATCGCCCAGCGCCATGAACTGCCGGGAGTCGGCCACAACCTGCAGGACCATCAGGACGTGGTGCTGATGTACCGCTGCGACAGCGAGCTGACCTACGGCGTGTCGGCCAAAGGCCTGCTGCCCCTGGCCCGTTCGCCCTGGCAGTACCTGAGCCGGCGCAGCGGCCCGCTGACCTCCAATACCGTGGAGTCCGGCGGCTTCCTGCGCCTGCATCCCGAGGACGCCGCCCCGGAGCTGGGCCTGATCGTCGCCCCGGCGCTGAAAAACCAGCCCCAGCGCCTGGTGCCGCTGGGCCATGGGGTCAGCCTGCACATCGCCGTGATGCACCCGCACAGCCGTGGCCAGGTCCGGCTCAATTGCGCCGATCCCCATGACAAGCCGATCATCGACAGCAACTTCCTCAGCCACCCGGAAGACCTGCGCAAGCTGGTGGCGGGCGTGCGCCTGGTGCGCCAGCTGGCGGCGAGCCAGGCCTTCTCCCGGCGCCTCAAGGGCGAACTGGTGCCCGGCCCGCAGGTCGAGAGCCAGGCGCAGATCGAGCAGTGGATTCGCGACAGCCTGGGCACCGTGTTCCACCCGGTCGGCACCTGCAAGATGGGCCATGACGCCCAGGCGGTGGTCGACGACCAGTTGCGGGTCCACGGCGTGCAGGGCCTGCGGGTGGCCGACGCGTCGATCATGCCGAGCCTGACCACCGGCAACACCAACGCGGCGGCGATCATGATCGGCGAAAAGGCCGCGGACCTGCTGCTGGGTAAAGCGCCACCAATCATTCAGATCCCTGCTCGCCTGGAGCAACAGGCATCCACGCTGGCCATTGGCTGAAAGACGGCCCCTGTAGGAGCGAAGCTTGCTCGCGATGGTCGTTAACGATAACGCGTACAGATTGGATAAACGCGGCGCCCTCAAGCCTATCGCGAGCAAGCTTCGCTCCTACAGGGGATCACCTGCGCTTGACTGATCGGTGTTGACCCAGGCGCCCGCGTCCCTATGGATTTTGCCATCGGGCAGACATATAGTTGCACGATACAACAATATATGGAGCCTCGCCATGTCCTCCCCTTCGCCGCTGGTGGATCAGATCCGCAATGAATCGCGCAAACTGGTGCGCGAGCTGGGCTTTATGGGCGCCACCCTGGCCGGCTCCGATCTGCCGCCCTCGGCGGTGCATGCGCTGATCGAACTCGACCTGCACGCCCCGCTCACCGCCGCCCAGTTGGGCAAGACCCTGAATTTGGAAAAGTCCTCGGTCAGCCGCCTGCTGGGCAAGCTCATCGAGCGCGGCGATATCCAGGAAAGCCCCAGCCCCACCGATGCCCGGGAAAAGCACCTGGGCCTGACCGCCAGCGGGCGCAAACAGGTCGCCACGCTCCATGCCTTCGGCAGCGCCCAGGTGCAACAGGCGCTGCGCTTGCTGGCGCCCCGCGAGCAAAGCCAGGTAGTCGCCGGACTGCGCAGTTATGGCCAGGCGCTGCAGGCCTGCCGCCTGGGCCATGCGCAGATCGCCGCGGCCACCCCGACCGTGCTCCGTGGCTATCGGCCGGGCATGATCGGCCGCATCACCGAGCTGCATGCGCACTACTACTCACGCCTGGTGGGTTTCGGGCAGTTCTTTGAACAGCGCGTCGCGGCGGGTCTGGCGGAGTTCAGCGAGCGCCTGGACAACCCCGATAACGGCGTCTGGCTGGCGGTGCTGGACGAGCAGATCGTCGGCTCGATCGCCATCGACCTCGGCGACACCGCGGATCGCCCTCAGGCCGACAGAGTCGCCCATCTGCGCTGGTTTATCCTCGACGAGGCGACCCGTGGCACCGGCACCGGTCGCCTGCTGCTCAAGGCGGCGCTGGAGCATTGCGACCGGGTGCGGGCAACCTCCTGCTATCTATGGACCTTCAGCGGCCTGGACGCCGCCCGGCACCTGTACGAAGCCTTCGGCTTCCAACTGGTGGAGGAACAGCCGGCGGCGCAATGGAGCAAGACCGTGCTGGAGCAGAAGTTCGCGCGCCGCCATCCAGGCCTGGCCTGAAACGCCTCAGCGGTTGGCTGGCGGCGCGATGTTCCACAGCCGCGGCCAGTCTTCGGAGGACAAGCCATTGCAGGTCGGCATCTGCCGGTAATCGCTGAGCTGGAAGCTTTCACCGTCGAACAGCCAGCGCCCGGTTTCACCGCAGTCGCCGATGCCGCGCGCCAGATAGAAGGTGGTCAGCATCCCGGTCTTGGGGTCGTAGTGGGCGCCGCCCGAGCCGTCCGCGTTGTTCATGGGCAAGGCTTGCCGGCGCAATTCCTCGAGCTGCGGCGGGTTACCGCGCGACCAGCTGCTGATCAGGTAGTCGCAGTTGTAGGCCGCGCAGTCGCTCAGCACCACCGTCAACGCCCGCTGCGCGGTCAGCGGATAGACCTCGACCTGGGGCTCGGCCACAAAGTCTTCATCGTCGTTGGGCGTGCCTGGCGCGGCGAATTTCACCGCGGCCGCCGAGATCCGCGTGCGCTGCGCCTCCGTCAGTTCCGGTGCCCCCGGATAAGCCCGCAGCTGCGCCGGCAGCGGCCGCGCCGGCACCTCGCTGGCCGGACGCTGGCCTGGCCGCCACAGCGCCGTCACGCCATCGACCCGGCCCTGTACCGAGTCCATCAGCAGCAGCGCCGCCGACAACCCGGACAATGGCACCCGGGCTTCGTCGTTCCCCTCCAGCTTCAGTTCCTCGGCATTGCGCAGGCGTTCCAGCCACTGGCGGGCCCGGGCCGGGTCGGCGATTTCATAGCGGGTGACCTGGATCTGCGCGCCCTTCTTCTCCGGCAACAGCACCAGGGCATCCAGCAGTTGCGGCTCCAGCGCTTGGCCGTCGAGGCGCAAGGCAGTCAGCTCGGCGGGGTCGCCGCGCTGGTCCAGGCGTATTTCCAGCGGGCCGTCGGGGCCGGCGCGACGCTGGATATGCAGGGTCAGGCTGCTGTACTGCACACCGTGCTCACCGTTGGGCGCGCTCAGGGCGTGGCAACTGCGCAGGTTGTCGCAGCCGGTGATCCATTCCTTGGTCTGGCGCAGCAACGGCACCTTTTCCGCGGCGCTCTGCGCCAGCGCCTGGGCGGCGCTGGCGGTCAGCAAAAGAACCATCAGGGTGCGCTGCAACATGGGACTTTCCTTGTCGGGTAAAAGCGCCGATTGTCCCACGCAGCGCGCTGGCGCTCCCAGCTTTTTTGCCCTCAGGACGAGGGTTTCGCCGCGCCCTGGCGCGCCCGGTATTCCCCCGGCGTCATCTTCGCGTAGCGCTGGAAGAACCGGCTGAAATACGCCGGGTCCTTGAACCCCAGTTGGTAGCAGATTTCGTTCACCGAACTGGCGGTGAACAGCAGCAGGCGCTTGGACTCCTGCATCAGGCGCTCGTACACCAGGCGTTTCGACGGCAGGTCGGCGATGCGCCGGCAGACATCGTTGAGACGCGCCTCGGTGACGCCGATCTGCCCGGCATAGCGCGACAGCGGCCAATGCTCCAGATAGCAGGCTTCGATCAGTTCGTTGAAGCGATGGAAGATGTGCAGGTCTTCATGCCGCGCCGGGCGGGCCTTGAGGGAATTGGCCGAAAGCCTGAGCAGGCTGATCAGGATCAACCGGGTCAGGGCCTCCAGCGCCGGCGCGTGCCCGGCGCCCTGCCCGGCGACTTCCTCCTGCAACTCATCGAACAGCAGCGCCAGGCGCCGCGCCTCGCCGGCGAACCCCGGGTCCAGGCGCGCCAGGGCCACGCAGGCCGGCGCCACCTGGGGGCCGCTGGCGAGACGGCTGTCGGCTTCGATCAGCTCCCACACCAGCTGCTGGCGCACGGTCAGTACGTGGCCTTCACTGTCGGCCTCGGTGACGAAGGAATGGGCAATGGTCGGCGGCGTGAGGAAAAACATCGGCCCCGATTCCAGGTATTGCTGGTCGTCGAGGTAGACCCGCACCGCGCCGCTTTTCACGTAGTGCACCTGGAAAAACCGGTCGTGGCGGTGCACCGGCATGTTGCGGCCGAAGAACCCGGCCAGGTTGCTCAGCTTGTCGTAATGCACCTGCGAGTCGGCGTAGCGCTGGTCGTAGACCTGGCCGATGTTGATATTGGGGATCGGCTGGCGATCGCTCATGGTGGCATGTCTCTTTTTTCGCTCGCGGTGCTTTTTATTTTCGCCCGCGGCGCTTTTATTTTTTACCTGCGGCAAGCGCCCACATCCTGCGTGATTCGCGGCCTGTTCACCAGTACGGGGCAGACAGTTGGTGATCGGCTCCTGGCCGGCGCTTGACGATCGTTAACATATTAAATATAACGTTAACACATTAACGAAATCACCTCGTCTTCCGCGATGCTCAGGAGAACACCACAATGAGCCGTGCACTGCATGAAGTCGCCACCGGCACCCTGTTCGGCGTCGCGCTGAACTACCAGGGCCTGTTGCGCAGCCACCTGGAATCCTTCACCCAGCCGCCCTACCAGAAGCCACCGGTCAAGCCGGTGCTGTTCATCAAGACCCCCAACACGCGCAATGTCCACGGCGGCGCCGTGATCTATCCGCAAGGCGTCGAGCGCCTGCAACCCGGCCCGGCGCTGGGCGTGGTGATCGGCAAGAGCACCAGCCGGGTCAGCGTGGAAAACGCCCTGCAGCACGTGGCCGGCTACACCATCGTCAACGAGTTCAGCCTGCCGGAAGACAGCTACTACCGCCCCGCCGTCAAAGCCAAGGGCCGCGACGGTTTCTGCGCCTTCGGCCCGGAACTGGTGCCCGCGGCCCAGGTGCGCGATCCCCATGATCTGGAATTGAAACTGTGGGTCAACGGTGAACTGCTGCAACGCAACAGCACCGCCAACTTCGTGCGCGGCATACCGCAATTGATCGCCGAACTCAGCGAGTTCATGACCCTGCATGAGGGCGACGTGCTGATCACCGGCACCCCCGAAGGCCGGGTCGACGTCAAGCCCGGCGACCGCATCGAAGTGGAGATCAGCGGCCTGGGCCGTCTCGCCAATCACGTTGTCGCGGAAGAAATAGCCGCCGAAGTAGCCGCCGAATAAGGAGCTGCCATGAAACACGCCCGCATCCGTTATCAAGGCCAGGTCCACGAGGTCGTGGTCAACGCGCCCAACAGCGTGAAACTGGCCGATGGCCGCGTGCTCGCCGAGGATCAGGTCGAGTGGCTGCCACCGGCCACCGGCAGCATGTTCGCCCTGGGCCTGAACTACGCCGACCACGCCGCCGAACTGGCCTTCAAGCCGCCGACCGAGCCGCTGGTATTCATCAAGTCCCCCGGCACCTACACCGGCCACAACCAGGTCACCTGGCGCCCGGACAACGTCGCCTACATGCACTATGAGTGCGAACTGGTGGCGGTGATCGGCAAGACCGCGCGCAACGTCAAGCGCGAGGACGCCCTGGATTACCTGGCCGGCTACACGGTGTGCAACGACTACGCGATCCGCGACTACCTGGAAAACTACTACCGGCCCAACCTGCGGGTGAAGAACCGCGACGCCACCACCCCGGTCGGGCCGTGGATAGTCGACGTCGCCGACGTGCCCGAGCCGAACCGGCTGAAGCTGCGCACCTGGGTCAACGGTGAGTTGCGCCAGGAAGGCAGCACTTGCGACATGATCTTCGACATCCCCTACCTGATCGAATACCTGTCCAGCTTCATGACCCTGCAACCGGGCGACATGATCGCTACCGGCACCCCGGAAGGCCTGTCCGACGTGGTGCCCGGCGACGAAGTGGTGGTAGAAGTCGAAGGCGTCGGCCGGCTGGTCAACCGCATCGTCAGCGAGGCGGAGTTCTTCAGGATCAAGGCACAACACGACACGCAACTGGCGGCCAAGGAGCACGCATAAATGATCAAACACTGGATCAACGGCCGCGAGGTCGAAAGCCAAGACACCTTCGTCAACTACAACCCGGCCACCGGCGAGGCCATCGGTGAAGTGGCCAGCGGCGGCGCCGGGGAAATCGCCCAGGCGGTCGCGGCGGCCAAGGAAGCCTTTCCGAAATGGGCCAACACCCCGGCCAAGGAACGGGCGCGGCTGATGCGCAAGCTGGGCGAGCTGATCGACCGGAACGTGCCGCACCTGGCGGAGCTGGAAACCCTCGACACCGGCCTGCCGATCCACCAGACCAAGAACGTGCTGATCCCGCGCGCCTCGCACAACTTCGACTTCTTCGCCGAGGTCTGCACCCGCATGGATGGCCACAGCTATCCGGTGGACGACCAGATGCTCAACTACACCCTGTACCAGCCGGTCGGCGTCTGCGCGCTGGTGTCGCCGTGGAACGTGCCGTTCATGACCGCCACCTGGAAGACCGCGCCGTGCCTGGCGCTGGGCAACACGGCGGTGCTGAAGATGTCCGAGCTGTCGCCGCTGACCGCCAACGAACTGGGGCGCCTGGCGGTCGAAGCCGGCATTCCCAATGGTGTGCTGAACATCGTCCAGGGCTACGGCGCCACCGCCGGCGATGCCCTGGTGCGCCACCCGGACGTGCGGGCCATTTCCTTCACCGGCGGCACCGCCACCGGCAAGAAGATCATGCAGACCGCGGGGCTGAAAAAGTACTCCATGGAACTGGGCGGCAAGTCGCCGGTGCTGATCTTCGAAGACGCCGACCTGGAGCGCGCCCTGGATGCGGCGCTGTTCACCATCTTCTCGCTCAACGGCGAACGCTGCACCGCCGGCAGCCGGATCTTCGTCCAGGAAAGCGTGTACCCGCAGTTCGTCGCCGAGTTCGCCGCCCGCGCCAAGCGCCTGATTGTCGGTGACCCGCAGGACCCGAAGACCCAGGTCGGCTCGATGATCACCCAGGCCCACTACGACAAGGTCACCGGCTATATCCGCATCGGCATCGAAGAAGGCGCCACCCTGCTCGCCGGTGGCCTGGAGCGCCCGGCCAACCTGCCGGCGCACCTGGGCCGTGGCCAGTTCATCCAGCCGACGGTGTTCGCCGACGTCGATAACCAGATGCGCATCGCCCAGGAAGAGATCTTCGGCCCGGTGGTCTGCCTGATCCCGTTCAAGGACGAGGCCGAGGCCCTGCGACTGGCCAACGACACCGAGTACGGCCTGGCCTCCTATATCTGGACCCAGGACATCGGCAAGGCCCATCGCCTGGCCCGTGGCATTGAGGCCGGCATGGTGTTCATCAACAGCCAGAACGTGCGCGACCTGCGCCAGCCTTTCGGTGGGGTCAAGGGCTCCGGCACCGGCCGCGAAGGCGGCGAGTACAGCTTCGAGGTGTTTGCCGAGATCAAGAACATTTGTATCTCCATGGGCAGCCACCACATCCCGCGCTGGGGCGTGTAAGGTTTTGAGATCCTGTAGCCGCTGCCGAAGGCTGCGCTCGTCTCGGAACGAGACGCCGCTCTTTGAAGTCCCTGCGGGACTTATCGCAGCCTGCGGCAGCGGCTACGGGCCGAACAATAAGATGTTTCAGGAGAAGCACCATGGGCGAAGTCGTCATGGCCGCCAAGGTCTGCCACGTTCCATCGATGTACCTGTCCGAACTGCCGGGCAAGCACCACGGCTGTCGTGAAGCAGCGATCGCCGGGCACAAGGAAATCGCCCGTCGCGCCCGTGAGCTGGGGGCCGACACCGCGGTGGTGTTCGACGTGCACTGGCTGGTCAACAGCGGTTACCACATCAACTGCGGCGAGCACTTCAAGGGCACCTACACCAGCAACGAACTGCCGCACTTCATCAAGAACATGGACTACGACTACCACGGCTGCCCGGAACTGGGCGAGCTGATTGCCGCCCAAGCCAATGCCGCCGATGTGCGCACCCTCGCCCACAACATCCCCAGCCTGGAGCTGGAGTACGGCACCCTGGTGCCGATGCGCTACATGCACATGGACGTACCGCCGGAGCAGCATTTCAAGGTAATTTCCATCGCCGCCTGGTGTGCCTGGCACAAGCTCGAAGACAGTTTCACCTTCGGCGCCGCGGTGCGCCGGGCCATCGAGAAGAGCGACCGCAAGGTCCTGGTGCTGGCCTCAGGCTCCTTGTCGCACCGTTTCTCCGACGACCGCGAGGCCGAAGCCAACATCCACAACTGGACCCGCGAGTTCGACAAACAGATGGACCTGCGAGTGGTCGAGCTGTGGCAACAGGGGCGTTTTCGCGAGTTCTGCTCGATGCTCCCGGACTACGCCGAGCACTGCTTCGGCGAAGGCCGGATGCACGACACCGCCATGCTCCTGGGCCTGCTCGGCGGCCCCGAATACAACCGGCCGGCGGAAATCGTCACCGCGCCTTTCGGCAGCTCCGGCACCGGCCAGATCAACGCCATTTTTGAGATTTGAAGCAGCGGCAAGCTGCAAGCCACAAGCCGCAAGAGGGTTATCTTGCCGCTTGCAGCTTGTAGCTTGCCGCTGCCTCCAAAGGAGGCCCCTATGCCGCATTTCATCGCTGAATACACCGACAACATCGAGCAAGCCGCCGACCTGCCAGGGCTGTTCGAGAAGGTCCATGACTGCCTCGGGGCCAGCGGCGTGTTTCCGCTGGGTGGTATCCGCAGCCGCGGCGTGCGCCTGGACACCTGGCGCATGGCCGACGGCAAGCACGACTACGCCTTCGTCCATATGCGCCTGCAAGTCGGCGCCGGGCGCGACCTGGCGACAAGACGCAAGGTCGCCGAGGACCTGTTCGAGATCATCAAGGCGCACTTCGCCGAGCTCCAGGCCCAGCGCCTGCTGGCGCTGTCGTTCGAAATGAGCGAGCTGGATGCCGAGCTGAACTTCAAGCACAACAACGTGCATGAGTTTCTCAAGCGGCAAGCGTGACCTGTAGCCGCTGCCGCAGGCTGCGATAAGGCCGAAGGCCTTCAGCGAGCTTGAAGTCGCTGCGGCCGTCCCGGCCGATCGCAGCCTTCGGCAGCGGCTACAGAGTCCGTGCCCTATCGACAAGAACAATAAAAGAGACCCGCCCATGTCCAGCTCGACCCTTGCCCTGCCCAGCGCGGTGGAGACCAACGACACCTATCGCCGGATCACCTGGCGGCTGATGCCCCTGCTGTTCACCTGCTACATCTTCGCCCACCTGGACCGCATCAACATCGGCTTCGCCAAGTTGCAGATGACCCAGGACCTGGGCTTCAGCGACAGCGTCTACGGCTTCGGCGCCGGCCTGTTCTTCATCGCCTATGCGCTGTTCGGCGTGCCCAGCAACCTGGCTTTGGACCGGGTCGGGCCGCGCCGCTGGATCGCCACCTTGATGGTGGTCTGGGGCCTGCTGTCCAGTGCCATGCTGCTGGTGGACAACGCCGCCGGCTTCTACCTGTTGCGCTTTCTGCTGGGGGTGGCCGAGGCCGGGTTTTTCCCCGGCATCCTGGTGCTGCTCAACCGCTGGTTCCCGGCCAGCCGCCGCGGCCAGGTGACCGCGCTGTTCGCCATCGCCGTGCCCATGGCCGGGGTGATCGGTGGGCCGCTGTCGGGCTGGATTCTCGAAAGCTTTCACGACCTGGGCGGGATGCGCGGCTGGCAATGGATGTTCCTGATCGAAGGCCTGCCGGTGGTCCTGCTCGGCCTGGTGGTGCTCAAGGCGCTGCCGGAAAGCATCGACAGCGTCGCTTGGCTGAGTGCCCCACAAAAGCAGCAACTGCACGCGGCCCTGAGCGAGGAGGAACAGCACAAGCCGATCACCCGCTTCGCCGGCATCCTCCAGGACAAACATATCTGGCTGCTGGTGTGCATCTATTTCGCGGTGATGCTGGCGGTCAACACCATCGCCTTCTGGATGCCGACCCTGATCCACCACGCCGGCATCGCCCGCGACAGCCGCGTCGGCATGCTCAGCGCCCTACCGTACCTGGCCGGCTGCCTGTTCATGATCGGTGTCGGCCGTTCCTCCGACCGCCTGCGCGAACGGCGCTGGCACCTCGGCGTGCCACTGCTGATGTCCAGCCTCGGCCTGATCGTCGCAGGCGTCGCCCCGGACAACGCCTGGCTGGTGATGGCCGGGCTGCTGGTGGCCGGCATGGGCGCCAGCGCCGCGCTGCCGATGTTCTGGCAACTGCCGCCGGCCTTTCTCGCCAGCAACACCCAGGCCGCGGGAATCGCCCTGATCAGCTCCTTCGGCAGCATCGCCGCCTTCCTCGCGCCCTACCTGATCGGCGTGGTCCGCGACGCCACCCAGAGCGCCAGCCTCGCCCTGTATGCCCTGGCCCTGCTGATCGCCTTCGGCGCCTGGCTGGTATTGCGGGTGCCAGCTCTTATCGTCAATCCCCAGGAGAAATAACCATGCTCAGCCTTTCGGACATCCAGCAGGCCGCCGCCCGCCTCGACGCCGCCGAACGCAATCGGGAACAGATCGCCCAGCTGTCGCTGGAGTTTCCCGGCATCACTATCGAGGACGCCTACGCCATCCAGCGCAGTTGGGTGGAACACAAGATCCGCGCCGGGCGCAAGCTGGTCGGGCACAAGATCGGCCTGACCTCGCGGGCCATGCAGGTGTCGTCGAACATCAGCGAACCGGACTTCGGCGCCCTGCTGGACGACATGCTGTTCGAGGAAGGCAGCGACATTCCGTTCCAGCGCTTCATCGTGCCGCGGGTCGAGGTGGAACTGGCGTTCATCCTCGGCAAGCCGCTCAAGGGCCCGAACTGCACGCTGTTCGATGTGCTCGACGCCACCGAATGGGTGATCCCGGCCCTGGAGATCATCGACGCGCGCATCCAGCAGGTCGACCCGCAAACCCAGGTTACGCGCAAGGTGTTCGACACCATCTCCGACAACGCCGCCAATGCCGGGGTGGTCATGGGCGGCCGCGCGGTGCGCCCCAACGATATCGACCTGCGCAAGGTGCCGGCGGTGCTCTATCGCAACGGCGTGATCGAGGAGTCCGGGGTGTCCGCCGCGGTACTCAACCATCCGGCCAAGGGCGTGGCCTGGCTGGCCAACAAACTGGCGGCCTACGACGTCGGCCTGGAGGCCGGGCAGATCATCCTCGGCGGTTCCTTCACCCGCCCGGTGGCGGCCCGCCCCGGCGATACCTTCCACGTCGACTACGATCAGCTCGGCAGCATCGCCTGCCGTTTTGTCTGAGGAGAACGCTCATGCAACTGCCGATCAATCATTTCAAGCAACGCCTGCGCCAGGACGCGCCGCAGATCGGCCTGTGGCTGGGCCTGGCCAATGCCTATTGCGCGGAGCTGGCGGCCAACGCCGGTTTCGACTGGCTGCTGCTGGACGGCGAACACGCGCCCAATGACCTCAACAGCCTGCTCGGCCAGTTGCAGGCCATCGCGCCCTACCCGGTGCAAGGCATCATTCGCCCGCCGGTGGGCGACACCGCGCTGATCAAGCAACTGCTGGACATCGGCGCCCAGACCCTGCTGATCCCCATGGTCGAAAGCGTCGAGCAGGCCCGGCAGCTGGTACGCGCCATGCGTTATCCGCCCGCGGGCATCCGTGGTGTCGGCAGCGCCCTGGCCCGGGCCTCGCGCTGGAACAGCATCCCCGGTTACCTGGACCAGGCCGATGAGCAGATGTGCCTGCTGCTGCAGATCGAGAACCTCGAAGGCCTGGCCAACCTGGATGCCATCGCCGCCCTGGACGGGGTCGATGGTTTGTTTATCGGCCCGGCCGACCTCTCGGCGGCCATGGGCCATCGCGGCAACCCGGGGCATCCCGAGGTGGTCGCGGCGATCGAGGACGCCATCGCGCGCATCCGCAAAGCCGGCAAGGCGGCCGGGATCCTCAGCGCCGACCGGACATTGGCGCAGCGCTATATCGAGCTGGGAGCGAACTTCGTCGCCGTGGGAGTGGATACCACGGTGCTGATGAAGGGCTTGCAGGGCTTGCTGGGGCAGTACAAGGAGGTGGCGACGCCTACCTCGGGTGGCGGGGTCTACTAACCCCTGTAGCCGCTGCCGAGCCCCGCGAGGCTGCGATCGGTCGCGCAGCGGCCGCAACGGGGCCAACGCGGTTATCCAGACCCAAAGCAATCACAGGTTTTGCGCCTGCTGCGCAGTCGATCGCAGCCTCGCGGGGCTCGGCAGCGGCTACAGGTCTGCGCCCGCAATGGCCTCAACCCTGGCGCGCCGCCAGGCGCCAGACCCGGGCGATGTCCGCCGCCCTGTCGCGCAACAAGCGCGGCGCCTCGGCACAGGCCTGCTCCAGGGTCATGGGGCCAGAGGCCAGGGCAAAGGCCGCATCCACCCCGTGCTCATACATCTGCTCGTAGCCCTCGCCCAGGGTCCCGGCGATCACGATCACCGGCACCTGGTGCTGCTTGGCGATGCGCGCCACGCCAAAGGGGGTCTTGCCGCGCAGGGTCTGGGCGTCGAAGCGACCTTCGCCGGTAATCACCAGGTCCGCGCCCTGCACGGCTTCGGCCAGCCCCACCAGCTCGGCCACCACTTCCACCCCTGGACGAAACCGCGCGCCGAGGAACGCCTTGGCGGCGAACCCCAGGCCACCGGCGGCGCCGCTGCCCGGTTCGTCGCGCACGTCCTTGCCCAGCACCCGCGCGGCCTGGTCGGCGAACTGGCCGAGGGCGCGGTCCAGTTGTTCGACCTGCTGCGGCGACGCGCCCTTCTGCGGGCCGAAAATCGCCGAGGCGCCGTGAGGACCACAGAGCGGGTTGTCGACGTCGGCGGCGATCTCGAAACGCACCTCGGCCAGGCGTGGATCGAGGTGGCTCAGGTCGACCCGCGCGACCCGCGCCAGGGCCAGGCCGCCCAGGGGCAAGGCCTGGCCATCGCGATCCAGCAGGCGCACGCCCAGCGCCTGCAAGGCACCACTGCCGGCGTCGTTGGTGGCGCTGCCGCCGATGGCCAGGATCACCCGCCGCGCGCCGGCATCCAGGGCCGCGCGGATCAGCTCGCCGGTGCCGAGGGTGCTGCTGGTACAGGCATCGCGCTGGCCCGGCGGCACCAGTTGCAGGCCACTGGCCTCGGCCATTTCGATGATCGCGGTGTGGCTCTGCGGCAGCCAGCCCCAGCGCGCCTCCACCGGTGCGCCCAGCGGTCCCTGGACCCGGGTGGTACGCAACTGGCCCTCACAGGCATCGAGGATCGACTCCACGGTGCCTTCGCCGCCGTCCGCCATCGGGCACTGGATCAGCTGCGCGTCCGGCCACACCCGCGCCAGGCCGTCGGCGATGGCGCTGGCCACGCCAGAGGCACTCAGGCTGTCCTTGAAGGAGTCGGGGGCGATGATGATTTTCATGGGCTATCTCCGGTTCTTATGGCGCCCATGCTGCCAGTTGGCAGCGACCTTGACCCCGGTCCGCTGCACAAGTGTGGGGCGGCTTTATTGTTCATTTTCACAATAGCTGCATCGCCCGCGTCTGTAGCCGCTGTCGAGCCCTGGCGAGGCTGCGCACGACCGCGCAGCGGTCGCAGAACCGCGCCACACCGATAGACACGGGGCGCTGCCCCGATCGCAGCCTACGGCAGCGGCTACAGGGCCTGGCATTACAACGGGGATGGCTCGGTCTGCGGCAACAACTGCACCCCCAGGTACAGCGCCAGCATGCCGTCGAGCTTGAGCGGGTCGACGCCGCTGAGCTCGGCGATGCGTTCCATGCGGTAGCGCAGGCTGTTGCGGTGGATGCCCAGGGCGTCGGCGCAGGCCTGGCTCTGGCCGTCGTGATCGCACCAGCTGCGCAGGGTCGCCAGCAGCTGGCCATTGGCATCCTTGGCGATGACCTTGCGCAAGGGGTTGAGCAACTCGTCCAGGGCATCGTCATTGCGGTGGCGCCAGAGCATCACCGGCAGGCGGAAACGATTGAGGGTCAGCAAGCGCGACTGGGGCAGCACATCACGGCCATAGGCGAGCAAGTCGCCGACCCGCCGGTAGCAACGGCGCAGCCCCGCCAGCCCGTCGGCCTGGCCGCCCACGGCGATGCGCAGGATGTTCCAGCCCAGGCTGTCGAGTTTCTCCAGCAGCCGTGGGTTGTCGACGCTCAGGGTCGCCGGCCGGCACCACAGCAACGAGGACTTGGCCGAGCTGACGCACCAGCTGTCCGGGTAACGGGACATCAGCCAGGTACTCAGGGCCTCGACGGTCTGCGCCCCGCCCTCCTGGGGCTGGCCCAGTTCGAACAGATAAGGCGTGCGCGGCAACTGCGGCTTGAGGCCCATCTGCTGCGCCTCGTCCACCAGCCGCGGCGAATCCCCACTGTCGCTGAGCAACAGCGCCAGCAAGTCGTCGCAACGCTGGCGGCGCCATTGCTGTTCGGCCTGCTGGTGGCGCTGGCCCACCAGCATCTCGGCGGTCATGCGCACCAGCTCGGCATAGGTGCGCAGCAGTTCCGGCTCGCCGGTGATGCCCAGCACGCCGATCAACCGCTGGTCGTGCAGCAGCGGCAGGTTGATCCCCGGTTGCACGCCCTTGAGGTGCTTGGCGGTCTGCGCGTCGATCTCCACCACCCGGCCGTTGGCCAGCACCAGTTGCGCGCCTTCGTGGCGGGTATTGATGCGCTCGGGCTCGCCGCTGCCAAGGATCAGGCCCTGGCTGTCCATGACGTTGACGTTGTAGGGCAGGATGGCCATCGTCCGGTCGACAATGTCCTGCGCCAGGTCGTGATCCAGTTCGAACATAGCGGCGTATTCCTAGGAAAGCGGGCTCGGGGCGATGACAAAGGCTTGTTCACCGGCACAGGGGATGCCGGCAAAGCCTGTGCGCCGGCACAAAGACAGCGGCCCATGGGGTGACCGAGACTCTCGGGGCGATCAACGTTAACCTCGCATCGCAAAAAATCATAATAAAGAGAGACACGCCATGTCACAGAGCGCCGCTGCCACCCTGGCCACCGATGACGATAAAAACGCCGTCTACAAGCGCATCACCCTGCGCCTGATCCCCTTCATCTTTATCTGCTACCTGTTCAACTACCTGGACCGGGTGAACGTCGGCTTTGCCAAGCTGCAGATGCTCGATGCCCTGAAGTTCAGCGAAACCGTCTACGGCCTCGGTGCCGGGATCTTCTTCATCGGCTACGTGCTGTGCGGCGTGCCGAGCAACCTGGCGCTGAACAAGTTCGGCCCGCGGCGCTGGATCGCGCTGATGATGATCGCCTGGGGCACGCTGTCGACCTGCCTGCTGTTCGTCACCACCCCGACCCAGTTCTACAGCCTGCGCCTGCTCACCGGCGCCGCCGAAGCCGGCTTCTTCCCCGGCGTGGTGCTGTACCTCTCGCAGTGGTTCCCGAGCTTTCGCCGCGGGCGCATCATGGCCCTGTTCATGTCGGCGATCCCGGTGTCCGGCCTGCTCGGCAGCCCGTTCTCCGGCTGGATCCTCAACCACTTCGCCGCGGGCCAGGGTGGCATGGCCGGCTGGCAGTGGATGTTCCTGCTGCAGGGCATCCCCACGGTGATCCTCGGCGTCCTGGCGTACTTCCTGCTCAATGACAACTTCGCCCACGCCAAATGGCTGAGCCCGCAGGAACGTGCGCTGCTGGAAGCCGACCAGGCCGAAGACGCCGCGAGCAAGCCGCGCACCAGCGGCGACTCCCTGGCGGCGGTGTTCAAGAACCCGGCCATCTGGGCTTTCGGCCTGATCTACTTCTGCATCCAGAGTGGCGTGTACGCCATCAACTTCTGGCTGCCGTCGATCATCAAGAACCTCGGCTTCAGCGACAACCTGGTGATCGGCTGGCTCAGCGCCATTCCCTATCTGCTGGCGGCGCTGTTCATGCTGATGGTCGGTCGCTCGGCCGACCTGCGCCAGGAACGCCGCTGGCATTTGGTGGTACCAATGCTGATGGGCGCCATCGGCCTGGTGATCGCGGTCAACTTCGCTGCCAACCCGACCATCGCCATCCTCGGCCTGACCATTGCCACCATGGGCGCCCTCACCGGCCTGCCGATGTTCTGGCCGGTGCCGACCGCGCTGCTCAGCGCCGGCGCCGCCGCGGGGGGCCTGGCGCTGATCAACTCCATGGGCCAGATGGCCGGTTTCCTCAGCCCCTACATCGTCGGCTGGGTCAAGGACAGCACCGGCTCCACCGATGCCGCGCTGTACCTGCTGGCCGGTGTCATCGTCGCTGGCAGCCTGCTGGCGCTGCGCATGACCCGCACGCTGAAACGCTGAGCCATACCTCCGAGCCTGCCACCGGGCCTGCCCTCTGGCGGGCCCGGCTTCCCGGGACAAGCCGCGGGTTTGTCACCGCCTCGCTACAAAAAGCAACAGCCGACCTCAGCGCCCCCGTGGTATATCGGACAGACGTCCGGCCGCGGCAGTTTTCCATTGGCTGGATCGATTGATGACTCCCTCGCAGACCTTACCGAAGGAAGACCCACACGATCATGACCGCGCCCATCTCCCTCGCCCGCCTCAGCGATATCCAAGCCCTCGAACAACAACAGCCCCTGGCCCAGCGCAATCTTCCCGCCAGCACCTATGAACTGCTGCAACGCTCGGCCAGCCGTTTCGGCGAGCGCACCGCCCTGACCTTCCTGCCCCAGGGCAGCATCCAGGACCAGCCCTGGAACATCAGCTACGCCGAGTTGTTCGCCCAGGTCACCCGTACCGCCAACGCCCTGCACCGGCTGGGCATCCGCCCGGGCAAGGCGGTGTCGTTCCTGTTGCCCAACCTGCCGCAGACCCATTACGTGATCTGGGGCGGCGAGGCCGCCGGGATCGTCAACGCCATCAACCCGCTGCTGGAGCCTGCGCACATCGCCGAACTGGTCCGCGCCTCGCGCACCACGGTGCTGGTGACCCTGGCGCCCTTCCCCGGTACCGACCTCTGGCAAAAGGTCGCCAACCTGCGCGAACGACTGCCGGAGCTGGAGGCCATCGTCACCATCGACCTGGCCAACCTGCTGCCCGAGCCGCAACGCAGCGCGATCCAGAGCCAGCGCCCGGCGATGCCGGAAGACGTGCTGGACTTCGACAGCCTGCTGGCCGCCTGCCCCGCCGACCACCTGGAAAGCGGCCGGGCGATCCAGCCGGACGACATCGCCTCGTACTTCCACACCGGCGGCACCACCGGCACGCCGAAACTGGCGCCCCACAGCCACCTCAATGAAGTGGCGATGGCCGAGATCATTAGCCTGCACGGCGACTACGACAGCAGCGATGTGCTGCTCTGCGGGCTGCCGCTGTTCCATGTCAACGGCGTGATGGTCACCGGCCTGTCCGCCTTCCACCGCGGCGCCCGGGTGCTACTGGCCGGCCCCCAGGGCTACCGCAACCCGACCCTGATCAAGGATTTCTGGCAGTTGGTGGAGCGTTATCGGGTCAGCTGTTTCAGCGGCGTACCGACCATCTATGCGGCCTTGCTGCAGGTGCCCAACGACGGCATCGATGTCTCCAGCCTGCGTTTTGCCGTGTGTGGCGCCGCGCCCATGCCGGTGGAACTGATCCGTCAGTTCGAAGCGCGTTCGGGGCTGAAGATCATCGAAGGCTACGGCCTCACCGAAGGCACCTGCGCCACCAGTTGCAACCCCCAGGACGGCGAGCGCCGCCCCGGCTCCATCGGCCTGCGCCTGCCGTACTGCGAGGTCAAGATCGCCGTGCTCGACAACGACGGCCATTACCTGCGCGACGCCGCTACCGACGAACCCGGCAACGTCTGCCTGCGCGGGCCGACGGTGTTCAAGGGTTATCTGCAAGCCGACAAGAACCAGGGCCTGTGGCTCGACGGCGGCTGGTTCAACACCGGTGACCTGGGGCGCATCGACCGGGACGGCTACATCTGGCTGACCGGACGCAGCAAGGACCTGATCATCCGCGGCGGCCACAATATCGACCCGCAGATGATCGAAGAAGCCCTGCACCGCCATCCGGCCGTGGCCATGGCCGCGGCGGTGGGCAAGCCGGACATCAAGGCCGGCGAGCTGCCGGTGGTGTACGTCCAGCTCAAGGCTGGCGCCAGCGCCGCCCCGGCCGAATTGCTGGAGCACGCCGCGCGGCATATCCACGAACGGGCCGCGCTGCCCAAGGACGTCTGGCTGCTCGAGCAGATCCCCTTGACGGCCGTGGGCAAGACCTTCAAGCCGGCCCTGCGCCTGGACGCCATTCGCCGGGTGTTCGAAGACGAGGTGCGCCAGGTTGCCGAGGGTATCCGCGTCGAAGCCGTCAGCGACGATCGCCACGGGCAACGGGTGGATATCCATGTGCCCGGCCTGGATGCCACCCGCCGCGCGGCCCTGGAGCAGCGTCTGAGCAGTTATGCGGTGCGCTACCAGTTGCATTCGGCCTGAATTGCCGGCGGCCCCGGCCATCGGGGTCGCCGCGCTTCAAGGCATTCACCTGTAGCCGCTGCCGCAGGCTGCGATCGGTTTGGGCGGCACTCCGTGCGAAGCAGCCGTGACTGGAGAGAAGCCGTTTTGCTGACAGACCGCGTCATGGCTGATGGCGAGTCCTGCGGCCTCGATCGCAGCCTGCGGCAGCGGCTACAGTTTCGGCTTCTGCGCTGACGGACCAGATGCTTGCGACCCCCGTATTGGCGCGGCCATGTTTCAGGCCGGCGCGCCGCCATCCGCCGCATAGCGATACCCCGGATGCAGGTCGGGGCTCGCCGGTGCGTCCAGTTCCAGTACCAGGCCACCCGGTATCCGCACGAAAATCTGCCAGGTGCCGTCCTGCGGTACTTGCGCCACCTGATGCGGCAGGCCGCTGGCCTGGACCCGCTGCAATACCTGCGCGGCATCCTCCTCGGTCCTGAAGGCGATATGGCTAAGCGCGGTCTCGGCGAAAGTCGGTTGCTCGATCACGTGCACCAGCGCCTGCCCGTCCTGGTACAGCCAGCGTCCGGGAAAGGGAAACGGCGGGCGCCGTCCAGCCTGCAGCCCGAGCAGGGCCTGGAATGCCTGCTGCAAGGCATCGCCCTCGGCGGTGTTGAAGGCCAGATGGTCGAAGTGCCAGGTCATGACACACCTCCACCACCGATGACGGCGGAGCGATCCGGCAAGAACGTACTGAGCGTTTTCATGGGGTCACCCTGGTGCGATGGAAGTGACTGCATATTCTCAGCTTGATAATCGAGGAAAAATCCCGGTAAAACGCAAGGATCTTTAAAGGATTTTTAGCAATGAGCTCGATTCTCGACCTTGAGGTCTTCGTCCGTACCGCCGATTCCGGCAGCATTTCCGCCGCCGCCCGCAGCCTGGAATTGACCCCCGCCGCCGCCAGCATCGCCCTCAAGCGCCTGGAAACCCGCCTGGGCATGCGTTTGCTGGCGCGTTCGACCCGCAGCATGCGCCTTACCGAAGAAGGCCGGCGCTACCTGGACAGCGTGCGCGTGGCGCTGGCGGCCCTGGCGGAGGGCGAACAGGCGCTGAAGCAACAGAGCCAGGGCCTCAGCGGCGTGCTGCAACTGGCGGCGCCGTCGGACTTCGGGCGCAACCTGCTGCTGCCCTGGCTGGACGACTTCAAGCGCGAACACCCGCATATCCGCCTGCAACTGTTGCTCAACGACCGGCACAGCGACCTGTTCCGCGAAACCGTCGACATCGCCCTGCGCTTCGGCGTGCCCAGCGATTCCAGCCTGGTGGCGCTGCCGATCCTGCCGCGGCATCACCGGCTGGCTTGTGCCAGCCCCGATTACCTGGCGCGCCACGGCACCCCGCAGACGCCCGCCGAACTGGGCGAGCACAGTGCTCTGATCTATCTGCGCAATGGTCGCCCCTACAACAGCTGGCATTTCAGCCGCGACGGCGAGGTGCAGGAGGTCCAGGTGCGCGGCGACTACCTCAGCGACGACGGCGAAGTGGCGCGGCGCTGGGCCCTGGCCGGCCATGGCATCGCCTACAAGGCCTGGCTGGATGTGGCCAGCGATATCCGCGCCGGGCGCCTGGTACCCCTGCTCGGCGACTGGCAAGGCGAAAGCGTGCCGCTCAACCTGCTGTGCCCGCACCGTTTGCAGGTCTCGGAACGGGTGAAGGTACTGCAACGCTTTTTGCAGGCCCGCTGCCAGTTGCTGGCCGGATAATTCAGATTGCCCCCTACGCCCGTTCTGGTATTTGATGGGCGTCCCATGACCGGTCGCTGGCCGTTGTCGCGCCGGCCTTACCTCACGCACAAGGATTTCGTACATGAGCTATCGCATCCTCGGCCATTCCGGGCTGCACGTGTCCCCCCTGACCCTCGGCACCATGATGTTCGGCGAACAGACCAGTACTGAGGACTCCCTGCGCATCATCGACAAGGCCTGGGACCAGGGCATCAATTTCATCGACACCGCCGACGTCTACACCAGCGGCCGCTCCGAAGAGATCGTCGGCGAAGCCATCGCCAGCCAGCGTGACCAATGGGTGCTGGCGACCAAGGTCGGCTTCGGCCCCGTCGATGGCGTGCCCAACCGCAGCGGCCTGAGCCGCAAGCACATGTTCAATGGCATCGACGCCAGCCTGACCCGCCTGGGCACCGATTACATCGACATCTACTACCTGCACCGCGAAGACCACAACACGCCGCTGGAAGTCACGGTGTCGGCCATCGGCGACCTCCTGCGCCAGGGCAAGATCCGCTACTGGGGCCTGTCCAACTACCGCGGCTGGCGCATCGCCGAGGTGATCCGCGTCGCCGACCGGCTCGGCGTCGACCGACCGGTGATCAGCCAACCGCTGTACAACATCGTCAACCGCCAGGCCGAGACCGAACAGATCACCGCGGCCCAGGCCTACGGGCTCGGCGTGGTGCCCTACAGCCCGCTGGCCCGTGGCGTGCTCAGCGGCAAGTACGCGCCGGATGTCGCCCCCGACAGCAACAGCCGCGCCGGGCGCCAGGACAAACGCATCCTGGAAACCGAATGGCGCGTCGAGTCGCTGCGCATCGCCCAGCAGATCCAGCAGTACACCCAGGGCCGTGGGGTCGGCATGGTCGAGTTCGCCATCGCCTGGGTGCTGAACAATGCCGCGGTCAGCTCAGCAATCGTCGGCCCGCGCACCGAGGAACAGTGGGACGCCTACACCAAGGCGCTGGACGTGAAGATCAGCGCCGAGGATGAAGCCTTCATCGATTCGCTGGTCACTCCGGGGCATGCCTCGACCCCGGGCTTCAACGACGTCAGCCACTTCGTCTCCGGACGCACGCCACGCTGACCTCCCCCACAGCGGTGGCCCCTTCCGCGGGCCACCTGCTGCCGCGCTGCCGGTCAGTGGCGGCAAACGGGATATTTTCCCGTAACTTGCGATAAATCCGAGTAAACGTCTCGCGCCAAACCCTCTATATTCCCCGCAGTTTTTCCCTCCATCCCATTTGCCTGGTTCAGGTCACACGAGGACAGCTTGTCTAAAGGTATTGCTCTATCGGTCTTGGCGTCGGTGCTGTTTGCCGTCATGTATTTCTACACCTCCTTGCTGGCCCCGCTGACCGGGGTGGAGATTTTCGGCTGGCGCATGCTGCTTACCGCCCCATGCATGACGGTATTCATGCTGGTGAGCGGCGAATGGCGGCATGTCGGCGCCATCCTCAAGAGACTGCTGGGCCAACCGCTTCTGCTGCTGGCGCTGCCGCTGTCCGCGGCGCTGCTCGGGGTGCAGCTGTGGCTGTTCATGTGGGCACCGTTGAATGGCTACAGCCTGGACGTGTCGCTGGGGTATTTTTTGCTGCCGCTGACCATGGTCCTGACCGGGCGCATCGTCTACGGCGAACAGCTGTCGCGGCTGCAAAAGATCGCCGCCGGCCTGGCGACCCTGGGGGTGCTCAACGAGTTGTATCAGGTGGGCAGTTTTTCCTGGGCGACGCTCGTGGTGGCCATCGGTTATCCCGTCTATTTCGTGCTGCGTAAACGCCTGGCCGCCGACAACCTGGGCGGCCTGTGGCTCGATATGGCCCTGCTGTTGCCGATCGCGCTGTGGTTCGTGCAAGGCGGCGAGCAGGGTTTTGCCGTGGTCGATCAACACCCCTGGCTGTACCTGCTGATTCCGTTGCTGGGGTTGATCAGTGCTTCGGCGCTGGTGGCCTATATCATCGCCAGCCGTCTGCTGCCCTTCAGCCTGTTCGGCTTGTTGAGCTATGTCGAACCGGTGTTGCTGCTGGCCGTGGCCCTGCTGCTGGGGGAAAGCATCAAGGCCGGGGAATGGCTGACCTACCTGCCGATCTGGCTGGCGGTGCTGGTGCTGGTGTACGAGGGGTTCAAGCACTTGATGCGCCAGCGCAGAAGCTGATGCGGCTGTTGCTGTTGCTGTTGCTGTTGCTGTTGTAGGAGCGAAGCTTGCTCGCGATGAATGCGACGCGGATCACCTGTTGCTCCGAGTTGTCGGCATCGCGGGCAAGCCTCGCTCCTACGGAAGATGGGTCAGGGTTTGATCTGCTTCAGTTCGTTGAGCAGGGCCAGCAAGGCCTGCATCTTCTCCTCGCCGAACTGCTGTTGGATGCGCTGGTAGTTGATTTCCATGTCGCCGCTCATGGACTCGAAACAGGCCTCGCCCTTTTCCGTCAGGGTGATGAACAGGCGGCGCTGGTCCTCGGGGGATTTGCGCCGGCTGACATATTCGTCGCGCTCCAGGCGGGTCAGCACACCGGTCATGCTCGGAGGCAGGATGCAAGCCATTTTCGCCAGTTGATGACTTTCCAGTTCGCCGTTCTGGCGCAGGATGCGGATCACCCGCCACTGCTGCTCGGTCAGGTCGTGCTGGTTGAGGGATGGGCGAAAAAACGCCATGGCCGCTTCGCGGGCCTGGAGCAGGGTCAATGTCAGGGAAGGTCTTGGGTTGGTCATGTGCGGGTCGTTCACAGGGCTGGATGGCGACGCGGAGCGTCACAAAGACCGAACATTAACACATTCACAATCGCCAACCGACAGGCAAGAAAAAGCCCGGTCGAGAATGCCCCGACCGGGCTCGATTGTCAGGCAGGCCGCGACTTAGTCGGTGGACAGCACGCCACGACGGACCTGGTCGCGCTCGATCGATTCGAACAGCGCCTTGAAGTTGCCTTCGCCGAAACCATCGTCGCCTTTACGCTGGATGAATTCGAAGAACACCGGGCCCATCAGGGTTTCCGAGAAGATCTGCAGCAGCAGGCGCTTGTCGCCCTCTTCCGAGGAGCCGTCCAGCAGGATGCCCCGCGACTGCAGCTCGCTCACCGGCTCGCCGTGGTTCGGCAGGCGGCCTTCGAGCATTTCGTAGTAGGTATCCGGTGGCGCGGTCATGAAGCGCATGCCGATCTTCTTCAACTGATCCCAGGTCTTGATCAGGTCGTCGGTGAGGAAGGCCACGTGCTGGATGCCCTCGCCGTTGAACTGCATCAGGAACTCTTCGATCTGCCCCGCGCCCTTGGACGACTCTTCGTTCAGCGGGATGCGGATCATGCCATCGGGCGCGGTCATGGCCTTGGAGGTCAGGCCGGTGTATTCGCCCTTGATGTCGAAGTAACGGATCTCGCGGAAGTTGAACAGCTTCTCGTAGAAGCCGGCCCAGTAAGCCATGCGCCCGCGGTACACGTTGTGGGTCAGGTGGTCGATGATCTTCAGGCCGGCGCCTTTTGGATGACGGTCGACGCCTTCCAGGAACACGAAGTCGATGTCATAGATCGAGCTGCCTTCGCCGAAGCGGTCGATCAGGTACAGCGGCGCGCCGCCGATGCCTTTGATCGCCGGCAGGTTCAGTTCCATCGGACCGGTTTCGATGTGGATCGGCTGGGCGCCGAGTTCCAGGGCACGCTTGTAGGCCTTTTGCGAATCCTTGACGCGGAACGCCATGCCGCACACCGACGGACCGTGCTCGGCGGCGAAGTACGAAGCGACGCTGTGGGGCTCGTTGTTGAGGATCAGGTTGATCGCGCCCTGGCGATACAGGTGCACGTCTTTGGAGCGGTGGGTCGCGACTTTGCTGAAACCCATGATCTCGAAGATCGGCTCGAGGGTATTGGGGGTCGGCGATGCGAATTCGATGAATTCAAAGCCCATCAGGCCCATCGGGTTTTCGAAGATATCTGCCATGGTTTGGCGCCTCATCATTGCTTTTGGAATTAACGGATCGTCAGTGGCTGGCAATGCTGAGGAAGGCAGGTGGCGCGCAAGAGATGCCCCGCACGCTGCGCGCGAGGAAATCACCGTAAATCAGTTGAAACCCGAGAATCTTCATGTCGACCCTTGTCTTACCGGCTGGGGGGCGAGGCTTCTGCTGCCAGAAGACTTTATTATTGTATGCGTAACCAGATTCTACACAGCGTAAAACTGTTTGTCCGCACTCTCTATAAAATCCGCTTTTTTTCCAGGCCCGCAAGGGGTTTGTTGCACTGGTAAATGCCCCACAGGATCAACCCGCCGCCCAGGCACATGGCCAGGCTCAGGCGTTCCTCCAGCAGCAGCGCGCCTAGGATCACCGCGGTCAGCGGATTGAGCGCGATAAACACCCCCGAGCGGGTCGCACCGATCTTGCGCAGGCCGTCGTAATACCAGATGTAAGCCAGGGCCGAACCCAGCACGCCGAGGTACAGCAGGCTCAGGCCCTGCTCCAGGGTCAGGCTCACCAGCGCTTCGAGCCGTACCTCGCCGCGCAGGGCCGCGGTGCTGCAGAGCATTGCCGTGCCCAGCAGGATCGAATAGGTCACGGTCTGCAACGGGCCCAGGGTCTGGTTCAGGGTGCGCGAAAACAACGAATAGACGCCCCAGCCCAGCACGCAGCCGAAAATCAGCAGGTCCCCGCGCCAACTGCCCGGCCCGCTGGACAAGGCCCCCGGATCGCGGCTGAGGATCACCACCCCCGCTCCACCCAGGCACAAGGCAATGCCGAACAGCTTGGCGCCACTCAAGCGCTCCTTGAACAGCGCCCAGGACGCCAGGGCGATCACTGCCGGATTGAGGGCGACGATCAACGAGGCACGCGAGGCATTGATCGACTGTAGGCCCTCGAAGAAACACAGGTTGTAGAAGAAGATCCCGAAAAACCCCAGCAGCGCCAGCTGGGCGAACTGCGCCAGGCTCGGGCGCACCAGGGCAATCCGGGCGATCGCCATGAACAACAGCAAGGCCAGGCTGGCCAGGAGAAAGCGCAGGCTGGCGGCCAGCAAAGGCTCCAGGGTGCCGGCCAACAGGCGTCCGGCGACGAAGGTGCCGCCCCAGATCATGGTGACCGCCGCCAGTTTGCAATACACCGGCCAATCGGAAGGCCCGGCACAGGTTTGATCGACAGTTTTCATAAGACCCCGAGGCGCGGATAAAGGAAGGTTCGGGTATTCTTCGACTAATGCCTGATCATCGTAAAATGAGCTTTTACTCATGACCCTGAGCCAACTGCAGATCTTCTCCCTGGTGGCCGAGCTGCGCGGTTTCACCAGCGCCGCCAGCCGGCTGGGTATCAGCCAGTCCGCGGTGTCCCACGCGCTCAAGTCCCTGGAGCAGGAGTTGGGGGTCGAGCTGATCCGCCGGCATCAATCGCTGGTGGAGCTCACTGATATCGGCCAGCAATTGTTGCTGCGGGCCCGTGCCATCCTCGGCCTGGCCGCCACCATGGAACAGGAAGCCGCCGATGCCCGCGGCATGAAACGCGGCACCTTGCGCATCGGCTCGTTCGGCCCGACCTCATCAATGAAACTGCTGCCGGCGATCCTCCAGCGTTACCGCCAGGCCCATCCCGGTATCGAGGTGCACATCGACGAGGGGCCCGACCGCCAGGTACTGCAATGGCTGGAGGAGCGGCGCATCGATATCGGCTTCGTGGTACTGCCCCAGGAACGCTTCGACTGCTTCGCCCTGGTGGAAGACCAGATGGTGGCGCTGATCCCCAGCCAGCATGGGCTGGCCAGCAAGGACTCGGTGAGTCTCGCCGAGCTGTGCGACGACCCGTTCATCCTCACCGAGGCCGGTTCCGCCGAGCTGGTTTCCCGGCTGTTCCTCGCGGCCAGGCTCAGCCCCAACATCCGCTATCGCAGCTCGCAACTGCTCAGCACCCTGGAGACCGTGGCCCGCGGCGAGGCCCTGACCCTGGTCGCACAATTGTCGCTGCCCGAGGCCAGCGACCCGCGCTATCAGATCAAGCCGCTGTCACCTCCCGCCCGGCGCCAGGTAGGGCTGGCGGTGCTGGACCGGCGGCAAGCGTCACCAGCGACCCTGGCCTTTATCGAGCAGGCACGGAGTCTGTATCGCGGTGACTGAGCGCAACCCGGAGGCGCCGTCTATCATGCCCATGGACCGGATGCCGCCGGACCTGCCGCCATACCGCCCAGCGGCTTTTGAGCGTTCTCTGGCCCCCACTTCGCCACAGGTTTTTCCTCCATGCCATTGACCGCCAAAGGCCCGTTGAAACGCTCCACCCGCAACCTGCGAACCCTGCTGATCGGCTTGCTGCCGGTGGTGCTGGGCGTGGCGATCCTTTATATGCAGGCCGAGCGCGCGCTGACTCACAGCAGCCAGCAGACTGCCGAGGAAGCGATCCGCCAGTTCGACCTGATGCTCGATAACGCCGACCTCGCCGCCCGGGCACTGATGGCGCAAGTCGGCCAGCCCTGCGACGACTTCCGGCAACTGGCCCTGCGCGAACAGGTGACCCGCCGCCCGTTCGTGCGCTCGACCAATCTGGTGTGGCGCAATGACAATTACTGCAGCTCGCTGCTCGGCCAATCCTCGTTCCTACTGGACCCGGCGGACTATGTCGACGGTAAGCTGTGGTTGATGGACGGCAATCAGGTCACGCCCAATACCGCGCTACTGGTCTATCGCCTGCAAGAGGGTGAACGCGCGGTCCTGGCCACCATCGACGGCTATCACCTGAGCAACGCCTTGCGCCTGATCAGCCGCTTTGCCGAACTGCAACTGCAAGTCGGCCCCTACTGGCTGGCCGACGATGGCCAGGTCCATGAATCCATCGCTCCGCCGCCCCCAGTCACCCCTTATCAGATGGCCTCTTCGCGCTACCCCTACAGCGTCAATGCGGGGTTTCCCGAGGGCGATATCTGGCTCTACATGAAGTCCCAGTACCCTGCCCTGTTCAGCCTGTTGATCTTCTTCGGGGTGCTGGCGGCGGCCCTTGGCCACTGGCTGCAAAAACGCTCGTCGTCGCCCAGCCATGAACTGCAGCGCGCCCTGGAAGCGGCGGAGTTCATCCCGTACTTCCAGCCCGTGGTGCGCGGCGACACGAAACAGTGGGCCGGCATCGAAGTGCTGATGCGCTGGAAACATCCCCGGGAAGGCCTGGTGCGTCCGGACCTGTTCATTCCCTTCGCCGAGCACTCCGGCCTGATCGTGCCCATGACCCGTTCGCTGATGCAGCAGACCGCCCTGCTGCTGGCGCCCCACGCCCCGGCCTTCATCGACGACTTTCATATCGGTATCAATATCACCGCCAGCCATTGCCAGGACCTGGAGTTGCTGGAGGACTGCCGGCAGTTTCTCGGCATGTTCCCGCCAGGCAAGGTAAGACTGGTCCTGGAACTGACCGAACGCGAACTGATAGAACCGACCGCGATCACCCACAGCCTGTTCGAGGAACTGCACAAGTTGGGGGTAATGATCGCCATCGACGACTTCGGTACCGGCCATTCAAGCCTGGGTTACTTGCGCAAGTTCAATGTCGATTACCTGAAGATCGACCAGAGCTTCGTGGCCATGATTGGAGTCGATGCCCTGTCCCGGCACATACTCGACAGCATCATCGAACTCTCGGGCAAGCTCGAACTGGGGATAGTCGCCGAGGGCGTGGAAACAGTGGAACAACAGGACTATCTGGCCGCCCATGGCGTCGACTTCCTGCAGGGCTACTTATTCGGCAGGCCAATGCCCGGGGAAGAATTCCTACAAGCACTGGCGCGCCACTAAATAGCCATTTTTCATGAAGATTTATTGAACTCGGTAATTGTTTCGCGCACCAATTTGAATCAGAAAATGACAAATTGCGTGCATCAACAACGACATGATTTACTTGCGCCAGATTAACTACTACAATTTTTCAAGCCTGTACAAGATTCACAGGTGGGCCATTATAATCGAGTCGTTCTAAGGCTCTTGGCTTATAGCTTTGTTTGCGGTTGGTATCAGCCAAATACACTATTGGAGTAAAGATATTGTCCAGACTCGCTGAATTTCGTGCAGCAGAAAAGGCCCTTCAAGAACAGCTCGCCCAGCTGGAATCCCTGAAGAACGACGCCGGACTCAAGAAAGAAATCGAGTTCGAAGAAAAGCTCCAGGGCCTGATGAAGACCTACGGCAAAAGCCTGCGCGACATTATCGCCATTCTCGATCCTAATCCGGGCAAATCCGCTCTGCCGCTCTCGGGCGCGCCGAAAACCCGTCGTGCACGCGTGGTCAAGGTTTACCAGAACCCGCACACCGGCGAGTTGATCGAAACCAAGGGCGGCAATCACCGTGGCCTTAAAGCCTGGAAAGAACAGTACGGCGCCGCCACTGTAGATTCCTGGCTGCGCGGTTAAGCAACCGATGTATATAAAAGACCCTGCCAATGCAGGGTCTTTACCTTTAAGCCAAGGCTCTTTGTTTCGAAATCGAATAAGTTGCAACCCCTAGATTGCCTGAGCGGCCATAAACACCCAGTCGGAACTGCACCTGCCTACCAATCCCCCTGCTTGATCCTACAACTTTGTACTTAGTTCAAAGGCGCGAACCACGCCGATCGACGTAGGACAATCGCCCCCCTCCACTAAAGTTTCAGGCTACTTCGCACCCCTCGGATTTCCTCTTGGCTTTCGGCATAAATCGCAGCCTGTCCGGCATAAGACAATACATAGGCCTTATCGCCATCGACAGCCGCCACCAGTGTTTGCGACAACACATGACGGCCGTTTTCGGTAATGGTGCAAGTGGTTTCCAGCGCCACCAGACGACTCAATGTCGTGTCATGAATACGCGTGCATACACTTTGATAACCGCCGCGCCCGAAGTCCTTCTGCACCGACTTGCGCATTTCCAGCAAGACCGCCTGCAGATTGACCTGATGTCCGCTTTCAACTTGAGTCATGGTCAACTCCATGACCATCAGCGGCGTGCCGCCGGCATCGTTCTTCACCGCGCGCTGGCGGAATACCTTGGCCGGTTGTTCTTGCGCCTGTGGCAACTCTTCGATCTGCCAGCCGCTGGGCCAGGTGATCACCGGGTCCGCCGCCTCGGCCAGGGCCGGAACCAGAAGCCAGGGTGCAAGCAGACACAGGGTTTTGAACGATAAGCGCATGGTCATGAACACGTAAGGGACGAGCCTTGAAGTCTGAGGCTGGCACGAGTATCGAGCAACAGATTCGTAGCTTTGTGTTTGGTGCGCCCTGCCGCTCTTGCGTATTATTGGCCGACCGCAAGGACGCCCGAAGCCCTGCAAGCCAAGGGGCTCATTAGCATGAGTATTCTTGCCCACTTCTTTTCCGGAGGGCC
The DNA here is from genome assembly GCF_017351415.1 of Pseudomonas sp. FW305-25. Taxonomy (NCBI): domain Bacteria; kingdom Pseudomonadati; phylum Pseudomonadota; class Gammaproteobacteria; order Pseudomonadales; family Pseudomonadaceae; genus Pseudomonas; species Pseudomonas sp. FW305-25. Next base: position 123,481 of record NZ_JACNDE010000005.1, on the reverse strand, counting down.
CATGAGCCTGCACGAACTCAATACTTTCCCCGGCGTAACCGCCCAGCCTGACACCGCCACCGCCAACTTCGTGTTCAACCACACCATGCTGCGGGTCAAGGACATCACCAGGTCCCTGGACTTCTACACCCGGGTCCTGGGTTTCTCGCTGGTGGAAAAACGCGACTTCCCCGAAGCCGAATTCAGCCTGTACTTCCTCGCCCTGGTGGACAAGGCGCAGATCCCGGCCGACGCCGCGGCCCGTACCGAGTGGATGAAGTCGATCCCCGGCATCCTCGAGCTGACCCACAACCACGGCACCGAGAACGATGCGGACTTCGCCTATCACAACGGCAACACCGACCCGCGCGGCTTTGGCCATATCTGCATTTCGGTGCCGGATATCGTCGCCGCCTGCGAGCGCTTCGAAGCCCTGGGCTGCGATTTCCAGAAGCGCCTGAACGACGGCCGCATGAAGAGCCTGGCCTTTATCAAGGACCCGGACGGCTACTGGGTTGAAATCATCCAGCCGGCACCGCTGTAACTTGCGCTTCCTGCGGGAGCGGGACGCGCCCACGGTAGGCAGCGACTTGGCTGATCCAGCGCGTCATCCTTGATCGCGAGCAAGCTTCGCTCCTACAGAAGCCACCAACAAAAAACCCCATGAGCCAAGGCTCATGGGGTTTTGTTTTTTCCGCGGTCGGCTCAGGCCGGCGCGGAGGTGCGGATCAGGTGGTCGAAGGCGCTCAGCGAGGCCTTGGCGCCCTCGCCTACCGCGATCACGATCTGCTTGTACGGCACGGTGGTCACGTCACCGGCGGCAAACACGCCGGGCAGCGAAGTCTCGCCACGGGCATCGACAATGATTTCGCCACGAGGCGACAGCTCGACGGTGCCCTTGAGCCAGTCGGTGTTCGGCAGCAGACCGATCTGCACGAAGATACCTTCCAGGTCGACGGTGTTGAACTCGCCCGAATCGCGGTCCTTGTACACCAGGCCGGTGACCTTCTGGCCGTCACCCTTGACTTCGCTGGTCAGCGCACTGGTGATCACGTTGACGTTCGCCAGGCTGTACAGCTTGCGTTGCAGCACGGCATCGGCGCGCAACTTGCTGTCGAACTCCAGCAGGGTCACGTGGCTGACGATACCCGCCAGGTCGATGGCCGCTTCGACGCCCGAGTTACCGCCACCGATCACCGCCACGCGCTTGCCCTTGAACAGCGGACCGTCGCAGTGCGGGCAGAAGCACACGCCCTTGGCCTTGTATTCCTGCTCGCCGGGCACACCCATCTCGCGCCAGCGGGCACCGGTGGCCAGGATCAGCGACTTGGCCTTGAGGCTCGCGCCGCTTTCGAAACGCACTTCATGCAGGCCGCCGACTTCCTTGGCCGGCACCAGCGCACTGGCACGCTGCAGGTTCATGATGTCGACGTCGTACTGGCGAACGTGCTCTTCCAGGGCGCTGGCCAGTTTCGGCCCTTCGGTTTCCTGGACCGAGACAAAGTTCTCGATGGCCATGGTGTCCAGCACCTGGCCGCCGAAACGCTCGGCCGCGACACCGGTACGGATGCCTTTGCGGGCCGCGTAGATCGCCGCCGACGCACCGGCCGGGCCACCGCCGATCACCAGGACGTCGAAGGCGTCCTTGGCACTGATTTTTTCCGCCTGTTTCTCGATGGCCCCGGTGTCGAGCTTGCCGAGGATCTCTTCCAGGCCCATGCGGCCCTGGCCGAAGTTCACGCCATTGAGGTAGACACTGGGGACCGCCATGATCTTGCGATCGTTGACTTCGTCCTGGAACAGCGCGCCGTCGATGGCGACGTGGCGGATGTTCGGGTTCAGCACCGCCATCAGGTTCAGCGCCTGGACCACGTCCGGGCAGTTCTGGCAGGACAGCGAGAAGTAAGTCTCGAAGTTGAACTCGCCTTTGAGGGCGCGGATCTGTTCGATCACTTCGACACTGGCTTTCGAGGGGTGGCCGCCGACTTGCAGCAAGGCCAGCACCAGGGAAGTGAATTCGTGGCCCATGGGGATACCGGCGAAACGCAGGCTGATGTCGCTTCCCGGGCGATTGATCGAGAACGATGGTTTACGCCCATCGCTACCGTTGTCGAGCAAGGTAATCTGGCTGGAAAGACTGGCAACGTCTTTCAGCAATTCGAGCATTTCCTGGGATTTCGCACCGTCGTCGAGAGAGGCAACGATCTCGATCGGCTGGGTGACCCGTTCCAGGTATGACTTCAACTGGGCTTTAAGATTGGCGTCCAACATACGGGCGATTTCCTTTTATTCAGATCGAAAAAAAACGCCCGAGCGAATCTCGCCCGGGCGTTCTTGAGGGCGGTGCAGCTGACTTAGGTGCGGCGGTCCGCCCTGCTGTAGCGAGTCACAGGCTTAGATCTTGCCGACCAGGTCCAGGGAAGGAGCCAGGGTAGCCTCGCCTTCTTTCCACTTGGCTGGGCAGACTTCGCCTGGGTGGGCAGCGACGTATTGAGCGGCCTTGATCTTGCGCAGCAGCTCGGAAGCGTCACGACCAACACCGCCGTCGTTGATTTCAACGATCTTGATCTGGCCTTCAGGGTTGATCACGAAGGTGCCACGGTCAGCCAGACCGGCTTCTTCGATCAGCACGTCGAAGTTGCGGGAGATAGCCAGGGTCGGGTCGCCGATCATGGTGTAGCGGATCTTGCCGATGGCTGGCGAAGTGTTGTGCCAGGCAGCGTGAGCGAAGTGGGTGTCGGTCGAAACGCTGTAGATTTCCACGCCCAGTTTCTGGAATTCGGCGTAGTTGTCTGCCAGGTCTTCCAGCTCGGTTGGGCAAACGAAGGTGAAGTCAGCCGGGTAGAAGAACACGACGGACCATTTGCCTTTCAGGGTGGCGTCCGACACTTCGATGAACTCGCCATTCTTGAAGGCGGTTGCTTTGAACGGTTTGACTTGGCTGTTGATGATAGGCATCGGTGATTCTCCATCAGTGGGTAAAAACTTGGGTTGAAAACTTGATGGGGAGAATCCTAACCAATGCTCCCAGCCAAGGCTCATTGGCAAAGCTGATGCTGCTGATTAGGTTTGGCTATTAGCGCGCAGTATTAATAGAAGAAATGCGTATTTACTCGCCGACCGGCTTTTCCTGGGTCAGGGCCATGCCGAGAAACGGGCTGGCCTCGACGTAACGCATGGCCGACTTGATGTCCTTCCAGCCGACATAGCTCATCAGCGACTTGAGGTCCCAACCGCTGCGATGGGCCCAGGTGGCAAAACCGCGGCGCAGGGAGTGGCTGGTGTATTGCTCGGCGGCGACCCCGGCGCGCTCCAGTGCCTGGCGCAATAACGGAATCACACTGTTGGCGTGCAGCCCCTCCTCGCCCAGATGGCCCCAGCGGTCGATGCCACGAAACACCGGGCCACGCACCAGGGCGGCGACGTTGATCCACTCGATATAGGCCTGGACCGGGCACAGCCGGCGCAACGCCGGGGTGTGCCAGGTCTTGCCGAGGTTGTCGCGGTCGCTCTTGCTGCGGGGCAGATACAGGCTGATGCCGGAACCCGCCACCGCCTGCACATGCTCGACCCGTAGCCGGCACAACTCGTCGCTGCGAAAGCCACGCCAGAACCCCAGGAGAATCAGCGCGCTGTCACGCCGCGCCCGCAGCAGCGCCGGCTGGTTGTCATCGAGCCGGGCCTGGGTGGCTTCCTGCTCCAGCCAGGCGATTACCTGCTCCAGATGCTGCAACTGCAAAGGCTCGGCCTGTTTCTCCTGCGCCGGGTGCAGCGCGCGAATGCCCTTGAACACCTGGCGCACCACCGGGGCCTTGGTCGGGTCGACGAAACCCTGGCTGTTGTGCCACTGCGCCAGGGCCGAGAGCCGCAACTTCAGGGTGTTGATCGATAACTCCCCCGCATACGCCACCAGATAACGCGCCACGCTGTCGCTGGTCGCCGGCAGAAACCCGCCCCAGGTGACCTCGAAATGCTCGATGGCCGCCCGGTAACTGCGTCGGGTGTTGTCGCGGGTCGCGGCGTGCAGATAACGATCCAGATCACTCATGGCTTGCTCGACTCGTCTTGCGTACGGAAATGGCGGGTTGCAACAGGGCGTTCTGGTCATGACACGGGGTAATACCAGTATATCCCATGTCAATAATTCGAATATTTATCTTTGATTTTATTGTACAATTACACTTTATACATACCACGTAAAAAAGTACGTAATCGTAGGAGATCCCATGGCTCGTGGCGGCGTTAACAAGGCGGTGGTGCAAATCGCCCGTTCGGCAATCCTCGCTCGCGGCGAACACCCCAGCATCGATGCGGTGCGCATCGAAATGGGCAATACCGGCTCGAAAACCACCATTCACCGCTACCTGAAGGAGCTGGAGCAAAGCGAAGCCCGCCGCGCCGCGCCGCAGGAAGCCCTGGAAGAAGAACTGACGGAACTGATCCAGCGCATGGCCCAGCGCCTGCGCGAACAGGCTCAGGAGCCCGTGGCGCAGGCCCAGGCGCAAGTGGAGGAAATGAACCAGGAACTGGCGGCGCAGCAGGCCGCGTCCGAGCAGGCACAGGCCCAGTTGCGGCAGCAACTGCAGACCCAGGCTGCAGCCCTGGCCAGCGAAAGCACGCTGCTGCAGGAAACCCGCTCCACCCTGCAGAGCGAACAGACGCGCAATGCCGGACTGAACCAGGCCCTGGCCGACTTCGAATTGCGCCTGAAAGACAAGGACGAGCAGATTCGTTCACTGGAAGAAAAGCACCTGCACGCCCGGGACGCCCTCGAGCATTACCGCAGTGCGGTCAAGGAGCAGCGCGAGCAGGACCAGCGCCGCCATGAAGGCCAGCTGCAGCAAGCGCAACAGGAACTGCGCCAGGCCCAGCAAAGCGCATTGGTGCGCCAGGACGAGATCACCCAACTGCACCGCGACAACGAACGCCTGACCAGCGAGCAACGCGCCACCCAGAAAGAGTTGCGCCAGGCACAGGAGCAGGCACAGAAAACCGACAGCAAGCTTGGCCAGTTGCTGGAGCAATCCACCCGCCTGAACAGCGAACACACCCTCCTCCAGGAACGCCTGCGCGTCGCCTTGCTGGAAAGTCATGAGTTCAAGCAGAACCTGGAGCAGCAGTTGCAGGACAATCGACAACTGGAACTGCGTGTCGCCAAGGCCGAGGCCAGCCTGGAGGCCCTGCAACTGGCTGCCGCAGCGAAGACCGAGGCGCAGCCAGAAACAGAAGAGCAGCGGCCGGAACCGCCAGAGCAAGCTTAACCGGCGACCGGCGTGCGCATGGTGACGAACTCTTCGGCGGCCGTCGGGTGCACCCCGATGGTTTCGTCGAAGTCACCCTTGGTGGCGCCGGCCTTCAAGGCAATCGCCAGGCCCTGGACGATCTCGCCGGCGTCGGGGCCGACCATATGACAGCCCAGCACCTTGTCGGTCTCGGCATCCACCACCAGCTTCATCAGCGTGCGCTCCTGGCACTCGGTCAGGGTCAGCTTCATCGGCCGGAAGCGGCTTTCGAAGATCTGCACCTTGTGCCCGGCTTCCCGCGCCTGCTCTTCGGTCAGGCCGACGGTACCGATATTCGGCAGGCTGAACACCGCGGTCGGGATCATGTTGTAGTCCACCGGGCGATACTGTTCCGGTTTGAACAAACGCCGCGCCACAGCCATGCCTTCGGCCAGAGCCACCGGCGTCAACTGCACGCGCCCGATCACATCGCCAATCGCCAGGATCGACGGCTCGGCGCTCTGGTACTGCTCATCAACCTCAATGAAGCCACGCTTGTCGAGCTTCACCCCGGTATTTTCCAGCCCCAGGTTGTCGAGCATCGGCCGCCGGCCGGTGGCGTAGAACACGCAATCGGTAGCCAGCTCGCGACCATCCTTGAGCGTGACCTTCAGGCTCCCGTCGGCCTGCTTTTCGATGCGCTCGATATCGGCATTGAACTGCAGGTCGAGCCCACGCTTGGTCAGCTCTTCCTGCAAGTGCTTGCGCACCGCACCATCGAAGCCACGCAGGAACAGCTCGCCGCGATACAGCAGCTTGGTATCCGCGCCCAGGCCGTGGAAGATCCCGGCGAACTCCACCGCGATATAACCGCCGCCCACCACCAGGATGCGCTTGGGCAGTTCCTTGAGGAAAAACGCCTCGTTGGAGCTGATGGCGTGTTCGCGCCCCGGAATGTCCGGGATCTGCGGCCAGCCGCCGGTGGCGATCAGGATGTGCCTGGCTGTGTAGCGCTGGCCATTGACCTCCACCTGGTGCGGGTCGATCAGCCTGGCGTGGCCTTCGTGCAGGGTCACGCCACTGTTGAGCAGCAGATTGCGATAGATGCCGTTCAGGCGATTGATCTCGCGATCCTTGTTGGCGATCAGCGTGGCCCAGTCGAAGTCGGCTTCGCCCAGGCTCCAGCCGAAGCCTGCGGACTGCTCGAAGTCTTCGGCGAAGTGGGCGCCGTACACCAGCAGTTTTTTCGGCACGCAGCCGACGTTGACACAGGTGCCGCCCAGATAGCGGCTTTCGGCGACCGCGACTTTCGCGCCAAAACCCGCGGCGAACCGCGCCGAACGCACACCGCCGGAACCGGCGCCAATTACATAAAGATCAAAATCGTAGGCCATTTCACTCTCCCAGGCAGGCTGACAGCATAACCGCAGATGCGTATCCGGTCAGCGCTAGAGGATTTACATAGGGGCATAAAACGAAAAAGCCACCCGAAGGTGGCTTTTCAGTACAAGGACCAAGCGGGCTATCAGTAAGCCTTGCCAGTCTTGTAGAAGTTCTCGAAGCAGAAGTTGGTCGCGTCGATGTAGCCTTCGGCGCCACCGCAGTCGAAACGCTTGCCCTTGAACTTGTAGGCAATCACGCAGCCGTCCTGGGCCTGCTTCATCAGGGCGTCGGTGATCTGGATCTCGCCACCCTTGCCCGGCTCGGTTTCTTCGATCAGCTTGAAGATGTCCGGGGTCATGATGTAGCGACCGATGATCGCCAGGTTCGACGGCGCATCTTCCGGCTTCGGCTTCTCAACCATGTTGCGTACGCGGTACAGGTCATCGCCGATCAGGTCGCCGGCAATCACCCCGTACTTGCTGGTTTCTTGCGGGTCGACTTCCATGATCGCGACGATGGTGCAGCGGTACTGCTTGTACAGCTTGACCATCTGCTTCAGCACGCCGTCACCTTCGAGGTTGACGCACAGGTCGTCCGCCAGCACCACGGCGAACGGCTCGTCACCGATCAGCGGACGACCGGTCAGGATCGCGTGACCCAGGCCTTTCATTTCGGTCTGGCGGGTGTAGGAGAACGAGCACTCGTCCAGCAGACGGCGGATACCGACCAGGTATTTTTCCTTGTCGGTGCCCTTGATCTGGTTTTCCAGCTCGTAGCTGATGTCGAAGTGGTCTTCCAGGGCGCGCTTGCCGCGACCGGTGACGATGGAGATTTCGTTCAGACCGGCATCCAGTGCTTCTTCAACGCCGTACTGGATCAGTGGCTTGTTCACCACCGGCAGCATTTCTTTGGGCATGGCTTTAGTCGCTGGCAGGAAGCGAGTACCGTAACCGGCTGCTGGGAACAAGCATTTCTTGATCATATGAGTCCTTAAAAGGGCTGTACGTACGAATTTCGGCGCAGTCTAATCAGGCCGCGTGCGCCTTACAATGGGTCGCAGTGGCTAACCGCTGCCATCTAAGAGAAATATTGCCGCGGATAGTTCCCCATATAGCTCCCCACCTTGTTCTGCACATAGCTGCGCACATTGTTCTGCACGCTCCGCACATAGTTTCGAACAGGCTTGCAAACATGGCCTTGCAGCATCGTACAGATAGCCCGCGCCGTAAACCGCCATCTGGCTGCAAAGCCTTAATTTTCTGCGTCCCGCCCTTGTCCGCACTCTTACAGGAACTCGTTTACCGCTATCATGGCGCCCTTGAATCCCGCCAACGAGGCAGATAGATGTCGGCAACAAAAAGCGTAAACGGTTACCAGATCAAGCAGTTGAAAGACGGCCAGTGGTGGTTGGTCAGCGCCCAGGGCGAGAACGTCGCCGGACCTTTCGCCAGCGAGGCGATGGCGGTCGAAGTGGCATCGGTGTTCGAGGATTCCGCAGGCCACGCCTCGGCACGTCGCAGTCCCAAGTCCTGAGACGGCCTCTGCACTGAAGAGCCCTGCCCCGCGCAGGGCTTTTTCATGCCGATCTATACCGCAGTGGCGGTTCGCTATAGCATCTCGTCCCAGACGCTTGCCAAGGGTGTCCAGCCCTCCCCCGGGGCTCAAACTTCTCGACGACGACCACACCCATGCACAAACTTCTGGCACTGACTGCAGTACTGGCCCTGAGCGGATGCGCCACCGTTTCCGATACCTACCTGGAAAACGGCGAGCAAGGCCTGAGCATCGATTGCTCCGGCGAAGCCAGCTCCTGGGCCAGCTGCTATGAAAAGGCCGACGCCTCCTGTGCCGGCACCGGCTATCGGATCGTTGGCACCGACGGCACGCCGTCGCTCAAGGAAAGCGACAAGACCCTGGGGGCGGACGTTGGCAACTACAAAAGCCGCAGCGTGGTGGTGGTCTGCAAGTAGCAGGCGCACGGCCTACATATGAATCTCGGCAAACTTGATGCCCAGGTTGCGAATGGTTTCGATCAGGTCGTCCAGTCGGTCGAATGACTCGACTTCATCGTTGTCATCCACCAGAAAATAGCTGCGCCCCGCGCTTTTCTTGAAGAATACGATCCATTCCCCGGAATTCGCCGGATTCTGAATCACATGGGTCGCAGAGATATGCCCCTCTGCATGCCTCTCCCGGACTGTTTCGCGCTTCATGCTTTCTCCCAAAAAACGATGCCGCCGAAACCTGGGTTTCGACGGCATCTTTGACAATGGCCGACAGTTTATCGGATGCCCTGGCCAATCAGCACGCCATCTACCGTCTGGCCATACAGATTGACCCCGTCGTTGGCGTGGAACTTGAGCCGGGTCTTCTCGATGGAGCCCTCCACCAGCCGCGGGTCCTGCGGTCGTTCATGGCGGTTGACGAACGCCGCCACGTCCCAGGCCTGTTGGTCGCTCAAACTGCCGGCCTTGCCCAGGGGCATGTTGTATTTGATAAAGGACGCGGCCGTGTTGATCCGGTGCATGCCCGCGCCCCAGTTATAGGAATCCTTGCCCCAGAGCGGCGGCATGACATAGTCCGCGCCGACCTTCTGGCCCTGGCCGTTATCACCATGGCAGACCGCGCATTGCGCCCGGTATACCTGCTCGCCACGGGCCAGGTCGTAGCCCTGGGCCGGCTGCGGCACCTCGGGGTAACCCCGCCCGGGCAACTCGACAGCGATCGGCGCCTTGCTCGCCAGCCAGTAGGAATACACCGACAACGCGGTGATCTCGTAGCTGTCGGCGGCCGGCGGCGTGCCATTCATGCTGAACTGGAAGCAGCCCTGCAAGCGTTCGGCGTAGGTGTTCACCTTGTTGTTCTTCTTGCGATACGCCGGGTACATCGGATAGGCGCCCCACAGCGGCGCGGAGTTGGCCAGCCGCCCCTGATCCAGGTGGCAGTTGCTGCAATTGAGCCCATTGCCGACGAACTTCGGTGCCAGGCGTTTGGTATCGACGAACAGCGCATAACCGTCGCGGACCATCTTGCCGTAGGCATTGTCCGGTAGCTCGCTCTCCGCCGGTGGCTGGAAATACCCGGGATGGGCAGCGTTCACCACCGGTTCCCGCAACTGTGATTGGTCCTCCATGGCAACCGCAGCGCCATAAGCCTGGGCCGTCAGCAAGGCGAGGGAAAAGCCCAATAGAAGATCACGCTTCATGGCTTGGACTCCTGGTTATCGGCCTTGGCCAACTGACTGCCGACCTTGGCGAAATAATCGGCCACCGCCGTGATTTCCTCGGGGCTCAGGGCCTTGGCGATGTGTCCCATCAGGTCGTTCGGGTCGTTGCGGCGCGTGCCGTCGCGCCAGGCATTCAATTGCCCGGCGAGGTACGCCGCGGGTTGCCCGGCCAACGGCGGAAAGGCGTCTCCCACGCCCACGCCACCCGGCCCATGACAGGTCACGCACTCCGGAACCTGCCGCTCCCAGGCGCCGCGCAAGGCCAGCCTCGCCCCCACGCCTTCAGCCAGGGAACTGCGGTTGATCGGCGCTGGCGTCGCAGCCGGCATGGCCGCCAGGGTCTGGCTGACCGCGTCTATCTCGTCATCGCTCAGGGCCTTGGCCAGTGGCTGCATGACCGGGTTGCTGCGCGCACCGCTGCGAAAATCTTCCAGCTGCTTGCGCAGATAACCCGCCGACAATCCCGCCAGGCGCGGAAACCCGGCGGCCGCCAGGCCCAGGCCATCGCCACCATGACAGGCCAGGCACGCCGTGGCACCGGGCTGCGCTCCACCCTGGGTAAAGACTTTCTGCCCATCCACGGCCTGGGCATTGGCGACAAAAAACAGCATCAGGCTGCTCAGCAGTATTCGATCCACGGGGATCATGGCGAACTCCATTTTTCTAGTTATATTCTTAGGCTTATTTTATATAAGCCTACAAAGAGTAGGCCAATAGACCTTTGGCTACAACGCGAAACCAGCCGGGCCTGCCTTGCCACCGGGCACAAAAAAACCCGCCCTCACCACGGAATCCGGGCCAGGGCGGGCTGTTGAAAAATCGCTTGGCCATCAGCCGGAAATGCAGTCCTCCGCCGCCTTGCGGATATCGCCCGGACGCATGGGCACATTGGACATGCTTTCATGCAGCTTGATGCTGCTGCCGCCGGAACGCTCCTCGATATCGAATACCGCGGTCGGGCCCGACGAGACTTTCTGCGGAACGATAATGCGCATGCCGTCCTTATGCGGTTCGACCTGCAACTGGCCACGGCTGTCAGCCAGTTTGTCGCTGACGCACTTGGCGTACTCCTGCGGCTTTTTCCCTGAAATCACGTTCAGGGTGGGCAATGTCTGGTTAATATCCGAGACCGTCGCACAGCCACTGATCGCCAAGGCCAGAATCAACACACCCCACTTCATACATTTCCTCCAATAAAGACCGTCCGACCGCAGAAATGGCATTTTTCTCCGGATCAGTCAGATTTATCCTAAATAATCGGCAAATAACTGTTTTAAATTGTCAAAGCCGCCTGCCGCGGCCTGATAAACTGCGCCATCGTTTTGATTTTGTAGCAAAAGCCCTTCTGGAGGCGCCCATGAAATTTATCCACCAGCGCGAGCACCTCAACGAAGACGATATCGTCGTCATCGAATGCTCCCAGGTCTGCAACATCCGCCTGATGAACGACGCCAACTTCCGAAGCTTCAAGAACGGCGGACGTCACACCTATCATGGCGGTGCGTTCGACAAGTTCCCGGCCAAGATCACCGCGCCGAGCACCGGCTTCTGGAATATCACCATCGACACCGTCAACCGCCGGCCCATCAGCGTTACCCGCAAGCCGAACCTGACCCACTCGATCAAGATCATCCGCCGGTCCAGCTCGAAACTGCGCTGAACCCCGCCCCAGCCCGCGACCAACAGGTATCACCGTGGCCCAAACGACCAAGTACGTCATCAAATACAAACTCAACGGCGAGCGCCGTTTCGAGTTCGCCCAGCTGGAAAGCGGCACTCAGGAAGAAGCCAAGGCCGCGCTGGAAGCCCTGCATGGCCAGACCGACGACGTCATCAGCGATGTCAGCGTGAGCAAGGCGCTGTAAGTCCCTGCTCCTAGAACCTGTGACGAATTCGAGCGCAAGCAGCGGAGTGTGAGCGGCCCGCGCACTTCCCAGAATGGCGGGCCTCAGCCTCTACTCCGGGAACCGCCAGCATGTCCGCCCCCTCCCTCGAACAACGTCTCGCCTGCCTGGACTGGGCCTCGATCGAGCAGCAGCTCGACCAGGACGGCAGCGCGGTGATCGGCAACCTGCTCAGCGCCGAGCAATGTCATGAGCTCGGCAGTCTGTATCCCCACAGCGAGTTGTTTCGTTCGCGGGTGGTCATGGCCAGGCACGGTTTCGGCCGCGGCGAATACCAGTATTTCGCCTACCCCTTGCCGCAACGGGTCGCCGAATTGCGCGGCCAGTTCTATCCGCGCCTGGCGCCGCTGGCCAATCGCTGGAACCAGCTGATGAATATCCCCGTGCAATATCCGCCCCGGCATGAAGATTTTCTCCAGCGCTGCCACGCCGCCGGTCAGCAGCGGCCGACGCCCTTGTTGCTGCAATATGGCCCACAGGATTACAACTGCCTGCACCAGGACTTGTATGGCGACAACGTATTCCCCTTGCAGGTCGCGATCCTCCTATCCCGTCCCGGGATCGATTTCACTGGCGGTGAATTCGTCATCACCGAACAGCGCCCGCGCATGCAGTCACGGCCGCAGGTCATCGGTCTGAAGCAGGGTGATGCGCTGATCTTCGCCGTGCATCATCGTCCGGTAGCCGGCGTGCGCGGCCATTACCGGGTGACGTTGCGCCATGGCGTCAGCCGCCTGCACAGCGGTCGCCGCCATACGCTAGGAGTGATCTTCCACGATGCCCAGTAATTTCACCGGCGAGCTGTTCGGCGAACCCGAGCTGCAACAGGCCCCGCGCACCGAACAGGTCGGCCCGCAGTCCTTTGTGCTTCGTGGCTTCGCCCTGCCCTGGGTCGAGCGCCTGCTGCCGGCCCTGCGTGGCGTGCTACGCGCCGCGCCGTTCCGGCAGATGGTCACGCCGGGCGGTTTCACCATGTCGGTGGGCCTGAGCAGTTGTGGCCAGCTGGGCTGGACCACTGACCGCAGCGGCTACCGTTACACCGCCATCGATCCGCAGAGCGGCCAGCCCTGGCCGGCGATGCCCGAGGTGTTGCGCGAACTGGCCCGGGCCGCCGCGACCCAGGCCGGCTTTGCCGGGTTCGAACCGGACGCCTGCCTGATCAATCACTATGTGCCCGGCGCCCGCATGTCCCTGCACCAGGACAAGGACGAACGCGATTACGATGCACCGATCGTCTCCGTTTCCCTGGGCTTGCCGGCGGTGTTTCAGCTGGGTGGCGAGCGCCGCAGCGACCGCCCGTTGCGGGTGCCGCTGCTGCATGGCGATGTGGTGGTCTGGGGCGGTGTCGACCGTCTGCGTTATCACGGCGTGCTGCCACTCAAGGAAGGCACGCACCCGCTGCTGGGCCCACGGCGCATCAACCTGACCTTTCGCCGGGCCGGTTGATCCCGCGAGAATTCAAGCGCAAGACTCAGAGTGCCAGGCACCCTGCCCTTGGTTAATCTGAGCGACATCCGCCACCGAGTAGAGCCCATGACCATGGTCCAGCCCAAGCCCACCACCGCCAGCGATCCACGCTGGCTCGCCGTCCTGGCCCGTGATGCGAGCGCTGATGGCCAGTTCGTCTATGGGGTAAAAACCACCGGGGTCTACTGCCGCCCCAGCAGCCTGTCGCGCCTGCCACGGCCGGAGAATGTCGAATTCTTCGACACCGCGGAGCAAGCCGAAGCCGCTGGTTACCGGCCGAGCAAACGCAGCGCCAGCGACCAGACCCAGGTGGCCGCGTACCATGCCAGCCTGGTAGCCGCCGCGTGCCGGCAGATCGAGTCGGCCGAAGCGCTGCCCAGCCTGAAACAGCTGGCCGAGCAAGCCGGCATGAGCAGCTTCCACTTTCACCGGGTGTTCAAGGCCGCCACCGGGCTGACCCCGAAAGGCTACGCCAGCGCCCACCGTTCGCGGCGGGTGCGGCGCCAGCTGGAGCACGGCCACTCGGTGACCGACGCGCTGTACGACGCCGGCTTCAATTCCAACAGCCGCTTCTACGAAACCGCCGACCAGTTGCTCGGCATGAAACCCAGCGACTACCGCGCCGGCGGCCTGAACGCCGATATCCGCTTCGCCGTCGGCCAGTGCTCCCTGGGCGCGATCCTGGTCGCCCAGAGCAACCGCGGGGTCTGCGCGATCCTGCTGGGCGACGACCCCAATGCCCTGGTGCAGGATCTGCAGGACAAATTCCCGCGGGCCAACCTGATCGGCGCCGACCAGGGTTTCGAGCAACTGGTGGCCAAGGTGGTGGGGTTTATCGAAGCACCGGCCATTGGCCTGGACCTGCCGCTGGACCTGCAAGGCACGGTGTTCCAGGAGCGGGTGTGGCTGGCTCTCAAGGAGATTCCGCCGGGCAGCACCGCCAGCTACGCCGAGATCGCCCAGCGTATCGGCGCGCCGAAATCCTTTCGCGCCGTGGCCCAGGCCTGTGGGGCCAACAGCCTGGCGGTGGCGATCCCTTGCCACCGGGTGGTGCGCAGCGACGGCAACCTGTCCGGCTACCGCTGGGGCGTGGAGCGCAAGCGTCAGTTGCTCGAACGCGAGAACTCGTCCGAGGCCTGAATGCCGATGTACACCGACACCGATTCCGGCCCGGTGTACACCTCGAAGTCTGTGGCGAAGCGCCGGCGGACCTGCGGGTTGTCCTCGAAGTAAGCCCAGACCAGGCCCCAGGTCTGGATCACCACGTCGGGCATCGGCCCCTTGGCGGAGAACGCCAGGTACTCGCCGCCCTGCACCTGCACCAACGGATAACCGGCGTTGCCTTCGCCCACCGCTACGCCGGCGGTGACATCGAAGTACCCCGAGGCATCGGACTCGTAGTTGGAGTACACGCCATAGATGAACGAATCCGACTGCCGGTGACCGATGCTGTCGAACAAACCTTCGACAAAAAACCGCTCCCACATCGGCCCGATCCGCGCGCTGTCCGCTTGTTGCTCGTCGGCATTGCAGGTGCGTACCTGCAAGCCCGAGACACAGAACGGCTGAACCTCTCGCAGTTTGACATCCATGCTGGGTACTCCTGTCTGGCGTTTATCTGGGTGACCGGCGCGCACGGTATCAGCGATTCACATCCACCACCACGCGCCCGCGCAGCTCGCCGGCCAACAGGCGCGACGCGGCAGCGATGGCTTCACTGAGGCCGATCTCATGGCTGATCAACGGCAGCAGGGCCGGGTCCAGATCGCGGGTCAGGCGCTGCCAGGCCTCGATCCGCCGGGCCTTGGGCTGGGTCACGCTGTTGATCCCGGCCAGGGTCACGCCCCGCAGGATGAAGGGCGCCACCGACGCCGGGAAGTCCATGCCCTGGGCCAGCCCGCAGGCGGCCACGGTGCCGTTGGCCTTGGTGCTGGCGCAGGCATTGGCCAGGGTATGGCTGCCCACCGAGTCGATCACCGCCGCCCAACGCTCCTTGGCTAACGGCTTGCCCGGCGCGGACAGGCTGGCGCGGTCGATGACCTCGCTGGCGCCCAGGCGCTTGAGGTAGTCCTGCTCGGCAATGCGCCCGGTGGACGCCACCACCCGATAACCCAGCCGGGCCAACAGGGCTATGGCAAAGCTGCCGACCCCGCCATTGGCCCCGGTGACCAGCACCTCGCCCTGGTCCGGGGTCAGGCCGTGGCGCTCCAGCGCCAGGATACTGAGCATCGCCGTATACCCCGCCGTGCCGATGGCCATGGCCTCGGCCGCGCTGAACGCCTGGGGCAAGGGAATCAGCCAGTCGCCGTCCAGCCGTGCCTTCTGCGCCAAGCCGCCCCAATGCCCTTCACCCACGCCCCAACCGTTGAGCAGCACCGAGTCGCCGGGCTGATAGTCCGGGTGGCTGCTGGACTCGACAATGCCTGCCAGATCGATCCCCGGCACCATGGGAAACTTGCGCACCACCGGGCTGCTGCCGGTGATGGCCAGGCCGTCCTTGAAGTTCAGGGTGCTGTAGGCCACCCGCACCGTCACGTTGCCCTCGGGCAGCTGCTCTTCGCCAATACCACGCAGCGCCGCGCGATAACCGGCGTCGTCTTTCTCGATCAAAATACCCTTGAACATCACTGCCTCCCACCAGGCCCATGGCCGGGCCGTGAACTTGAGTTTCAGGTTACAAAGTCGCCACCTTCCCAGCCCGGGCGCAAAAAATCCACGCTCTTTTCGTCGTAGGACGCTCGCGCCCTGACCTGTCTGTAGGAACGAGGCTTGTCCGCGATAGCGTTATCACTGGCAACCCGGGTAGCGGCCAAAGTCGACTGGCCTTGATCGCCTGTCTCCTGATACAAACCCCGGGTTGCCGTCCTTCTTTTTTTGACGTCGGAGAATCATTCAACATGAGTCAATGGCCTGACACCCGTATTCTCGACCTGCTGGGCATCGAACTGCCGATCCTCCAGGCGCCAATGGCCGGCGCGACCACTACCGCCATGGTGATCGCCGCCGCCCAGGCCGGTGGTCTGGGTTCCCTGCCCTGCGCCATGCTGACGGCCGAGCAGATCCGCCAGGATGTCCAGAGCATCCGCCAGGCGACCCGCGCGCCGCTGAACCTGAATTTCTTCTGCCACCAGAACCCGACACCCGACCCGGAACGGGAAACCCGCTGGAAAAATACCCTGGAACCCTACTACCGCGAGCTCGGCGTCGATTTCGATGCGCCGACCCCGGTCAGCAGCCGCGCGCCCTTCGACACCGTCAGTTGCGAACTGGTGGAAGAACTGCGCCCGGAAATCGTCAGCTTCCACTTCGGCCTGCCGGAGCCGGCCCTGCTCGCGCGGGTCAAGGCCACCGGGGCGAAGATCCTGTCATCGGCCAGCACTGTCGATGAAGCCGTCTGGCTGGAACAGCACGGCTGCGATGCGATCATCGCCATGGGCTACGAGGCCGGCGGCCATCGGGCGATCTTCCTCAGCGAAGACCTCAACAGCCAGGTCGGCACCATGGCCCTGGTGCCGCAGATCGTCGATGCGGTGCGGGTGCCGGTGATCGCCGCCGGCGGGATCGGCGACGCCCGCGGCATAGTCGCGGCCTTTGCCCTCGGGGCCTCGGCGGTGCAACTGGGCACCGCCTACCTGTTCACCCCGGAAGCCAAGGTCAGTGCCGCCCACCACAAGGCCCTGCGTACCGCCAAGGAGAGCGAAACAGCCCTGACCAACCTGTTCACCGGGCGCCCGGCGCGGGGCATTCTCAACCGGGTGATGCGCGACATCGGCCCGATCAGCCCCCTGGCGCCGGCCTTCCCCCTCGCCGGTGGCGCGCTGATGCCGCTGCGCGCCAAGGACGACGCCGACTTCGCCAGCCTCTGGTCCGGCCAGGCATTGCGCCTCGGGGTCGAACTGCCGACCGCGGAACTGACCCGCACCCTGGCCGCCCAGGCCCTGGCCAAGCTGACCGGCCGCTAAACCCGGCACGCCGCGACTGCGGTCGCGGCGTTTTGCGCAAAACCTCCATTTGCCCTCAAGGCCGCGCGACCTTTGCAGTTCCGTTCGCTGGCGATTCGCTATATATTTCCATATACAGCGTTTCACCCACCCCCGGTGCCGTCCATTTCCAATACCGCCAACCGCCCAACGTCCCTTCGCCAATGGAGCTGTTCATGAACCGTCGTCTCTCAGGTTTTGCCCCGACCTGCCTTGCCGCCTTGCTCGCCGCCTGCGCTTTGGGCCCGGCCCAGGCCGCTGAAGTGCAGGTGGCGGTCGCCGCCAACTTCACCGCGCCGATCCAGGCCATCGCCGCCGACTTCGAGAAAGACACCGGGCACAAGCTGGTGGCCGCCTATGGCGCTACCGGGCAGTTCTATACCCAGATCAAGAACGGCGCGCCGTTCGAAGTGTTCCTCGCCGCCGACGACAGCACCCCGGAAAAACTCGACAGCGAAGGCGCCACCGTCAAAGGCTCGCGCTTCACCTACGCCATCGGCACCCTGGCGCTGTGGTCGGCCAAGGCTGGCTACGTCGACAGCCAGGGCCAGGTGCTCAAGGCCAACCAGTACCAGCACCTGTCCATCGCCAACCCGAAAGCCGCGCCTTACGGCCTGGCCGCCACCCAGGTATTGGCCAGGCTGGGCCTGAGCGAGCAGGTCAAGGGCAAGCTCGTCGAAGGCCAGAACATCACCCAGGCCTATCAGTTCGTCTCCACCGGCAACGCCGAACTGGGCTTTGTCGCCTTGTCGCAGATCTACAAAGACGGCAAAGTCAGCAGCGGCTCGGCCTGGATAGTCCCGGCCGAGATGCACGACCCGATCAAACAAGACGCGGTGATCCTCGACAAGGGCAAGGACAACCCGGCGGCCAAGGCCCTGGTTGACTACCTCAAGGGACCGAAAGCCGCTGCCATCATCCAGTCCTACGGTTACCAACGCTAAATGCCGCTATCGAGTGCCGACTTTTCCGCCATCTGGCTGACCCTGCAACTGGCGTCGCTGACGACCCTGATCCTGCTGATCGTCGGTACGCCGATTGCGTTATGGCTGTCGCGCACTCGCTCGTGGCTGCGGGGACCGATCGGCGCCATCGTCGCCCTGCCCCTGGTCCTGCCGCCGACGGTGATCGGCTTTTACCTGCTGCTCGCCCTCGGCCCCAACGGCTCTATCGGCCAGCTCACCCAGGCCCTCGGCCTGGGCACCCTGACCTTCAGTTTCAGCGGCCTGGTGATCGGCTCGGTGATCTATTCCATGCCCTTTGTCGTGCAGCCGCTGCAGAACGCCTTTACCGCGATCGGCACCCGTCCGCTGGAAGTGGCGGCGACCTTGCGCGCCAACCCCTGGGACACCTTCTTCAGCGTAATCCTGCCGCTGGCCAGGCCCGGCTTCATCACCGCGGCCATTCTCGGGTTCGCCCACACCGTCGGCGAGTTCGGCGTGGTGCTGATGATCGGCGGCAATATTCCCGAGAAGACCCGGGTGGTCTCGGTGCAGATCTACGACCATGTCGAAGCCCTGGAATACGCCCAGGCCCACTGGCTGGCCGGTGCCATGCTGGTGTTCTCGTTCCTGGTGTTGCTGGCGCTGTACTCCAGCCGCAAACCCCGCGCTGGCTGGAGTTGAATCGTGAGTGCATCGATCCATGTGCGCCTCAAGCGCACCTATAAAGATTTCAGCCTCGACCTCGACCTGGAGTTGCCGGGCCGTGGCGTCACCGCGTTGTACGGGCATTCCGGCTCCGGCAAGACCACCTGCCTGCGCTGCATCGCCGGCCTGGAACAGGCCGAGCAGGGCCTGGTGCGGATCAACGACGAAGTCTGGCAGGACAGCCAGCGCCAACTGTTCGTGGCGCCGCACAAACGCTCCCTGGGTTATGTGTTCCAGGAAGCCAGCCTGTTCACCCACCTGTCGGTGCAGGCCAACCTGGAGTTCGGCCTCAAGCGCATCCCGCGCGCGCAGCGTCGTGTGGACATGGCCCAGGCCACCGAATTGCTGGGCATCGGCCATCTGCTGCGGCGCCACCCGCACAACCTGTCCGGCGGCGAACGCCAGCGTGTCGGCATTGCCCGCGCGCTGCTCACCAGCCCGCGGCTGCTGCTGATGGACGAACCCTTGGCGGCCCTCGACAGCAAACGCAAAGGCGAGATCCTGCCGTACCTCGAACGCCTGCATGACGAGCTGGAAATCCCGGTGCTGTACGTCAGTCACTCGCAGGATGAAGTGGCGCGCCTGGCCGACCATATCGTCCTGCTGGAAAACGGCCGCGCCCTGGCCAGCGGGCCGATCGGCGAAACCCTGGCCCGTCTCGACCTGCCCCTGGCCCTGGGCGACGACGCCGGAGTGGTGATCGAAGGCCAGGTCAGCCACTACGACGCCGGCTACCAACTGCTGGCCCTGCAACTGCCCGGCAGCCAGCTGCGGGTGCGGGTCGCCCATGCGCCGATGGCCATCGGCAAGCACTTGCGCTTCAAGGTCCAGGCGCGGGACGTCAGCCTCAGCCTGCAAGCCGGCGAGCACAGCAGCATCCTCAACCGCCTGCCGGTGAAGGTCAGCGGCGAAATCCCCGCCGACAACACCGCGCATGTCCTGGTGCGCCTGGATGTCGCCGGCAACCCGCTGCTGGCACGGATCACCCGCTACTCCCGCGACCAGCTGGAGCTGCACCCGGGCCAGCAACTCTGGGCCCAGATCAAGGCGGTGGCCGTGCTCGCCTGACTCCCCGGCAAATCGGTTGGCACCCCGGCGCCGCACCGCGGTCAATCGCCAGACAGGCCTGATCGATTGATTGCCAAGGATTCCGCCATGCCCGATAGCCCACTGCGCCCGGACCTGCCACCTGACCTGCATTACGTCGACGATACCCAGCCGGGGATCAGCCGCAAAAAAGTGCGCGGCACGTTCGTCTATTTCGACCCGCAAGGCCAGCGTATCCGGGCGCCCGACGAGATCCAGCGGATCAACGCCCTGGCCGTGCCGCCGGCTTATACCCAGGTTTGGATCTGCGCCGACCCGCGCGGTCACCTGCAAGCCACCGGCCGCGACGCCCGCGGGCGCAAGCAGTACCGCTACCACCCGCGCTGGCGGGAAGTGCGCGACGCCGACAAGTACTCGCGCCTGCTGGAATTCGGCAGCGCCCTGCCGCGCCTGCGCCAGCGACTGGAAGCCCTGCTGGCCACGCCCGGCTTCAGCCGCGACAAGGTCATGGCCACGGTCATCAGCCTGCTCGACGCCACACTGATTCGTGTCGGCAACAGCCAGTACGCCCGCGACAACCGCTCCTACGGCCTGACCACCCTGCGCAACCGGCACGTGGCAATCAAAGGCAGCTCGATCCTCTTCCAGTTCCGCGGCAAGAGCGGCATCGAACACCAGATCAGCGTCAAGGACCCGCGCCTGGCGCGGATCCTCAAGCGCTGCCTGGAGCTGCCCGGACAGAACCTGTTCCAGTACCTCGACGAGAACGGCGAGCGCCACAGCGTCAGCTCCTCCGACGTCAACGCCTACCTGCAGGAGCTGACCGGTGCCGATTTCACGGCCAAGGACTACCGCACCTGGGCCGGCAGCACCCTGGCCCTGGCGGTGCTGCGCGAGCTGCACTGGGAACCCGAGGCCGAGGCGAAAAAGCACATCGTCGAAATGGTCAAGGACGTCGCCCGGCAACTGGGCAATACCCCCGCCGTGTGCCGCAAGTGCTACATCCATCCGGCGCTGCTCGAGGGCTTCGTGCAGGGGCACCTGGCCGCCCTGCCGAGGCCGCGCAAACGCAAAGGGCTGCGGGCCGAGGAAGTCAGCCTGAGGATATTTCTCGAGCGCCTGACGCAGCAGGCCTGAGGCTTTTGGCAATAGCCGCCCGGGTACCGCCGGGTTGTCATCCGGGACGCTGGCGCGTTAGGCTAGCCGCCCTTCCCCGTCACCGGACGATTGCCGACGTGAACAACTAAGCCTTCCAGAAATGTACTCGCGACAAGCCGCCTTGCAGCGCTTGTTGGCCTTTTTCGACATTTTCCGGAGGTGCTGATGACTCACGTCACATGGCTGCCTGCGCTGGTCTCCCTGAACCAGCTGACCTTCCAGTTCGCCCATGGCGAAACCCTGTTCGACTCACTCGACCTGACATTCGATGCCTTGCCCACCGGCATAGTCGGACGCAATGGCACCGGCAAGAGCGTGCTCGCGCGCCTGATCGCCGGCGAGCTTTCGCCATCCTCGGGCAGCGTCACGCGCTTCGCCCGCGTGGCCTATGTGGCCCAGGAACATCTGGCGCAGGAGGGCCAGAGCGTTGCCCAGGTCGCCGGCATCGCTGAGACCCTGGCCGCCCTCGAGCGCCTCGCCGCGGGCCAGGCCTCGATGGCCGACCTGGCGCAGGTAGACGAGCGCTGGGACCTTGGCGAACGCCTGCGCCGCCTGCTGGACGAGGCCGGTCTCGACAGGGTCGGCCCCGACGATCCGGCCGCCAGCCTCAGCGGCGGGCAACGCGCGCGTATCGCGGTGATCGGCGCCCTGCTCAGCGATGCCCAGCTGCTGATACTCGACGAACCGAGCAACCACCTCGACGAGCCCGGTCGCCAGTGGCTGCTGGCGCAGCTTCGGCAGTGGCGCGGCGGACTGCTGCTGATCAGCCATGACCGCCAGCTGCTGGCGCAGATGCAGCGCATCGTCGAACTCACGCCCCAGGGCGCGCGAATCTACGGCGGCAACTACGCGGCGTTCCGCGCCCAGCGCGAAGCCGAGCACGGCGCCGCGCGGGCCGCCCTGGAACACGCCCGAACCGAACGCAGTCGCGAACAAAAGCGCCTGCAGCGCGAGCACGACACTATCCAGCGCCACGCCGCCGGCGCCCGGCGTTATGCCGACACTGCCAACATCGCCAGCTTTGAACGGATGAAGATAAAGGGCGCCGCCCGGGACATCATGGGCCATGTACGCAACCGCCAGCAGGGCCACAAAGACAGTCTCGATCAGCAGGTCCGCGACGCCTACGCGCGGCTGGTGCCGCAGGCGCCAACCCTGGTGACGCTGCCCGGCACCGCGGTGCCCCAGGGGCAACAGGTGTTCTGCCTGACCCGAGCACAACTGCCCTGGCTGCCGCCCGAGGCCGCTGCCAGCTACCTCGACCTGACCGTCACCGGGCCCATGCGCATCGCGGTCAGCGGGCCCAACAGCTGCGGAAAATCCACCCTGCTGAAGATGCTGGCCGGCGAGATCCAGCCCTTGAGCGGCCAATGCGAAGTGCGGGTGGCCAGTGCTTGCCTTGACCAGCGCCTGTCGCTGCTCGATCCCGAGCGCTCGATCCTCGAACACCTGGGAGCCCTCGACCGGCCACTGCAAGAAGGCCTGCTGCGTAGCCGCCTGGCCTTGCTGCAACTCGACGCCCGGCGCGTGACCCAGCCCTGTGGCCGGCTCAGCGGCGGCGAACGGCTCAAAGCCGCGCTGGCGATTGCCCTGTGGCGCGACACACCGGCCAAGCTGCTGCTCCTGGACGAGCCGACCAACCACCTGGATCTGGAATCGGTGGAAGCCTTCGAAAGCGCCCTGCGCGATTTCCCCGGCGCGATGCTGGTGGTGTCCCACGACCGCGAGTTCCTCGCCGCCATGGCGCCCAGCCACCGGCTGCAATGGACACCAGCCGGCTGGAGGCTGGACGAGGAAAACCAATGAACAGGCTTTTGCACGAATTTCAAAGTTGCTTCTATAGTTGCTCTGAGCAGCTATCAACCAGGGAAGCGCCATGGAAGACATTTTTGTCGTAAAGCGCTGCAACAAGATCATCATCCAGGGGCGACGCGCCGGGGAAGCCGCCCACGGCGCGCCGATCGCCGCCCACTGGTATCGCATCGCCGACACCCGCACCGATGGTTTCATCGGCGATGGCTACGACCTGCAAGAGGACGCCGTGCGCGAGTGCCGCAGGCTCAATGCCGCCAGCCGCCGCGCCTGAAACCATGAACAACCGGGGGCTGCGGCCACTCGCTGGCAATGATGAAATTTCTTTCACTGTGAACCCGCCAAGGCTTCGCTAAAGTGGCTCACGCTTATTGAAGACTCCCGACTGGCCCACCGCTCCCCCGGTGGGTCTTTTTTATGGGCGATCAGCAAGGGCCGGTCGGCGCTCTGGCAGAGGATGCCAGGCATAAAAAAGCCCCGCACACGGGCGGGGCTGTGCGATGCGGGTAGCCGTCGCTTACTTGAGCCTGACAGCGGTGCCGGTGACAAAAACCACCACCATGCCGCCACGGCCGCTGGGCATGCTGATCTCGTAGTCCAGGCCGATCACCGCATCCGCGCGCAGATCGCGGGCGCGCTCCTTGATCTCGTCGGTCGCCTGCACCCGGGCTTCTTTCAGCGCCCGCTCCAGGGTCTGGGAACGCCCACCGAAAAAATCGCGCATCCCGGCGAAGACATCCCGCACGACGTTGATCCCCTGCACGGACTCGGCGCTTACGATATCCAGGTACTCGGCGATCTCTCGCCCTGCGATCGCGTGGGTGGTAGTGATAATCACGGCATTCTCCTTTGACCGGCGCACCCCTGCCCTGAACCCGGGCGGGGTCGCAAAAAAACGCGATGGTAACAGACCCTCCGCGGGTGGCCACGGAGAGCATGCCGGACGCGGTTGCCGCAGCGGCCTGCAAGGCGATGCCAAGGGCGAGCCTGTCCGTGATTAAATCCGCCAGCGGATAACCGCAGATCCTTTCCCACCTGGAGTATTCACATGGATGTCATTCAGTCGCGAGCCCCCGAACGATGCGCAGGCATGGAGGATATCCGCCGCGAGATCGATCGCCTCGACCAGGCTGTCATCAAGCTGCTGGGCGAACGTTTCCGGTACGTCTTGGCCGCGTCGAAATTCAAGACCTCGGAAACCGCCGTGCGCGCCCCCGAGCGCTTTCGCGCCATGCTCCTGCAACGCCGGAAATGGGCCCAGGCCGAGGGCCTGAGCGCCGACGCCATCGAAAAGCTCTACAGCGACCTGGTGCAACACTTCATCGCAGAGGAGCTCAAGGGCTGGAAATCCGCCCAGGCCCAGTCGCCGGCCTGAGGGCAAAAGAAAACCCGACAGCCGGGGAACAAGCCAGGCTGCCGGGCAGGGTCGTGGATGGGGTTATCGGGTATTGGCCCCTCGCGCAGCCTTCTTGGCCTTCGCCTTGTAGGCCGGCAAGGCTGCCGCGTAGGCCAGGGCCTCCTCCCGGGTGCCAAAGGAGCCAAGACGGTCGCCCTTGGTGCAGACCCGCCAGGGGCCGCTGTTGACGCTGACCACGTCATAGCCGTTCATGTGCATCTTGTTCAGCATTGGAACGCTCATAATCGCCTCCCTTTCGGTAGAGATCGGCCGAGGTTGTCGCGAACACCTTACACCCGGTCAGCGCGGGTGGGGGTTCCATCCATCGCCACCGGGCGGGAACGCGCTGCCGGTCTTTCACTTGGGCTTCAGGTTTCCCAGAGGGTCATACGCCCGGGACTTGGGTTCTTTCTCCGGCCTGTTGTCCCTGGGCGCTTTCGCCGGACCTATCGGGTCCACCTGCGGATCGGCCAGATCCGGAGAGTCAGGGTCGAAGCCCAGTTCGTCCTTGCCGGAAGCATGCTCGGATGAACGCGGGCCCGTTGGCCTGTTCGTACTCATGGATACCTCCCGACCACGATGGAATGTCTTTCAATGAGAGGGCCATTCTCATGCAAGGTGCAAAACAGCTGACGAATGGTAATCGATCAAACAGCGTTTTCTGCCGTGCTTATGGCGTTTTGACAGGTCTGCCAGAGCCGAATCATCAGCTGCGTTATCAGCCCGTACCCTGGCCTGCGTTTCGTCGCCCTGTCGTTGCTAGGGCCATAGCGCAAGCGCACACTGGCTGCAGCTGACGGATCAGCTCCCCCTCTGCAAAAAGCCCGCCCATGCGGGCTTTTTGTCTATCTGCCCTCCCCGCGTCCCGTCTTTCGCGAATACGACCCGCTGCCCTCGTCGCTCGGCTTTACTTCAACTGATGCACCCAGGTGTCTCTTCATGACACCTACCATCGGGAGCCCTGCCATGAACAAAACACTTATCGTCATGACCGCTCTGCTGTCAGCCGTCGCCGGTTGCACCAGCGACGCTCATGTCTACCGCAATCAGCCGCTGGTGGCGAAGGTCGAGACCGGCATGACCCAGGAACAAGTCCGGCAGATCGGCGGCGAACCTGTGGCCGTCACCCCTCGCACCGTGGAACTCGGCACCTGCTTCGACTATGTGTTGACCCAGGCCGGCCATAAACAGCCGTTCAATGTCAGCTTCGACGGCAACGGCAAAGTCGATCACAAAAGCTTCCTCACCTGCGCCGAATGGAGCCACGCCCAGCAGAAAGCCAGGGCTCCAGGCAGCGGCACGGGTGGCATGGGCGGTATGGGTGGCGGCTATTGAGCTGCGCTGGCCAGAATTGGCGGCGATAGCGGGTATGCATGGCCAGATGAAATTTCTTTCACTGTGAGCCGAGCGCCAGGTGGGTAGATTCCACCCTGCTCATTCAACTATTGGCCCGCTCTCCGCGGGCTTTTTTTTACCTTGCAGGAGGCCCTTGAGGAAGGAGCCAAAGTGGCTTCGAGTGGCGGGAAGGCCCGCCGAAGGCAAATTCCAGGCAAAAAAAAGCCCAAGTAGCTGATGGACACTTGGGGCTAAAAATGCATAAACCGTGGTAGGTGAACGCGGGGCTATCTTAACGTCCCGAAGAACATGTAACAATATATTTTGAGGTTATTTTTACCCTAAATATTTTATAAGCCCTTAAATAACCACATGTTTTTTCTGGCAATGGCCGATTCGTCACCTTGTTGGCGCCAGCAAAAAAGCGCCACCGCCCTTCTTTTCACATGACTACGCCTGCGTGAACCGCTTGCCTGCCATCAGGCATACAGGATCACGCACTCCGAAAACGAGGAAAACTCACCGGCTTCCACTGGCCCGTTGGCGCTGACCAACCTTGCCGCGAAGGACAGCCTGAAACCCGGCGCCACCGGGTATTCGGCACGCCCTTCATGGCCCAGAAGCACGACTTTTCCCTCGCTGTCCAGCAGTTGAACGCCCACATTGCATGCGGAGCCAGCCTCTTCATAGTCATTCATCAAGATCACACCATCGCTGGTGATGCCATCAAAGTAGACCTGGACCTTGCTCGCCCCCTTGAGCCTGTCTTCGTTCAACTCGACGCTGAAAAACTGCGGAAGGCTGCCACCCGCCTGAAGCACATCAAGGCTCGATGTACCCAGTTCGACCACCTGCTCCATGCCGCTGGAGCGCCGACGTGAGGCGCCGGGAATACCACTCGCCCCCAGGCCATTATCAGGATCGATCGTCCACGCGGGTGCGGTAACCCTGGCGCGAAAATCAAAGAACTTACCAACATTTTGAGTGGGCATTATTTATTCCTTTAATTGAATGCAAACATGCGATCGGTTCAGTCCGGAGCAGCCACCCAGGCCGCTCTCCCTGCCTGTCGCCATGCACTTTTTCAATGGGCGAAACGCAGCCGGCTCGATAGTCGGTGCCAGTCAAAAAAGCGCACACGGCGAACGCTGAAACCTTAGAACGGCGCCAAATCGGCGTCCCTAGGACACTTCCGAAACGCTCCACTCAATTATCAGATCGCGCTGGAATGTTGCTGAAGAGGTGGCTCGGCAAAATCTCCGCCAAGGCGGTTATCCGTACTTGAGCCAACGAAAAACAGGGGGCACTGGAATCGAACCAGCATCAGGATGTTAGGGGAGTGCCGGACGCTGTATGTCAGGCAAAAAGCCCGGTCTTGCACCGGGCTTGCTGGTGGGCCGGCCCGGAATCAGTCCAGGGCGTCGTGCAGGACTTCGTAGATGATGCCTGTCGCGATGGCGACTAGGATCAAGTCAGTGCCGGCCTGTTGCCACTCATAGCCGTCATAGTGCGGTAGGCGACCGAGCATCCGGCCATCGAGTTTTTTCGCGATGCCCGGCGGCAGTGGCTTGCCTCGGGCCAGGTTTTTCTGGATGCCCGGCGGCAGGGCCGGCCCGGGTGACCAGTAGTCACGACTGTCGCCAATGATCACGCGAACACCGCCGACATCGACTTGAGGGCCGTCATACCTCCCGCCCTGCTTGTAGTCCTGGGATTTGTTGCCTTTATTGCCATGTCCGCCCTGATTGCCATGGGGGTTGCCCTTGCCGTTCCCTGGGTCCGCATACAAGGCAGTCGAGCCGAATAAAAACGCGGCGCTTGCTAAAACAGCTACAACCGAACGAGTCGTCATCTCTGCAATCCTCTGCATGAATCCAGCCGTGGTGCCATTCGTCATGACACCCGAACTATAGACAGCCGATTGCGTCTTAGTTCATGCAAACCTCTCCTTATCTATGGAAGCGATCATGCTTTTAAAGAAAAAAAATCTCGTGACTGCCGTGACCTGTGTACTGATGCTGGCTGCAGCTCCTCTGCTCCCCATGACGTCCGCTTATGCCAAGGACGGTGGTGGCCATGGTGGCGGAAATGGCGGTGGCAACGGCGGGGGGCATGGCGGTGGTAACAGTGGTGGTCATGGTGGCCAGGCAGGTGGTCACTCGGGAGGGGTCAGCAGCAAGGGCCATAACGGCGGCCTGAAAAGCGACCCAGCCGGCAAATCGGTTCGCAATCTTGGAGAAAATGGCAACCATTACGGCAGCATTCGTAATGACAGCAACGGCCATGGCTCGACCACTTCCGGCGTGGCTCATTCCAAAGATACCCGCGGACTGTCAAAAGCCACTGCGATCTCGGACACCACGCCCGGGGACCACAACTCGAAAGGCCTGGGCAACGCCAGCGTCTCCTCGAGCAAGAATGATCGATAGACCCAGCCTCATGCTCTCCAGCTGAATCGGTTTCAACACCCTCGGTTGGTCAGCATCGCCCCGCATGAAAAGCCCGGTCCAGCGCCGGGCTTTTTCGTACCTGCCTTCGCCCGGCAGCACCCTCGTCTGCCCTCATGGCTCGGGCACAGATGAAACTATCTTTAAGTAACCTTCATGAAGCGAAGCGTCTGAGTGCCTACCCTTGCGGGACCGACAAAGTGAACTACAGGAGTAACCCACGATGTTTTCCCATGAAGGTCTCGGTCTGATGTCCATCTTCATTGTCCTGCTGCTGTGCGTGCTGGCGATGTTCATTCATCCTGTGCACGCACTCTGGAGCTGGGTTCAAAGGCGTAGACGCAGGTTGTCGGTAGAAAACGCAGGGCGTGAAGGCAAGCCCTTTTCTTCGCGCTGAACAGGCACCCATCCAACGAGGCCCGGCCATGTCCGGGCTTCTGCTTTCTTGCTTCTACAGAACCGCTCAGCTCTGGCTCAGGCGCCATCAGTGGGTACCACTCGTCCAGACCACGGGACCCTGTCCCGTTCCTCATCTACACCTTTAACCATGGACTTCCGGTCGTATTCATCCGACCTCTTCAGCACCGCTCTTGGATATGGATAGAGAGGATCGGGCAGCCGGTATTCGATTCGATGGCACACGAAGCGCCATACGAAACCGCAGTACCCCAAGCTTCGGGCTTCATTTCTCAAGGAACGGAAAAATGATCACGAACTGCACGAACTGGCATGCCTGGCTGGACACCATGCCACCCAAACCGGACGAGCTTCATGTCGTTGGAGACGTTGAAGTTGCCAACCCAGGGGTCAAGGCCTATCTGACGGTACGAGTCCCGCAGGGTATCAACCCGGCAATACTCCTGCTGGATCTGCACCTGTACCAAAGGCCAGGGGATTGGATTCAGACAATCACCTGCACACAAGTCAGGTTCACCCGGGTGCTGCCGCCCAACGCCACGCTCTACAGCGCGATTGAAATCTTCCACAACGGCGAGCGAATCGCGTACATCGACAAAATCCCACACATCTCCTGACTGATCCGTACTGCATCAGTGGAGCCTTGATATCCGACTGCGACCGCCTGATCCTCGATCAGTCGGTCGCCTCCCTCGCCGCACTCCTGCATCTTTTAATATGTTGGCTATTGAACTGGCCAGCGCCTGCTTCTAGCCTGCAACCCGTTATCAGGAAAGCGCAAGAGAAATGATCAGAAGATTTGAACAGCAAGATATGGATGCCGTGCTGGACATCTGGCTGCAGGCCTCGCTGAAAGCCCACAATTTTATCGACGCCTCATTCTGGCAGTCGCAAGTCGACAACATGCGCAACCTGTACCTCCCGGCGTCAGAGACCTATGTCATCGAGCGACAATCCAAAGTGCGGGGTTTCTATTCGCTGCACGACGACCAGTTGGCCGCCCTCTTTGTTGCACCTGAATTCCAGGCCAAGGGGATTGGCAAGCAACTGCTCGCCCATGCCAGGGCACAGCGTCCCGTGTTGAGCCTGGCGGTGTACAAGGACAATATGGCCAGTTGCGGCTTTTACCTGGCACAAGGCTTTGTCGTGACCCACGAGCAGACGGATGAGCAAACGGGACAGCAGGAATACCTTATGAGCAGCAACCTGCTCTGATCCATGTAGCCCGTCACGGTATATCCAGCCCTGACTTTTTATTGCCCTCCAAAAAACCAAAAAGCCCAGCGTACGAGCTGGGCTTTGCCTGGCCAAAAACTGAATCAATGAGGCTGACGCTGCCTCTGCAACTCTGCCTTTAACCAGCTGCTTGCCGGTTGCGATCCCGTAGCACAGTGCACCTCATAGGCCTTGCCACTCATGCTGCTTTTAGTGGCCGCGAGGTCGATAAAGTCCTCCGCGCTGCTCACCATGTTCTTGCCTTCGAGGTAATTCAGTTTTTTCTCCAGGTGCTGCCGTGCCTGGGGGGCTGGATACTCGGTGCCATTACGCACGAACTGGCACTGGCTGTGCTCGACAAAGTCTAGCAAGCCCTTTATCTCCCGGGCTGCCTGAGGCGTCGTTTGCGCCTGCGCGTTAGTCGCCATTGCCAAGGCGGTGATACCAGCCGCCATCAGCCATCGAGCCCACTCACCGGTAAAAATTCGCATCCTTCGTCCTTGTCTTGAAACTGAGCAATATTGTCGGATCTGGCCGAGTATCACCCGGCACCAGGTCGGTCAAACTTCGATAGGGAAAATCGGCTGAACTTCCTGCTCCATATCCGCGTTTTCTATCGCGGCCTCAAGTTTGGCCAGGAAGGCTGGGTTCAATTTAGCTTCAAGCAGATTGACCTGCTCTACCGCCCTCTTTTGCTCAACCATCTTGGCAAGTTCTGCATAAGAAAGTCTGGGTGCCGCGTTTTGAATAGTTATCACTGAAGCTCTTCCTTGGTTCATCCGTCCAGCCCACCAGGGGCTTGGCGGCAAGTGTATCCCCTGTTCCGCGCCCGTCCCAACTCATCCGGCCAGCGCTTGAGCATATCGGTACTCAATATCTTCTTTTTATCGATACCTGGCGCATCCGGGCCTGGAAAGCCACACCGCTCAAGCGCAGCCTTAAGCTGCCGCGCATGACTGTCCATGCCCAGGTCTGGCAGTGTTTTCGCCCTGCCATAGACCAATGGTGCCGCCAGTCGTCGTCGCAGCGTTGACGCTCTACCCCTTAAGGCGCGCAATGGCCCCCTAAAAATGATCGCCTTGGGGCCTTTCCAGATGGCAAAGATCATAGTGCTGGCCGGTGACTTCCCCCAGGGTGATGCGGAGTATCTGCGCGGAACCATCACGCTCAAGACCCCCAATAAACCTCTAGTAGGGAAAAGCTTTCTCGTCTCCGAATTCAAGGAACTCATCGTCGAAAATACCGATTCGAACAAGAACATAAAGAGTGCCATAGGCCTTGGAGTGGTGGGTGCCATGTTTCTTGGGCCGGTAGGAGCCGTCGCCGGCTATCTTCTGGCGGGCCACAATACCGAAGTGACATTTCTGGCCACCTTGAAGGATGGTCAGACACTGCTCGCTGCAACCGATAACGAGACCTACCAAGACATCTCGGCGCGCTTCAACAGAAAAAACCCTCCTGACAAACGCGATAAAACCGAGCCTTGACGCCCGGTTCAGCACTTTTCTTTTAGTCCGCCTGGGAAATCAGACAGTCGCTTACTGCCGCAAGTAGGCGAACATGTGCTGCACATAGTCGGCTTTACCGAACGGCACGCCGTTATGTCGCAGGATGTTGTAGGCCGTGACGAGGTGAAAGTAGAACTGTGGTGTCTCCCAGTTCACCGCGTACTCATTACCAGTCATACAGACTGCTGCGTTTTGCCAGCCAGCAGAACCGTCCCCTGCGCAACCGGCAAATATTGACCAATGGCCGGATGGCGGATTGAGAACCGCGCGATAAATGCGCAGGAATGGAAAAACAACAAGGCTGACCGGATTGAGCGGCCATTCACAGTCAGCCTTGTCGTTGGGACAGCTTCAACCCGGGAAACGGCGGATTACCATTGGCCCGAGAAGATGCAGGTCAGTGCTTCGATACCGCTGAACTTCCACAGCGAGTCGTTACAGTCTCTGGCGAATGCGTGGGCGTTCGAGGCGGTGAGGGCCAAAACCACTGCGGAGGCGTAGACGATTTTCTTGAATGACATGGTGAATCTCCTTTTTCGTATCGGCACTTTCTTGTGAGAGCCACCCCGACGAGGATGGTCATCCGCACTATATGCCCGGCCTCGGCAGCAGACGATTAGGGCTGGTGTGCTAATGGCGAATACGCATCACCCCAGGCCATCGACAAATTGCGCAGGGCTCCCGCTTTGCAGACGAAAGCCAAAAACAGATTAGTCATTGCAGCTGTACTGATACTCGAATGGAAAAAACACCGTATCGACCACCAAGGAAAACGGTGCATCGATCAGTAAAAAGGGAATCAGCTTTCCATGGGAGGTGCCTACCAACCACCAGTCCAGGCGCACGCCCTTGTAGGGGCAAGAGTGGTCGTAGTCCATGCGCATCGCCACCGCGGCGCAGCCGCTCAGGCAATTGACCAACACCAACAGAATCACTTTCCGAAACACCTAATGTCCTTATTACATCCATCTGCAGAGCTGTGTAGACGTCTCTGCGATACGCCAGTGACTTTTGCCCAATGGCAATGACAGAGAAATACCTCCGCCAGCAGAAAGGCAAGAAAGCCTCTCCAACCGCGTAAATCGCAGACCGGATTTGAATTTGCGGGCCGGAAACGAACAAGGGTTTGCATCAGCTTTCGCCAGCAAACCCTTGAAATAGATGGTGCCCGAAGCCGGAATCGAACCGGCACGCCCTTACGAGCGGGGGATTTTAAGTCCCATGCGTCTACCAGTTTCGCCATTCGGGCGGTAGCGCGGTGTTGCGGTCTGAAAGGCTTGAGCCGTTTCAGCGCCTTGCGGCAAGGGGGTGAAATATATACATCCCCTCCCTTTGAAGCAAGTTCGTTGGCGTCAAATTCAAGACTGAATATCGAGCCTGCCCATAAACAAAAAGCTCCGTAAATCATAGATCTACAGAGCTGTTTCTATCGGTGGGGGCTACGGCCGGAACCGAACCGGCGCAGAAGAAAGCTGCATGCCACTGATAAAACCAGAGATGCCAGCAGGCTATCACACCAAAAAAATCATAACCATATGATTTTAAAAGAATTATCAATTAAGAGACAGGCAAAGGCAGATTTTGCCCAACCGGCGCAGGGATCCTGGGATGGCTGAACTCATGGGCCAGCGGAGCCGAAGACACAGGCCATAGGCCAAACCGCGAAGGAGCGATCAGCGAAGCCTAAGGACAGAGAAAGAGCTGCATCACTCTTCCGGATTTTTTCAGCGAGGGATTATGCAAAGGCACCGCAACATCACCCGGCACAATGCCGGATCTGAATTGGCGCCCACCCTGACCAGCTGTTGGCCGTTCAGCAATCCATCGTAAACACACCTGGCCGGGCAAGCGGGACCACTCTAATCAGAGCGGCCGCGCATGTCTCGAAGACAATTCTGAAGAAACCTGAACGGTTTGAGGAAAACCTGGGCGTAGCCGGCAGAAGCACGCGTGCGAGCAACTCGGTTGAGCGGTGATCGGACGGGCTAGCGTATCGACGCAAGCGTTCGAGGCGGGGCTGGCTTGCTGCTTATCCAACTCGGCGAACAGGGCACAGCAACTCCCTTACCCGCCAAGCCAATATCTTGAACGGACTGCGATAGCGAACCGGTGGATGGGACGCCATCAATATAGCGAGTAGGTCGCGCTATACCTGCCAAAAGTCGCGGAATACTCCCGATTGTGCACTTCTATCCCAGGGCCCCAGGGGTCACCAGCGTTTTAAGAATCGACTGATACCTGGGAAAGTCCAGTGCCACTAGTATCCCCAGGCTTTTATAAAGGCATGCGATGAAAGTCCCACAATCACCCGCATTGACTAATGAACACGCCATAAGAAAGAAGCGCACCGATGTCTCTTTCAACACTTTCGAGAAACTCCATGAAAAAGTCCCTTGCCATGAGTGTGGCATTTGCCGGACTTCTGTCGTTGTTTGCCCTGCCCTCCCATGCCGGTATCTCATTGAATGAAACTCGAGTGGTACTGACCGGACCGAAGAAAGAAACTTCCATGCTGGTGCTGAACGATGAATCGACACCCATCATGATCCAGTCCTGGATCGAGCCCTTCGGCACGAGCACCGATCAGGACGTCCCCTTTGCCCTCACCCCTCCGCTGAAACGCCTGAACGGGAACGCCCGGCAGCAGTTGCGCATTCTCTACCAAGGCATGGGGCTACCCGCGGACAGGGAGTCGGTGTTCTGGTTGAGCGTGCAGGAAATCCCCCAGAAGTCGAAGGATGAAAACATCCTGCAGATTGCCGTGCGCCAGCGCATCAAGTTGTTTTACCGGCCCGCCGGCTTGCCAGGCGACGTTGACCAGGCCCCCTCCAGGCTGCAATGGCGCAGGGTGCCCAAGGAGGGCAAGCCCGGCCTGGAAATAAGGAATGATTCCGCGTTTCACATTTCTTTCGGCACGGTGAACGTCAAGAGCGGTTCGAACAGCTATCCGGTTCCCGCGACAATGCTGCCCCCCTATTCAAGCCAATCATTCGCAATCGAGGGGGCATCTTCCCTGGCGCCAGGCGGAGCAACAAAGATCGAGTTCGAAAGCATCAACGACGATGGCGTAGCGGTACAGCACTCAGGCGACCTATCCAGTTGAGCCAGGTTAAAGATCAGAACTCTTTGTTTGTCGCTGAACCCGCGTCTTGTTATCGGCTGAATGCTTAGTGAAATACACACGTCGCCAACAATCTTCGCCTAAACAAAGAGATTCATTTCCGAACGCATGGAACCAGGGTGCGCAAGAGCGATTCACCCACGACCCCTATTCAAGGTCGATCAGAGAGAAACAGCCAATGAAGACCACAGCAGAAAGAATTTTCAGCGCAATATTTATCGCACCGTGCGTAATAGCATTCATAGCCCTCGCCATGTCACCGGCCGCGAAGGCAGCAGATGTAACAGCATTCGGGCTGGAGCTCTCGATCCCGAAAAACATGGCCAGCGGCACCATACTGGCTCGACATTACATCACTCCGCAGCAGGCATGCGGCGAATCGAAGTGCACAGTCCAATACGTTACCGCCTACCCAAATGGCGGCGCTATAACCTCAAGTGCAACAGTAATCACCACGAACGTCTCGGGCATATCGACTCGTTTGTTGATCAATGGGAGAGCCTACGGAACTTCACAGTTAGGGGTCGAATTCACCCAGCCAATCGAAGTACAGTTACTTAGCGATGGTCGAACAAATCTAGGCGGTTCCCTGGCTGGCAGCCAGTACAATCCGAACTACTACACCATCGGCATGAGAAATTCTTTGTACATTTACCTGAAGGGCACTATCACCCCGATTGACGGTACCTGTTCGGTGCCGGGCCAAACGGTAAAGCTACCCAAGACCATGCTGAACCGCCTGGACCGTATCGGCTCGACAGCCGGCACCCAGAGTTTCCAGATACAGATCAACAACTGCCCCAAGGGCTATAACCGGATTGGCTATACCCTTGATCCGGTTGGCGGCGTGATTGCGAACTCGCCTGGGGTATTGCCGCTTACTGGCGGTTCGACCGCCAGCGGCATAAAGATCCGGGTTGAAAACGCCCAGGGCGCTCCGGCAACCATGGAGAACTCGATAACGGTCGATGGATACAACAAAACGGCAGGTGGCTCGTTTGCCATTCCGATGCAGGCGTCCTACATCAGGACTGACGTGACGGCTACACCCGGAACGGTAAACGGAGCAATGATCGTGCTTCTGGATTATCGGTAACCTTTCCCGCTCGTTATCCTGCTTGCCTCCTTCGAACCAACGGCAGGAGGCTCCGCCAGTCGAGCCCATCGCTTCCACACAGCGGACGATGCCCCCCGAAAGAGCCAGCCGGAACAAAATGGCGCCCAGTCCACCCATCTCGCAGCCAAAGTCCTGCGCACGAACGAAGGCTCCCATGAAGGCAGGTTCGCCGACCAGAGACACCCGATCCAGCGGCTCCGTCGCGTCTACCGCCTGGCCCCAACGATGGAACGCCTACTTTCCTCCAGCCAATAAAAAAGCCCGTAGATCATTGATCTACGGGCTTTTCAGTTTGGAGGCCGAGGTCGGAATCGAACCGGCGTAGGCGGATTTGCAATCCGCTGCATAACCATTTTGCTACTCGGCCAAACTTTCGATGCTTTGCAACCGCATCAAAGGCATACAACTCGAAGCTGGAAACCTGAACTTGATCTAGCTTCCAACCCTTTGAATTCTAAGGGATTTTTCGCGTTCCTGAATCAGGAATGGACGCAATTCTGGACTTGTTCACCGGGCATGTCAAGAACAGGAATAAAATAATTCAATGCGTTGCGCCTGCATGGCCATCACTGGCGCAAGCCGCTTGCTTGCATCATTTGGCTTTGCGACGAGGCTTCGACAGGCTCCCCCACCCGCGAACCCACCTTACCGGTCGAAAGAGTCCACCCGCGCTATCAGGGCCCGCGATAAGCGGCGAACGGCGGTGCAGCTGCCCTGGCCTGCGCACCGAAGCTCTCAATTGATTACTGCACTTTATGCAGCAGTCAAATGCAAACAGGCCAGATTGTTGATCATGGAGCGTAGCCCTATCCTCGTTTCCTACACCCAGCTTCCTACCGCAAAGCTTCCAAGGAGATCGAGCATGCTCACCCGCGTACAGCTTCACCAAGTCGGCACCCCCCAGGTCCTGCAGTTCGAACAGGTGCAAGTCCAGGCGCCCGGTGCCGGCGAGGTCTGGCTGGAGCAGACGGCCATCGGCGTCAATCCGCTGGACCTCAGCCAGCGCAACGGCGCGGTGCCGGTTGCCCTGCCCTGCGGGCTCGGCCTGGAAGGCGCGGGGCTGGTCAAGGCGATCGGCCCTGGCGTCACCCAGGTCCAGGTGGGTGATCGCGTCGCCTATGCCACCGGGCCCCTCGGCGCGTATGCCAGCGCCCGCCTGTACCCGGCCGAGCGCCTGGTCAAGCTGCCGCCGGCGCTGGCCTCGGACGCCGCCGCGGCGCTGCTGTTCAAGGGCATCACCGCCCAGTACCTGCTCAAGACCACCTACCCCGTCGGCCCTGGCACCCGGGTGCTGATCTATGGCGCCGCCGGGGCCCTGGGCCAGTTGATGGTGCCCTGGGCCAAGCACCTGGGGGCCACGGTCATCGGCGTCATCTCCAAGGCGCAAAGCGTCGACCGGGCCCGGGCCGCCGGTTGCGACGAGGTGCTGATGTTCGACGCCGCGACCCTCGCCCAACAGGTCGTCGAGGTCACTCAAGGGCACAAGGTCGATGTGGTGTACGACCCGATCGGCCGGGTGTCCTTCGAAGCCTCACTCGACAGCCTGCGTCCCCGCGGCCTGCTGGTGTCCTTCGGCGCGGCGTCGGGCGCTCCCGAGGCGGTGCCGGTCGGCACCCTCAACGCCAAGGGCTCGCTGTTTCTCACCCGCCCGTCCCTCGCCGCCCACACCGCCAGCGCCAGCGAATACCAGATGCGCGCCGCCGATGTGCTGGACGCCTTCGCCGCGGGTATCATCCAGCCGCGGATCTGGCAGCGTTATCCCTTGGCCGACGTGGCCCAGGCCCACGCCGACCTGCACGACGGACGCGCGCAAGGCGCCATTGTGCTGATACCTTGAGGCCGATCCTTTCCGTTCCTTCCGGCCATTTGGCCGCACAACGAGGCAGCCCAGGCACATGGATCCGTTCGACAGCCGACAGGCCGATGAACTCGCCACCTTGATGGCGCTCTTCGAGCACGGCTCTTTCGCCGCCGCCGGGCGGGCCTTGCAGCGCCACCCTTCGGTGCTGTCCAAGCGCCTGGCGGCACTGGAAAGCCGCCTGGGCATTCGCCTGGTGCAACGCACCACCCGGCAATTGCGCTTCACCGACGAAGGCGCGCGGTTAGTGGAGCGCTTGCGGCAGGCGGCGGGCCTGATCAGCGCAGCCGAACACGAAGCCTCCCAGGGCGCCGCGCAGATCCGCGGGCGCCTGCGCCTGGCCTTGCCGGCCGCCATGGGCCGGCGCTGGCTCAGCCCGATCCTTGCAGAATTCGCCCTGGCCCATCCCGGGGTGACGCTGGAGACCGAATATTCGGACCGTTTCGTCGACATCGTCGGCGAAGGTTTCGACGCGGCGATCCGCATCGGCGAACTGGCCGACAGCCAGCTGGTGGCGCGTAAACTCTGTGCGCACCAGCGCATCCTCTGCGCGTCGCCCGACTACCTGCAACGCCATGGCGAACCGCAGGTGCCCGCCGAACTTGCCAGCCACAACTGCCTGGGCTTTACCGGCCTGCGTTCCTGGCCCGACTGGCGGCTGACCCGCCAGGGCCGGCTGGAAACCGTGCGTATCCACGGCACCTTGCAGAGCAACGACAACGAAGCGCTGCTCGCCGCGGCCCGGGCCGGTGTCGGCATTCTTGCCGGCGGCGACTGGCTGATGAACCAGGACCTCGCCTCGGGGCATCTGGTCCGGGTGCTGCCGCAGTGGCAGCTGGACAGCGACTCGGGGATCTTCCTGCTGCGCCCGTCGGCGCGCTTCAGCAGTGCCACCACCCAGGCCTTCAAGCACTGGATCGAGGCGCGCTTTGCCCAGGGCGCGCCGTGGGAAACGCCGGCCAGGGAAGAGCCGTAGCAGCGTTCACAGCGAAGCGACGATGAACTCCCGCAGCCATTGATGGGCCGGGTCGCGGTGGCAGCGCTCGTGCCAGAGCATGGCCATGTCATAACCCGGGACTTCCAGCGGCGGCTCGACCACCTTCAGCGCCGGGTTGTCGCGCACCAGGCGCGACGGCAGCATCGCCACCAAGTCGGTGCTCGCCAGCGCCGAGAGGACAAACAGAAAATGCGGCACCGACAGCACCACCCGGCGCGTCAGGCCCACCTCGCCCAGCGCGCTGTCGGTGACACCCTGGAAACCGCCGCCATCGGGCGACACCACCACATGTTCCAGCTTGGCGAACTGCGCCAGGCTCGGGCGTCGTTGCAGGCGTGGATGGCCCGCGCGGCCCACCAGCACGTAACGCTCGCTGAACAGCACGCGGCGGCGCAGCCCCGGCGGCGAGTCCTCGCTGGTGTGCAGGGCCAGGTCGATGATGCCCTGCTCGGCCTGCTGGACCAGACGCCCCGGCTCCAGTTCGAGCACCGCCAGCCGGGTTCCGGGGGCCGCCGCGCGCAAGCCGGCCAGCGCCGGCAGGATCACCGTCGACTCGCCGTAGTCGGACGCCGACACGCTCCAGGTATTGGCCGCCGCGCCCGGGTCGAACGGGCTGGCCGGCGACACCGCCAGCTCCAGGGCCTCCAGCGCCCGGCGCAACGGCTCGCGCAAGGCGTCGGCCCTGGCGGTGGGCCGCATGCCGCGCGGGCCCGGCAGCAACAACGGGTCGCCGAAAATCTCCCGCAGCTTGGCCAAATGCACGCTGACCGAGGGTTGCGACAGGTTCAGGCGTTGCGCCGCGCGGGTCACGTTGTGCTCGGCGAGCAGCACATCCAGGGTCAGCAGCAGGTTGATGTCCAAGCGCCTTAAATTATTCACGACAATACCTGGGATATTGGATATTCATTTCCAATATACCTGGCAGCGACCGATCCTGCTGTCTCCCGACATTGGAGACCCTGTGATGAATGTACTGCTGGTGTATGCCCACCCCGAACCCCGCTCCTTGAACGGCTCGCTCAAGGACTTCACGATCAAGCGCCTGGAGGCCGCCGGCCACGCGGTCCAGGTTTCGGACCTGTATGCGATGAACTGGAAGGCGCCGCTGGATGCCAACGACAGCCTGGGCCGTGCGGACAACAGCCGCTTCGATCCGTCCCTGGACTCCAAGCGCGCCTTCGAAGAAGGCCTGCAGTCGGCGGACATCGCCCGCGAGCAGGAAAAACTGCTCTGGGCCGACACCGTGCTGCTGCAATTTCCCCTGTGGTGGTTCTCTATGCCGGCGATTCTCAAGGGCTGGGTGGAGCGGGTCTACGCCTATGGTTTTGCCTATGGCGTGGGCGAGCATTCGGATGCGCGCTGGGGCGACCGCTACGGCGAAGGCACCCTGACGGGCAAGCGGGCGATGCTGATCGTCAGCGCCGGCGGCTGGGAATCCCACTATGGCCCGCGGGGCATCAACGGGCCGATGGACGACCTGCTGTTCCCGATCCACCACGGCATCCTCTATTACCCCGGCTTCGACGTGCTGCCGCCCTTCGTGGTCTACCGCACCGGGCGCATCGACGAAGCGCGTTTCGCCACGATCTGCGACCAGCTCGGGCAGCGCCTCGACCAGTTGCAACAGACCGCGCCCATCGCCTTCCGCCCACAGAACGCCGGTGCCTACCGGATCCCGGAACTCACCCTGCACCCGGAGATCGCCACCGGCCAGCAAGGCTTCGCCGCCCACCTGATATAGGCCGTGGGCTCACTGCTCGGCCAGGCGCGTACCGGCTGGCTGCCGAGACGCAAGCGTCGGCATTCACCTACGACTGCTGGCGCGTCCAGGCGTCCTGCTGGTCCTGCTTGACGATGTCGACGAAGTGCGCCGGCAGCAGGTTCCTGAAAGCCCCACCATCCGCCTCCACCACCTCGACCATCTTCGCCACCATTTCCTCGGGATCGTATTGCTCGAACGGGAACTTCAGCCCGGAGTGATCGGTGAAGTGTTTCTGCGGGTCGTACCAGCTTTTCCAGGTTTCCATCATCCGGTCGTTGAAGCCGGTGGAATACGGCCCGGGGTTGATGGTCGCGACCTGGATGCCGAACTCCGCCAGCTCCATGTGCAGGGCCTCGGCGATGGACTCCAGGGCATGCTTGGAGGCGCAGTAGGCGCCGGTGAAGGGCCCGGTGAGCAGGCCGGCGATCGACGACACGAAGACGATCTTGCCCTTGCGCCGCTCGACCATCTGCCGCACGAAGCCCTGGGTCAGCTCCAGGTTGGCGAACACATTGGTCTCGAACTGGGAACGCAAGATATCCACCGGGATTTCCGCTATGGCGCCGGTCTCGGCGTCGCCGGCGTTGTTCAGCAGCACGTCGATGTCCCACTGCCAGGCATGGGCCCGGTCGCGGGCCGAGGTGATGTCGAGCTTCTCCACCCGCAGCTTGAGGTCCAGGCTGGCGGCGAGTTCGCGCAGTTCGGTGACCTGCGGGGTGATCTGCACCCCGGCGATCACTTCATGGCCGTTGGCTGCCAGGCGCAGCGCCACCTCACGGCCAAAGCCCGAGCCGGCGCCGGTGACCAGAATACGTTTTTTGCACATTGTGGGTTCTCCAGGAGAATGTCGGGGGCCAGGGCTCAGAGGCAAGCCCGGGCGATGATGTCGTCTTCAACCGCGGTGCCGCCGGAGACGCCGATGGCGCCCAGGCAGCGCCCCGCCTGATCGACGATGGGCAGGCCACCGGCAAAGCTGGTCAAGCCGCCGTTGCTCTGCTCGATCGACCACAACGACTGCCCCGGCCCGGACAAGGCGCCGAGTTCGGCGCTGGCGGTCCGGAACAGCGCCGAAGTCCGGGCCTTGCGCTGGGCCAGGTCGATCGCCCCCGGCACGGCGTCGTCCATGCGCACGAACGCCAGCAGGTTGCTGCCCGAATCGACGATGGCGATGCACACCGACAGCTGCATCTGCATGGCTTTGGCGATGCCTTTGTCGAGCATCTGCCGGGCGGGTTTGAGGGTGACGGGCCAGTGCATGGCGGGACTCCTTTGCGGTTGAAAAGAGTCTATGAAGCTCGTAGCTTTAAGAGAATCCACATTCTCCCTACAAGACTATTAAGTATTCCTAACAATGAGCCGACGCGATCCACTGGCCGGTCTGCACCTCTTCATGGCGGTGGTCGAGACCGGCAACTTCACCCGCGCCGCCGCCGTGCTGGGCGTGACCCCGGCGGCCGTGAGCCTGGCCATCAACCAACTGGAAAGCGAACTGCAGACCAGGCTGTTCCACCGCACCACCCGTGGCGTCAGCCTGACGGAGAGCGGCCAGCGCTTTCACGAAAGCAGCGAAGCCGGTTACCGCAGCCTGCTGCAGGCCAGGGAGGAGCTGGGGGAAACCCAGGGCGAGCCGTCGGGGCACCTGCGCATCAGTGCCTTGCATATGGCCAAGCACCTGATCGTCGCCCCGCTGCTCGAGGACTTCTTCCAGCGCTACCCCAGGGTCACCCTGGAAATACGCTACGAAGATCAGTTGGTGGACATCGTCAAGGAACAGCTCGACGCCGGCATCCGCCTGGCCGACGCCCTGCACCCGGGCATGCACGCGGTGCAGATCACCCCGCCGCTGCAATGCGCCCTGGTGGCCAGCCCGCAGTACCTGGCGCGCCACCCGGCGCCGCGCAGCATCGACGAGCTGCACCAGCATTGCTGTGTGCGCTTTCGTTTTCCCAGCAGCGGGCAGATGCACAAATGGCAGCTGCACGACGGCCAGCACGAGGTGAAGCTGGATGTGCCCGGGCGCTTCATCAGCACCGACACCCAGGCGGTGATCGAGGCCGCCCGCGCCGGGGTGGGCATTGCCCATGTGTTCATTCGCGAACGGATCGCCGCCGACCTCGCCAGCGGCCAGCTGGTGGAAGTCCTGCCCGGCACCTGCCAGCCGCTGCCGGCCATGTGGCTGTACTACGCCAACCGCCGGCACGTCCCGCCCAAGCTGCGCGCCCTGATCGAGGTGCTGCGGGACTGGAAGCAGTCGCTCGGGCGCGACAACCGCTAAAACGGCGCAGAGGCTCAGGCCCGCGCCTGGACGCTCGGCACCAGCATGCGCACCAGGGAGTCGGCCGTACTGCGCAAACGTTCCGGCTCCTGATAGATGCGTTCCATCACCGCCAGCCCGCGGGTGAAGGTGACCATGACCTGCGCCGCTTCATCCGGCGCCAGGACCAGGTCGCCCCGGATCCGCTCAGCCGACAGCGCAGTGCTGATGGTCAGTTGCAGGGCGTCCAGCAGCTCGCGCAAGCGTTGCTGGATGCGTGGGCCGATGGTGTCGGCGTCGGTGGCCGTCTTGGTGGTCAGGCAGCCTTTGGCCGGTGTGCCGCTGGTCATGTTGCTGATCGCCACCTGGAAAAACCGCCGTAGCGCGGTTTCGGCATCCGCGGCCTCGAGGGCCTTGGCGGCGTTGCCCAAAAAGCGCATGGCGTAGGCTTCGAACGCCAGCAGGAACAACGCTTCCTTGCCGCCGTAGGCATGGTACAGCGAGCCGCGCTGGACCTCGGCCGCCTCGGCCAGGTCGGCCATGGAGGTGGACTGCCAGCCCTTGCGCCAGAACACTTCAAGGACCGCCGACAACACTTTTTCTTCGTCAAACTGCCTGACACCCGCCATAAAAATCACTGCTCACATAATTGTTGACAACGTTGTCAAAGATACCAACACTGCGATCTTTGACAGCCTTGTCAATCATAGCCGATAGGCGCTGTCCGGTAAGCATGCTTGATGTACTGGTCCACGACTTTCGTTCCGCGCCACGGAAGGAAGTCGGCTTCACCTGCGCAGCCACGCCCGGTAACAACGGTCGTGGGCGCGAGCGGTTTTCTCTTTTTACGTCAGGAAAAAGGAGTCTACGAAATGGTTTCGAACAGTCGTATCCAGTATGGCTACATCAACGTCATCGAGCCCTCCGAGCACAAGGGCGAGCTCACCCGCGACAAGGTCGAGCGCTTCACCGAGGGGTTCAGCAAACCGGCCCTGCTGCGCAAGCTCGCGCCCATCGGCGAGGAGTTCGCGCAACGGGCGTTCTTCGATCAGGTCGGCTCGGGGAAAAACCTGCAATGGCGGGTCAAGTCCGGCGACCAGCCGGTGTCGATGCGCGACGAAAACGGCGCCTCGGACTACAACTACGTCACCGGTCGCGTCGGCACCGGGCAGGAATTCCTCGACGACATCTTCACCCACCACCTCGACGTCTACTCGCACCTGGGCACCATTTCCTCGAGCTACAACGACCCCTACGAGTGGGGCAAGGACGCCTTCAACCTGGTCAAGCAGCACGTCTTCAGCAAACCCTGGTTCAACATCGACGCCTGGAAAGTCACCGGCCATATGTTCCTCGGCTACAGCACCCAGGAATACGGCGAGCCGGCCCGCGGCGCGGTGGGCAGCGACTGGCACATTTTCCCGACCCTGAATATTTTCGTGATGATCGCCGGCACCAAGAAGTGGAGCACCCGCCCACCGCAGTTGGGCGACCAGTTCCGCGACTACGACCTGATGTTCGAAACCAGCAGCGGCCGCGAAGCGCCAGGCGGCGACTACGAGGCCGACACCGTCTACGTCGAGCCGGGCGATGTGCTGATCAACCCGCCCTTCGAATGGCACAAGGTGCTCAATGCCCGTGGCCTGAGCATCGGCGCGGCGTTCCGGGTGATCGACATCGACTACCTGGACAAGCTGGAGAACCGCCGCAACCTGGACCTCTCCAAGGTCGCCCATGACAACGGCCACTTTGCCGAGACCGAGGAGCTGGCGCACTTCCTCACCAGCGTCAACTACGCCTCGCGCCACATCAACCGGGCGCAGATGCTGCTCAACGACATCGAGTACGCCTACCTGCGCAAGCGCGGCAACGCCGGCTCGGTGAAGATCGGCCACCGCTAGCCCCCGGGACGCCGCAGCGAGGACCCGCTCATGACGCTTACCGTCAGTCCCGAACAGCGCTGGGCCGGCATTCTGTGCGGCCTCGCCGCGGCCTTGATCTGGGGCGCGTTCCCGGTGGTCACCCGGCTGGGGCTGACGCGCACGCCGCTGGATGCCTACGACATCACCTGCATCCGCTACAGCGTCTCCGGGCTGATCCTGCTGCCCTACCTGCTCCGCCATGGCCGCCGGGGCCTGAGCTGGACAAGCATCGGCCTGATGGTCATCGGCATCGGCGCGCCGTACATGCTGGTGGTGGCCCAGGGGCTGGCCCTGGCCCCGGTGGAGCTGTTCGCGGTGGTGACTCCCGGCAGCATGATCCTGTTGTCGATCCTGATCAGCGCGCGGCTATTCGGCACCCGCCTCGGCGCCCGGGCGAACGCCGGCACCGCGCTGATCATCGGCGGCGTGCTGCTGGC
Source organism: Pseudomonas sp. FW305-25 (assembly GCF_017351415.1). Lineage (NCBI taxonomy): Bacteria > Pseudomonadati > Pseudomonadota > Gammaproteobacteria > Pseudomonadales > Pseudomonadaceae > Pseudomonas > Pseudomonas sp. FW305-25. Next base: position 78,868 of record NZ_JACNDE010000005.1, on the reverse strand, counting down.
CGGCTGGCACAGTTTCGCCGGGGCCCAGGCCTCGCCCTACGCCTACCTGATGTTCCTGCTCGGCGGCCTGCTGTGGGCGATCTACACCCTGGTGTCGAAATGGTCCGGCAGCGCCGCGCTGCACGCCACGGCGATCGTCTCGGTGTGCTCGATGGTCCTGTACCTGCCGGTCTACCTGGCCAGCCGCGGGCTGCGGATCCTCCAGGCGCCGCTCTGGGATATCGGCATCCAGGTGGTCTACCAGGGCCTGCTGGTGTCGACGGTGGCGTTGTTCTTCTACAGCCGCTCGGTCCAGTTGCTCGGCGCTTCGCTCGGTTCCACCTTCGCCGCGCTGGTGCCGGGCACGGCCATGGTGCTGGCCGCCCTGCTGCTCGGCGAGCGCGCGGACAACAGCGCCATCGCCGGCTTGCTGGTGGTGACCGCCGGCATGCTCCTGACCCTGCTGCCGCAACGCCCGCGCCCGCTGCCGGGCGCCATCGGCCAGCCGACACCCCGGCCGCCAGGACCCACGCCATGAACGACCTGCATGAGCGGATAGCGGCTACTGTCCACAACCAAGGAAAATCAAGCATGAGCAGCGCATCCCTGACTCTCTACGAACTGGCCGGCGCCGACCCGGACCTGCGCTTCAGCCCGCACTGCTGGAAAACCCGCATGGCCCTGGCCCACAAGGGGCTGCAAAGCCAGCGCATCGCCTGGCGTTTCAGCGACAAGGCGCGTATCGCCTTCTCCCGACAAGGCGCGGTTCCGGTGCTGGTGGATGGCGACCAGAGCATCAGCGACTCCTGGCGCATCGCCCTGCACCTGGAACAGCGTTACCCCGAGCGCCCGTCCCTGTTCGGCGGCCGCGAGGCCCTCGCACTGTCGGCTTTCGTCAACCGCTGGGCCGACAGCATGCTGCTGCCCGCCGTGGCCCGGGTGATCCTGCTGGATGTCTACGCACAACTGGCCGCCGAGGACCGGGCCTATTTCCGCAGCTCCCGCGAAGCGCACTTCGGCACCTCGCTGGAACAGCTGGTGGCCCCCCAGGCCCAGCATCTGGAACAGCTGCGTCAGGTCCTGACCCCGCTTCGCCAGACCCTCAAGGGCCAGCCCTTCCTGGCCGGCGAGGCCCCGGCCTACGCCGACTATTGTGTGTTCGGCATGTTCATGTGGGCGCGCTGCACCAGCAGTGAGGAACTGCTGGGCCCCAACGACGCCCTGCATGCCTGGCGCGAACGCCTGCTGGACGCCTTTGGCGGGCTGGCGCGCGCGGCCACCCTGGCCACCCCCCTCGAGACTGGAGCACGCCATGTCCAATGATCCCGCCCTGCACGACTTCGCCGTCCGTTCCTCGGACAAGATCCGCTACGCCGACACCGACCGCCAGGGTCATGTGAACAACGCGGTGTTCGCCACCTTCCTGGAAACCGGGCGGGTGGAGATCATCTACGACCCGCATGCGCCGCTTGCCGAGCCCAGCAGCGAATTTGTCATCGCGCGCCTGGAGCTCGACCTGCGCGCCGAACTGCGCTGGCCCGGCACGGTGCAGATCGGCACCCGGGTCGCGACCCTCGGCAAAAGCTCGATGACCCTGGAGCAGGCGCTGTTCCAGGACGGTCGCTGCGCGGCCCTGGCCAGCACCGTGATCGTGCAGATCGACGCCCAGAGCCGGCGCTCGAAACCCTTTGGCGAAACGGCGCGGCTCCGGTTGGGCGCCCTGACCACGGCCGCGGAGTCGTTCGCGGAAAAATAGGCGGAGGACGCCATGTCGACGCTCCAGCAACTGTTCTCGGCCCTGCCGTTTTTCCAGCTGGCGGTGATCATCGTCGCCAGCCAGCTGTGCGGCGCGCTGCTGGCCCGCTGGGGGCAGTCGCGGGTGATCGGCGAAATCTGCGTGGGCATCCTGCTCGGTCCCTGCCTGCTGCTGGCCCTCGGCGCGCAGTGGCATGCCGCGGTCTTTCCGGCGGCCATCCGCCTGGGCATCGAGACCCTGGGCAATATCGGCCTGGTCCTGCTGATGTTCCAGATCGGCCTGCGCTTCGACAGTAACCACCTGGGCAACCAGAAGATTGGCTTCAGCGCCCTCTCGGTGGCCGCCGGCGGGGTGATCCTGGCCTTCGCCCTCGGGGCCATGGTCGGGCTGCTCTCCCACAGCGCCCTGGCGCCCGCCCAACCCCGGCTCGGCTATGTGCTGTTCTGCGGCATCGCGTTGTCGATCACCGCCCTGCCGGTGCTGGTGCGAATCATCAGCGACCTGGGGCTGGAGCACTCGCTGGCCGGAACCGTCGGCATCGCGGCCGCCGCCATCACCGACATCATTGGCTGGGTACTGCTGACGATCATCGTCGCCCTGTCCAGCAGCGACAGCTCGCTGTTCGGGGTGCTACGCCAACTGACCTTCATCGTCCTGTTCCTCGCCCTCGCCCGCTGGGGCTTGCGCCCGCTGCTGCACACCTTGTTTACCCGGCTGCCCGCGACCCGCGGCGCGGCCCCCGCCGCCGATATGAGCATGGCGCTGATGCTGGCGACCGCCCTGCTGTGTGGCTGGATCACCACCCTGATCGGCCTGCACAGCGCCCTGGGCGGGCTGATCGCCGGCTGGCTGCTGCGCGAGCGGCGCCAGCACTGGCACCGCCACATGGAAGGCTTCGTCAACATCGCTCTGGTGCCCTTCTACTTCGCCGCCACCGGGCTGAAGATGGACCTCGGCGCCCTGGCGCCGCTCGACAGCTGGCTGTGGCTGCTGGCCTTCTTCGTCGCCGCGGTGCTGGGTAAAACCGCCGGCTGCTACCTCGCCGGACGCCTGGCCGGCCTGTCCGTGGAGGTCTCGCGCAGCGTTGCGATATTGATGAACACCCGTGGCCTGATCGAGATCATCGTGCTCTCCGTGGGCCTGGACATGGGGCTGATCTCCCAGAGCGCGTTCTTCCTGTTGCTGATGGTGGCCATCGCCACCACCCTGATGACCACCCCATTGCTCAGGCGCCTGGCCAGGATCGAGGCCGTTCCATCCGCCCTGGCGAAAGGCGAGCTGCAGACTTCCGATCGGTAAGCATCGGCCGACCGGGTATCCAGCATAAAAATCAGGCACGGCACGGAGCCGGGAAACCCGCCGGCTACACTCGCAGGTTGTGCCTTGCCTGCGCCCGAAAGCCAGGCCTGGTAATGGACTTCCCTCGCCAACCACAGGAGGTGCGGCGGCCATGGCCTTCACCGAAATCGACTACGAAACCCAGGGACCGATCAGGATCATCCGCTTCAACCGGCCGCAGAAACGCAATTGCATCGGCCCCACCACCCACCTGGAACTGATCGAGGCCTGGAGCCGTTTTCGCGACGATCCGCACGCCCTCGTGGCCATCATCACCGGTGCCGGCGACCAGGCCTTCTGTGCCGGCGGCGACCTCAAGGCGGCGCTCGACCTGGTGCCCACCACCCCGGACGAGATCGCCGCGCACAATCGCGGCGAGCGCCCCGGGATCATCGGCCCGAGCCGCTGGACGGATATCTACAAACCGGTGATCGCCGCGGTGAATGGCGTGGCCTACGCCGGCGGCCTGGAGTGGGCCTGCTTCGCCGATATGCGCATCGCCGAGGAACACGCCACCTTCGGCGTGACCTGCCGCCGCTGGAATATCGGCCTCGGCGATGGCGGCACCCAGCGCCTGCCACGCATCGTCGGCATGGGCCGGGCACTGGAGTTAATCCTCACCGGCAAGGTGATCTGCGCCAGCGAGGCGCTGGCTATCGGCCTGGTCAACGAGGTCGTCGCCAAGGGCCGCTCGCTGGAGCGCGCGCTGGAACTGGCACGCCTGCTCTGCACCCTGCCCCAGCCCGCCATGCGCTCGGACAAGGAAGCGGTCATCCGCGGCTACGGCCAGCCCCTGGCCGAGGGCCTGCGCATCGAAGCCGAGTGTTTCAACCGCTCCATCCATGAGCCGGAAACCCAGGAAGGACTGCGCCGCTTCCGCGAACGCGACCATCCGGACCTGCGCGGCGACGCCAGCCAGTGGTGAAAGGCTTGCGTATCCATGATCGGTAGGCCTCCTGGGTGGATGCCTACCTTTCAGACCAGTTCTTGCAACAGGCTATTGAGACATAGCCTTCTTTTATGTCTCGGCCTCGGCTCCGCGTGCCCTGGTCACCTCAAAAGAGCCTGTTCCACAGGCGCTTGAGCGCATTCGGCTGTTCCGCCCGCTCGCCGGTCGATTGAGGTGCCGAGGGCCGCGGGGAAGGCGGCGCAGCGGACGGGCGCGGCGCTTGGCCACTGCGTTTGCGCTGCTCATGCTGGTCCCGGAGTGCGAGCAGTTCGGGGTTGTCCGGACGGGCTTCCAGGCCATGCTTGATATAGGCCCGCGCCAGGTCTTTATCGCCCTTGGCATACGCGCTTTCGCTCATCTCGGCGTAGAGCAGCGCCACCTGGTTCAACCCGCCCAGCGCCTGGGCGTTACTCGGCTCCAGGTCGAGTATCTGCCGGTAATAGAACACCGCGCTGTCATCCTCGGGCTCCAGCAGGTGTTCTTCGGCGATGCGCTGCTCGGCCAGTTGCCGGTAGCCGGCGATCCGCGCCGTGGCTACCCGTTGCAGTCCTTGCCGAGCCTGCGCGCTGGCTTCGTCGAGCTGCAAGGCCTGGTTGAAGAAATACTCGGCATTGTCCTGCGCCGGCTCGACCAGCTGGCCCGCCGCCAGGCGCTGTTCGCCACGTGCCAGCAGCTCGGTGATCTCGATCCGCTGCTGCAGGTACAGGCCGGTGCCGCTGGCCGCGCCGAGCAGCAGCAGGCTGCCGAGTGCCCACAGCGCCAGGCGCCTGTTCGGGCTGCGCCGGCGGGCGGGCTCAGGCTCGGCCTCGGCCTGGGGCGGCGCAGGATCGATCAGGGCCGGCACGAAGCGGGTAGATTCCAGCTCCACCTCGCTGGGCGAGTCCGGTTCGTCCGGTTGCTCTGGCTGGTCCAGCTCATCGAGTGCCTGCAGCAGCGCCCGGCAGTCGGCGAAGCGCTGGTTGGGGTCCTTCGCCAGCATCCGCTCGAGCAGCGCCTTGTACGGGCTGATGTGCGCCGGCAAGCTCGGCGCCGGCATCTGCACGTGGTTCATCACGGTCTGGGTATAGCTGGCACCGCGGAACGGGTTGGTGCCGATGAGCATCTCCAGGAAGATCACGCCCAGGCTGTAGATGTCGGTGCGGATATCCAGCGGCTGGCACTGCGTCTGTTCCGGGCTGCTGTAGGCCGGGCTGCCGACCGCGATGCCGAGCCCGGTGAGCTCACTGTCCATCTCCAGCGCCTTGGCGATGCCGAAATCGGTGATCACCACCGTGCCGTCGCTGCGGAAGAGGATGTTCGCCGGCTTGATATCGCGGTGGATCAGGCCCTGCTCATGCACCACGGCGAGGCCGGTGGCGATCTGCCGGACGATATCCAGGGCGCGCGTCGGCTCGAACACCTCGCCCTTGTGCCGGGCCAGGTCGCCGCCGCCGACAAACTCCATGGCCAGGTAGTAGCGGCCATCGGCCAGTCTGTTGATGTCGTGGATGGTGATGATCGTGGGGTGGTGCAACGAGGCGACGATATGCCCCTCGCGGATGAAGCGCTTGCTGAACGCCTCGTCATTGGCGTTGAGCAGTACCTTCACCGCCACCTTGCGGTGCAGCGACTCCTGGGTTGCCAGGTAGACTTCGGCCATCCCGCCTTGGCCAAGCCGGCTATGCACGCTGTAGCCGGGTATCTCGGGTAATCGTTCGTCCATGAAAGAATCCGTGCGCAGCCACTGATTGGGGGATCGCCGATACTGTCGGGTCGAATGTCACCCGTCGGATCGGGTCTCTAATTAATAAGAGCGGGGAACTTTTCCGATAGTTCCCGGCTCGCCGTCTGCCGCCGTCCTGGCGTTTTGCGCTGCGCCTGGCTGGGGACGATCCTTCTGGCGGTGAGCAATGCCACAAGTTTAGCGGAGCAGGCGCCGACGCCAACCCCGGGCGCCGGGTCGAGTGCGCAATGCCGGCATATGAGCCTATCCTGGGGCGCCGCAAGCGACCGCCGGCGGTCGTTCAGCAGCGCTTCGTCGCCCAACGGAGGTGAGCCACATGTCACGAATGGTTTCGTTCCTGGCATTGCTCGGCGCCTTGTACCTGGCGCTCTGCGTCGCGGCGTGGGCGTTGCAGCGTTCGCTCATCTACTTCCCCCAGCCTAGCGCCATCGCCAGCCCCGCCACGCTGCTCAGGCTGCCGGTCGCCGACGCCGAGGTGCTGGTTTCCGTGAGGCCCCACGACGGCCCGAAGGCGTTGCTCTACTTCGGCGGTAACGCCGAGGACGTGTCCCTCAACCTGCCGGAATTTACCCGGGCCTTTCCCGAGCATGCACTCTACCTGCTGCACTACCGAGGCTATGGCGGCAGTTCCGGATCGCCCTCCGAGGCGGCCATCACGCGCGATGCCATGGCCTTGTTCGACAAGGTGCAAGCCGCCCACCCGCATATCGTGGTGGTCGGGCGCAGCCTCGGCGCGGCTGTCGCCGTGCGCCTGGCCAGCCAGCGTCCGGCATCGCGCCTGGTGCTGATCACGCCGTTCCACAGCCTGCAGGAGTTCGCCGCCAGCCAGTTTCCCTATCTTCCGGTGAGGTGGCTGCTGCGGGACAAGTTCGAATCCTGGAAATACGCACCGCGCATCGCCGTGCCGACTTTGCTGATCGCCGCCGAACACGACGAAGTCATCCCGCGTTCGAGCACCGAGACGCTCTATGCGCATTTCGCCCCCGGCGTGGCCAGGCTCGAGGTCGTCCCGGGCGCGGGGCACAATTCGATAGCCGCGAGCCCGCGGTTCCTGGAACTGCTCCGCAGCGGGCTGTGAGCGCGCCGGCCTTCCGGCGAGGCGCCGGATTATGCCGGCTCCTCGTCCAGCGCCTTGTCCGACGCGATCGGCGGCTCGATGCCCCAGTCGCCGTGCAAGTACCAGTCGTCGCCGAGCATCTCGGCCGGGTGCATGGTGCGGTCCGCGCCATTGCCGCAGGCCAGGGCATTGGCCGCGCAGTAGCGGTCGCAGCCCCAGCAGATGCGTTCGGGGTGCTTGGGGCTGATGGGAAAATTCTTGGCCATGGCGTTCCCCGGGGTGCGGGTGGGACTGGGAATGGCTCCCAGGCTACGACGCCCACAGGGAAAGGCCCTTGATCGGGGTCAAGAATGACAGGCCCGGGGCGCCCGTCTTGGCACCCCGGGCCACCTGTTACGCCGTGACCGCCGGCGCGTAGCGCACCGCCAGCTTGCGCAAGGCGACGTAGAACACCGGGGTCAGGAACAGCCCGAACAGGGTCACCCCGAGCATGCCGGAGAACACCGCGACCCCGGTGGCGCGGCGAATCTCGCTGCCCGCGCCGCTGCCGATCAGCAAGGGCACGGAGCCGGCGATAAACGCCACCGAGGTCATGACGATCGGCCGCAGGCGCAAGCGGCAGGCCTCCAGCGCCGCCTCGATGATGCCCTTGCCCTGGAGCTCCAGCTCCCGGGCGAACTCGACGATCAGGATCGCGTTCTTGCAGGCCAGGCCCATCAGCACCACCAGCCCCACCTGGACGAAAACGTTGTTGTCGCCGCCGCTGAGCCACACCCCCGACAAGGCCGCGAGCATGCACACCGGCACGATCAGGATCACCGCCAGGGGCAGCGTCCAGCTCTCGTACAGGGCGGCGAGGACCAGGAACACCAGCATCACCGCCAGCGGGAACACCACCGCCGCGGCATGGCTTTGGGTGACCTGCTGGTAGCTCAGGTCGGTCCATTCCAGGGTGATGCCGCGGGGCAATACCCGGGCAGCGATCTCTTCCAGCTTGGCGATCACCTGGCCCGACGACAGCTGCTTGGGATCGGAGTCGCCGATCAGGTCGGCCGCCGGGTAGCCGTTGTAGCGCACCACCGGGTCGGGGCCGTAGCTGGGCGTCACGGTGATCATCGCACCGAGCGGCACCATCTCGCCCCGGTCGTTGCGCACCCGCAGGCTGGTGATGTCCTCGGCGGTCTGCCGGTAGGAGCTGTCGGCCTGGGCCATGACCCGGTAGACCCGGCCGAACAGGTTGAAGTCATTGACGTAGACCGAGCCCAGGTAGGTCTGCAAGGTATTGAACACATCGCTCAACGACACCCCTTGCGCCTTGACCTTGACCCGGTCCACCTGCACCTCCAGCTGCGGGATGTTGGCCTGGTAGGAGCTGACCGGGTAAGTCATGCCCGGGGTCTGCGCCACCGCGGCCTGGAAGGCGCTCAAGGCATTCTGCAGGGCGCCGTAACCCAGGCCCGCGCGGTCCTCGAGGTACAGCGAATAGCCCGAACCATTGCCCAGCCCCTGGATCGGCGGCGGCAACAGCGCATAGGCAAAACCTTCGTGGACCTGGGACAGCTTGGCGTTGAGTTCGGCATTGATCTCCACCGCGCCGCGCTGACGCTGGTCGAACGGCTTGAGGATCACGTAGGCGGCCATGACATTCGGCGTGTTGACCGATTGCAAGGCATTCAGGCCGCTGAAGGCCGGCACGGTCTCCACGCCCTCCACCGAGAGTGCCGTCTCGATCAGTTCGCTGGTCACCGCATCGGTGCGGGCCAGGGACGCACCTTCCGGCAGCTTGGCGCCGGCGAACAGGTAGAGTTTGTCCTGGGTCGGGATAAAACCGCCCGGCACCAGGTTGAACAGCCAGGCCGTGCCGATCAGCAGCAAGGCGTAGAGGAAGAACACCGAGCCGCGCCGCCCCAGGGAGTAGGACACCAGGCCGTGATAACCGTCGGAGCGGCGTTTGAACATCCGATTGAAGGCGCGGAAAAAGCCCCCGAACACCTTCTGGATGCCCCGCTCCAGCCAGTCCTGCGGCGCGCCGTGGGGCCTGAACAGCTTGGCCGCCAGGGCCGGCGACAGGGTCAGGGAATTGATCGCCGAGATCACCGTGGAAATCGCGATGGTCACCGCGAACTGCTTGTAGAACTGGCCGGTGACGCCGGAGAGAAAGGCCATGGGAATGAACACCGCGCAGAGCACCAGGGCGATGGCGATGATCGGCCCGGACACCTCCTTCATCGCCCGGTGCGCGGCCTCCCGCGGGTCATAGCCCTTCTCGATGAAACGCTCGACGTTTTCCACCACCACAATCGCGTCGTCGACCACGATGCCGATGGCCAGCACCAGGCCGAACAGGGTCAGGGTGTTGATCGAATACCCCAGCAAATACAGCCAGGCGAAGGTGCCGATCACCGACACCGGCACCGCGATCAGCGGGATGATCGAGGCGCGCCAGGTCTGCAGGAACAGGATCACCACCAGCACCACCAGCACCACCGCTTCCATCAGGGTGTGCTGCACCGCGCTGATGGATTCCCGGACGAACACCGTCGGGTCCCACACCGCCTTGTAGGCCACGCCTTCGGGGAAACGCTGGGACAACTCGTCAAGCTTGCCGTAGACCGCCTCGGCGACCTGCAAGGCGTTGGCCCCCGGCGAGAGGAAAATCCCCACCGTCGCCTGGTTGCGGTCGTCCAGGCGCGCGCGCAGGGTGTAGTCGCCCGCGCCGAGCTCGACCCGCGCCACGTCCGACAGCTTCACCAGCTGCCCGTCCGCCCCGCTCTTGAGGACGATATCGGCAAACTCCTGCTCGCTGCGCAAGCGCCCACGCACGCTGATCGACACCAGGAAGTCGGCGCCCTGGGGCGAAGGCTCGGCGCCCAGCTGGCCAGCCGAGACCTGCACGTTCTGCTCGCGGATCGCGTTCACCACGTCGGCCGCGGTCAGTCCCCGGGCCGACAGGCTGTTGGGGTCCATCCAGATGCGCATCGCGTAGTCGCCCGAACCGTAGACCCCGACATCGCCGATCCCGGACAGCCGCGACAGCTCGTCCTTGACGTGCAGGGTCAGGTAATTGCGCAGGTACAGCGAGTCATAGCTGTTGTCCGGGGACAGCAGGCTGACGTACATCAGCGGCGTCGGCGATTGCTTCTGGGTGGTCACGCCATACTGCCGCACCTCTTCCGGCAGCCGCGACAGCGCCTGGCTCACGCGGTTCTGCACGCGCACCGCGGCGGTGTCCGGATCGACGCCGGGGACGAACGTGATGCTCAGCGCCAGGCTGCCGTTGGAGCCGGTGACCGACTTCATGTACATGATCCCTTCGACGCCGTTGATCGCCTCTTCCAGGGGCACGGCGACCGACTCGGCGATCTCCTTGGGGTTCGCCCCCGGGTAGGTGGCGCGCACCACCACGCTGGTCGGCACCACCTCGGGGTATTCCCCCGACGGCAGCACCGGGATGGCGATCAGGCCGAGGGCGAAAATGATGATCGACAGGACGATGGCGAAGATCGGTCGGTCGATGAAAAACTTGGAAAAATCCATGGCCGCTCTTCCTTATTTCGCCAAGGGCGTCTGGGGCACGGTGGCCGCGGCCTGCTGCGGCGGCGCGGCGATGTCCTTGGGCTCCACCGCCATGCCCGGGTAGAAGATCTTCTGCGCCCCGTTCAGCACCACCCGATCGCCGGCGGCCAGCCCGGCGCTGATCACCCGCAGGCCATCGAGCTGGCGGCCCAGGGTCACGTCCTTGCGCAGGGCCTGGTTTTGCGGGCCGATGACGTACACGTATTTGCGGTCCTGGTCGGTTTGCACCGCGCGGTCGTCGATCAGCACCGCACGGGTCTCGCTGCCGCCTTCAAGACGCACCCGGGCGAACAGGCCCGCGGTCAGCCGGCGCTCGGGGTTGGGCAGCACCGCGCGCACGCGGATGGTGCCGGTGGCCGGGTCGACCTGGTTATCCAGGAAGTCCACGGTGCCGGTCAGGGGGAAGGTCCCGACATCGTTGGCCAGGCCGACCCGCACGGTATTGCTCACCCCCGGGCGCTGGCCCTTGCCCAGCAGCTCGGTGTAGCGCAGCAGGCTCTGCTCGTCGGCGTCGAAATAGACGTACATCGGGTCCTGGGAAACGATGCTGGTCAGCACGCTCTGGTCGGCCTGGGCCAGGTTGCCGAGGGTCAGCATGGCCCGGCCGACACGCCCGGAAAACGGCGCGCGGACCTGGGTGAAATCGAGGTTGAGCTGGGCCGTGGCCACCTCGGCGACGGCCGCGTTCACGTCCGCCACGCCCTGGGCCAGGGAGGCGCTGCGAATGTCGCCCTCCTCCCGTGACAGCGCCGACTGCTTGACCAGGGCCTGGCCGCGGCGGTCCTGCTCGCTGGCCAGGCGCACCGTGGCGCGGGCCCGGGCCAGCCGGGCCTGGGCGCTGGCCAGCGCCTCGCGGTAAGGACGCGGATCGATGACGAACAGGGTCTGGCCCTTCTCCACCTCGTCGCCCTCGCGGAACGCCACCCGGTCGACATAACCGCTGACCCGTGGCCGCAGGTCGACGGCGTCGATCGCGCTGATGCGGCCATTGAACAGGTCCCACTCACGCACCGCCTGCACGCTCACGGTCGTCACCTCGACCACCGGCGCCGCGGCGGCGACCGGCTCGCCCTTTTCGTTACAGCCGCCCAGCGCCAAGAGGAGGCACAACGCGCCCAATCGATGGGTTGAAGAACAGCCTCGACCGACTACTCGGCGAATTCGATTCATGAACGTGGACTCCCGCTGCACCAGAGGTGTTGATTTATAGGCAGATGGAATATAAAAGTTAAAGCTAACTTTAAGTAAAGCCCCTTCGGAGGCCCCATGAAAAAGCCCAGCGAACCGCTGCTGACCATCACCGAAGTGGCCCGGCGCAGTGGCGTCATGGCCTCGGCGCTGCGTTTCTACGAGACCCGCGGCTTGCTCCACTCGATCCGCGTGGGCAGCGGCCACCGCCGCTACCCGCGCTCGATCCTCAGGCGCATCGCCTACATCGTGTTCGCCCAGCGCATCGGTTTCTCGCTGGATGAAATCATCCAGCAACTGACCGGCCTTCCCATCAATACCGCCCCGGCGGGCGCGGACTGGCGGCGCCTGACCGCCACCTGGAAAACCCGGGTGCAGCAACGCATCGCCGAACTCGAACGGCTGAACATGAGCCTGGAGGAATGCATAGGTTGCGGCTGCATGTCGATGGAACACTGCCAGCTCAACAACCCCGAGGACATCTACTCGCGCAACGGCTGCGGCGCCCGGCGCTGGCTGGGGGACCAGAAAATCGCGATCCCCAGCGAGCCGCAGGCCGATTGACCGAGAGGGCCGCCTGCCCTCCCCGGCGGCGACCGTCCCATCCGCGCCAGCGCCTTAGCCGCGCAGCACGAACACCGGGAACATCTCGCGCAGGTGCTGCCACAGGTCCGGCACCAGCACCTGTTGCGGCGTGCTCGGCAATTGCGGGTCGAGCATGCGCGCGGTGCGCACCATCTGCACCGCGAAGCGCTTGACCCCCAGGGCTTGCAGGCGCTGGCCGAGGAGCAACAGGCGGGCCGGCTGCAACAGGTGCCAGTGCACGGTGGTGCGGCATTCGTAGTCGACGCCGCTGGCCAGCAGCAGCTCCAGGCTGCGCCAGTTGGCCTTGCCGCTGCCCGGCACGCCGGTAATCATCGGGCCGTCTTCGGCCAGGGCCTTGACGTCGAAGCCGACCCAGTCGGCGCCGGCCACCGCCCGGGCAAAGGCCGCCGGCTTGATGCCAGCGCTGTGCAGGCCGATGCGGAAACCCATGGCGCGCACTTCATCCATCGCCGCCGGCAAACCGTCCTGCAGGGTCGGCTCGCCGCCACTGAACACCACCGCGTCCAGCAGGTCCTGGCGGCGTTGCAGGAAACTCAGGACCCGGCACCAGTCCAGCTCCTCGCTGCCGCGCGGCGGGATCAGTTGCGGGTTGTGGCAGTAGCGGCAACGCCAGGCGCAGCCCTGGCAGAACAGCACGCAGGCGAGCAGCCCCGGGTAGTCGAGAGTGGTCAGGGGCACCATGCCCCCGACCCGCATCTTTCGGCTCATGGGCGCCCTGCCGCGGTCGCCTGTTCGGTGAAGTGCACGCGCTCGCGGTGCTCGGACTGTTTACCCGGGTTGAAGGCCGAGACCGGGCGGTGATAACCCATCACCCGGGTCCAGACTTCGCAGCGCTGGCGTTGCGCCTGGGGCAATGTGGATTGTGCGTTCATGGTGGAACTCCTTGCAGTTGGGGGAAGACAGGTCAGTGCGCGGTGGCCATGTCCGTGGCCTGGGCCTGCAGCAGGACTTCGTCGCACTTGGGGCAGAACTCGTGCTCGCCGTCGAGGTAGCCGTGCACCGGGCAGATGGAAAAGGTCGGGGTCACCGTCAGGTACGGCAGGCGGAAGCGCCCCAGGGCCTTGCGCACCAGCTGCTTGCAGGCCGCGGTCGAGGAAATCCGCTCGGCCATGTACAGGTGCAGCACGGTGCCGCCGGTGTATTTGCATTGCAGTTCGTCCTGCAGCTCCAGGGCCTCGAACGGATCGTCGGTATGGCCCACCGGCAACTGCGAGGAGTTGGTGTAGTACGGGGCCTCGCGGCTGCCGGCCTGGAGAATGCCGGGGTAACGCTTGAGGTCCTCCTTGGCGAAGCGATAGGTGGTGCCTTCGGCCGGGGTCGCCTCAAGGTTGTAGAGATGGCCGGTTTCCTCCTGGAAGCGCACCAGGGTCGCGCGCACATGGTCCAGCAGCCTGAGGGCGAACTGGCGCCCCTGTTCGGTGTGCATGCCCTGCTCGTCGCCGCTGAAGTTGCGCAGCATTTCGTGCAGGCCATTGAGGCCGATGGTCGAGAAGTGATTACGCAGCGTGCCCAGGTAACGCTGGGTGTAGGGATACAGGCCGGCGTCCATATGGTGCTGGATCACCTTGCGCTTGACCTCCAGGCTCTCCATTGCCAGTTCCATCAGCGCGTCCAGGCGTTGCAGCAGGCCGCTGGTATTGCCCTTGAACACATGGCCCAGGCGCGCGCAGTTGAGCGTCACCACGCCGAGCGAGCCGGTCTGCTCCGCCGAGCCGAACAGGCCGCCGCCGCGCTTGAGCAGCTCGCGCACGTCCAGTTGCAGGCGGCAGCACATGGAACGCACCTGGTTGGGCTGCATGTCCGAATTGAGGAAATTCTGGAAGTACGGCAGCCCATAGCGGGCGGTCATCTCGAACAGGCGGTCGGCGTTCTCGCTGTCCCAGGGAAAATCATGGGTGATGTTGTAGGTCGGGATCGGAAAGGTGAACACCCGGCCCTTGGCGTCGCCGGCCTGCATCACTTCGATATAGGCGCGGTTGAGCAGGTCCATTTCCGCTTGCAGCTCGCCATAGGCGAAGGGCATTTCCTCGCCGCCGATCACCGGGACCTGCTCGCGCAGATCCTCCGGGCAGACCCAGTCGAAGGTCAGGTTGGTAAAGGGCGTCTGGGTACCCCAGCGCGACGGCACGTTGAGGTTGTAGATGAACTCCTGGATCGCCTGGCGCACCTGCGGGTAGCCCAGGCGGTCCTTGCGCACATAGGGCGCCAGATAAGTGTCGAAGGAACTGAAGGCCTGGGCCCCGGCCCATTCGTTCTGCAGGGTACCGAGGAAATTCACCATCTGCCCCAGGGCGCTGCTCAGGTGCTTGGGCGGCCCGGCCTCGACCCGCCCCGGCACGCCATTGAGACCTTCATGCAACAGGGTACGCAGGGACCAGCCGGCACAGTAACCGGCGAGCATGTCGAGGTCGTGGATATGCAGGTCGGCCTCGCGGTGGGCGCGGCCGATGGCTTCACTGTAGACCTCGTCCAGCCAGTAGTTGGCGGTGACCTTGCCGGACACGTTGAGCACCAGCCCGCCCAGGGAATACCCCTGGTTGGCGTTGGCCTGCACCCGCCAGTCCTCGCGGTCGAGGTACTCGTTCATCGAGGCCGCCACCTCGACCAGGGTCTTGCGGTCGCGGCGCAGGCGCCCGTGCTGTTCGCGGTAGACGATGTAGGCGCGCATGGCGAGGAAGAATCCGGCGTCCATCAGCACCCGCTCGACCCGGTCCTGGATCTGCTCCACATGCAGCCGCGCATGTCCCTCAAGATGGGCCAGCACCGCCTTGAGCAAGCCCTCGGCCTCGACTTCGGCGTACTCGCCGCTGGCCTTGCCGGCGGCGATCAACGCCTGGCGGATCTTGTCCGCATCGAAGGCAACCCGGCTGCCATCGCGTTTGTGCAGGCGGTTGTTGCCCACCCTGATCAGCGTGCTGTGCATTTGACCCCCAGATACTACATATAGATGTTTTTAATTCTTAAGACACAAGATGCAGTGAGATTACGGAGTGGCGGTTGGGTTGCCATTGATCGTGATCAAGTATTTTTTGGTTTGTGTACATATCCGTTTCTGCGGTAACGGCTACCTAAGGTTCCGCCCTTACGGCGGCTCACTTTTGAAGAGCGCAAAAGTAAGCAAAACGCTTTGCCCCACCACTTGGTGCCTCGCTGAGGCTCGGCATGCCCTCACTCCGGCATTGATCCGTGGGCCGCCGCCACAGGCCATCCATGGCCTGGGGCGGCTAACCCGGCATCCCTGCCGGGTTACCCACGGCTCAATGCCTGCGTTCGGCCATCGTGGTTAACGGGGCTTTCAGATCAAAAGCCAAAGCAAGAGCAAGACGGCGGCCTGCCGGCCGGCCTGGCTGAGAACGTGGGCCCTGTAGC
This sequence comes from Pseudomonas sp. FW305-25, assembly GCF_017351415.1. NCBI lineage: Bacteria > Pseudomonadati > Pseudomonadota > Gammaproteobacteria > Pseudomonadales > Pseudomonadaceae > Pseudomonas > Pseudomonas sp. FW305-25. The sequence goes on along the minus strand of NZ_JACNDE010000005.1, from coordinate 63,327 downwards.
CGCTGCCGAGCGCAGCGAGGCTGCGATCGAGGCCGAAGGACTCGCCAGGCGGGCACCGCATATCCCCAGACCCTGCGAGGCGTCAGGTTTAGCGGCCCTGCGGGCCGATCGCAGCCTCGCTACGCTCGGCAGCGGCTACACAAAGCGTGTCTGGCAGAAGAGCGGTAGCGTGGCGATGGCCTGTGGCGGCGTGCCCCCGGAGCAATGCCTGCGTTCGGCCAGCGCGGTTAACTGGGTGCTCAGATCAAAAACAAAACAGCAGGCTACCGGCCTGGCTGAGAATGCACTCCCTGTAGCCGCTGCCGAGTGCAGCGAGGCTGCGATCGAGGCCGAAGGACTCGCCAGGCGGGCACCGCGTTTCCCCAGATCCTGCGAGGTGTCAGGTTTAGCGGCCCTGCGGGCCGATCGCAGCCTCGCTGCGCTCGGCAGCGGTTACACAAAGTGTGTCCGGCAGAAGAGCCGTAGCGTGGCAAAAACAGCAAGCTCCGCCCGGCGAAGGCTTTGTTTTGGCTTTGGCTTTGGCTTTTGATCTTGATCTTGATCTTGATCTCCAACGCCCCGTTAACCACGCTGGCCGAACGGAGGTATTACGGAGCGGGTAAACCGGCAGGGATGCCGGTTTAGCCGCCCCGGGCCATGGATGGCCCGTGGCGGCGGCCCGCTCCGTAATGCCTGCGTTCGGGCACACCGAGCCTCAGCGAGGTGCCGAGTGGTGGGGCAAGAGCCCTTTGGTTACTTTGGGGCTTTTCCAAAGTGACCCGCCGTAAGGGCGGAACCCTAAGCCGCCGTTACCGCAGCAACGGATATACACACAAGTTTCACCCCCCACTCATATTCATAAACCGCACCACCTGCACCGTACCTCCAGGATTGAAATCATGCCGCAACGGCTTGCGCCGCAAAGCCTGCTGCAAGGCATCGATCAGCGGCTGGTCGTCCAGCGGATAACGCCGCAGCAGGCCGCGCAGGTCCAGGGCATCGTCCTGCCCCAGGCACAGCAGCAGCTTGCCTTCGACTGTCATCCGCACCCGGTTGCAGCTGCCACAGAAGTTGTGGCTGTTGGGCGAGATAAAACCGATGCGCGTCTGCGGATGGCGCTCCAGGCGCACGTAACGCGCCGGCCCGCCGCTGTTCTCGGTGCTGTCGAGCAAGGCATGGCGGCTGGCGATCAGCGCCCGTACCTCGTCGCTGGAACAGAAGGATTCGCCCCGGGAACGGCCGACGTCACCCAGGGGCATTTCCTCGATAAAGCTGATATCGATGCCCTGCTCGATGGCGTACCGCACCAGTTGCGGCACTTCCTCGAAGTTGCGCCCCTTCATCACCACACAGTTGAGCTTGACCCGCTCGAACCCCGCCCCGCGCGCCACCTCGATGCCGCGCAGCACCTGGTCGAGATCGCCGTTGCGGGTGATGGCGCGAAACTTCTGCCCGTCCAGGCTATCGAGGCTGATGTTCATCCGCTTGACCCCGGCTTCCGCCAGCGGCCGGGCCAGGCGCTCCAGCTGCGAGCCGTTGCTGGTCATCACCAGTTCGCGCAGGCCCGGCAAGGCGGCGATGTTGCGGCACAGATCAACGATGCCCGGGCGAATCAACGGCTCGCCGCCGGTGAGGCGGATCTTGCGCACGCCCTGGCCGACGAACAGCGCCGCCAGGCGCTGCAACTCTTCCAGGGTCAGCACCTGCTGGCGCGGCAGGAAGGTCATGTTCTTCGCCATGCAATACACGCAGCGAAAATCGCAACGGTCGGTCACTGACATCCGCAGATAGTCGATCTGCCGCCCGAAGCCGTCCTGCATCACATTGCTCATGGCCTTCCCCTTACTGCACCAGCGGCGAGTCGGCGCCTTGCAGATGAATGCCACGGATGTCCGCGGCCCCGACCAGGGTTTGCAGGTACTGCACCACGGCCTTTTGCCAGACGCCCTGTTGCAGCTGGTTGCGGATCACCAAAGCCACTGCCTCGTAGGGCAAGGCCTGGCCCTCGACCCGCTGATCGACGCAGACCACATGCCAGCCATAACGGCTTTCCAGCGGCTTGGCCGCCAGCCCCGTCGGCAGGCTGAACAGCTGGCGCTCCAGTTCCGGCACGGTCTGGCCCTTGCTGATCTGCCCCAGGGAACCGCCCTGGGCCTTCGACGGGCAGGCCGAATACTTCAGCGCCAGTGCAGCGAAACTGTCGGGCTGCTCGTCCAGGCGTTGCAGCAAAATCTCCGCCTGGACCTGGGCCGTGCTGCGCGCCCCGGCATCGTCCGGCGCGCATTCGAGCAGGATGTGCCGCACCGCCAGCAACGGTGCGCTGTGAAAACGCCCGCGGTTGTTGTCGTAGTAACGCCAGCACGCCGCCTCGTCGCACTCCGGCACCTGCACCTCGCGTTCGAGCAGCAGGCGGGTGGCGGCCTCCTCCTCGTTCTCGCCGGCGCCAATCTGCAGGGTCAGGCCGAGTTCGGCGATGCGCTGCTGCAACAGCTCGCGGATCACCAGGGCCCTGGCCGCCAGGTACACCGCCTCCTCGCGGCTGGCCGCCGGGTGATATTGCAGCTCCTGGGCCAGCGCCTGCGGGGTGATCGGCACCTGGTTGACACTGATGATCGGCCACTCCTGCTCACTGCTGGCGATCAGTTGCACAGGCGCCTCGTCCGCGGCCACGGGCTCATGCCCCGGCGGCGTGAACGCCTGCACGCCCACCTCCACTTCACTCTCTGGCACCAGCGTTTCCTCGCGGGCCGAAGACCCGCAACCGCCGCTGCCGCCGTTACCGCCGCCACATCCACATCCACCTGACATGACTGCCTCCTCAGATCTTCTGCCGAACGATTTGATAACGCCGCCCCAGGTACCAGACCGGCGCGCTGACCATGTGCACCAGGCGGGTAAAGGGGAACAGCACGAACAGGGTCAGGCCGAGAAACACGTGCAGCTTGTAGGTCAGGCCGACCGGCGCGATGGCCGCCGCCGCGTCCATGGGCCGCAACAGCACGATGCTCTGCGCCCAGTCAGCGAGCATCACCATCACCGAGCCGTCCATATGGGCGGTGGAGGCGACTATGGTCAAAAGGCCGAGCAGCAACTGCGCCAGCAGCACCAGCAGGATCAGGATGTCCGAAGGGCTGGAGGTGGCGCGCACCCGCGGGTCAGTGAGGCGGCGCTTGATCAGCATCAGCAGGCCGACCAGGCACAGCAGGCCGAAGAAGCCGCCGGAGACCATCGCCAGCAACTGCTTGTGCTCGGTGCTGATCACATGGTGATAGACCGAGGCCGGGGTCAGCAGGCCGACAAAGTGTCCGGCCAGCACGAACAGCACGCCGACATGGAACAGGTTGCTGGCCACGCGCATGCCACGCTTGTCGAGCATCTGGCTGGAGCCGGCCTTCCAGCTGTACTGCGACAGGTCGAAGCGTGCCCAGCTGCCCAGCAGGCAGATCGCCAGGGCGACATAGGGATAGATCCCGAACACCAACAGATTCCACTTAGACATTGCCCACCTCCCCGGCTGGCGCGGCGGCCAGCCCCTGATGCTGAAAATCCACCCAGTGCAGCGGTACCGCGCTTTCCTCCCGGGGCTTGCCCGGCGCGCTCGGCATTGAGCTGCAACGCTCCTGCTGCTCGGCCTTGAGAAAGTCCACCGCCTCCTCTTCCCAGATCCGGTCCAGGGCTTCGAGGGAATCGTCGCGCGGCTCGGCCGCCACCTGTTCGCGCAGGTCGGCCACCGCCTGGTGCGGCTCCGCGCCAGCGATTTGCAGCAAGGCGCGAAAGCAACTGGCGTAGGCGCTCTCGCGTTCCTCCAGGCGCGCCGCGAGCAAGGCCAGCAGGTGCGCGACATCGGCCAGGCCCTCGCGGGCCTCGAGGTCGTCGCGGGTGGAAAGGAACTCCAGGTACAGCGGGATGTAGTCCGGCAGCTCCTTGATGCCGATGGCAAAGCCCGCGGCTTCATACTGGGCGAGCATGTCGACCATGGCCTGGCCGCGGTCGCGGGACTCGCCGTGCACATGCTCGAACAACAGCAGCGACAGCGAGCGGCCACGACCGAACAGCGCGCCGTAGTGCTCCTGGCCATCCATCAGGTCGTTGGTGCAGATCAGTTCCAGCAGCTCGAACAGCGCACCGCGCTGCTTCGGGCTGATTTCCCGAGCCTGGATGATCGCCTGCTCCAGTTCGTCGCGGCCCTCGACCAGGGTTGCGCTCGGGTAGTCGAGCAGTAGCGAAATCACTTTCAGGATGCGCATGCTCATTCCTCCCACAGCTGCACGGTTTTCAGGACGTCGCGGCGGTTGGCCTTCTTCGCCCCGAACATGTTGGTGTCGGAGCTGCCGCTGCAGCCGCTGCCGAAACTGAAGCCACAACCGGAACGCTCGGCGAAGGCATCGCTCATGGCTTCCTCGCGGTGCGCGCTGGGCACCACGTAGCGGTCTTCGTAGTTGGCGATGGCCAGGTAGCGGTACATCTCCTCGACCTGGCTCAGGCTAAGGCCGACCTCCTCCAGCACTTGCAGGTCCTGCACGCCTTCGACCTGTTCGGCGCGCTTGTAGGCGCGCATCGCCAGCAGGCGCTTGAGGGCGCGCTTGACCGGCTTCTCGTCGCCGGCGGTCAGCAGGTTGGCCAGGTAACGCAGGGGGATGCGCAGGCTGTCGACATCCGGGATCACTCCGTTCATGCCCACGGTGCCGGCGGCGGCCGCGTTCTGGATCGGCGACAGCGGCGGCACGTACCAGACCATCGGCAAGGTGCGGTATTCCGGGTGCAGCGGCAGCGCCAGCTTCCAGTCGACGGCCATCTTGTACACCGGCGAACGCTGCGCGGCGTCGATCACCGACTGCGGCACCCCGTCTTCCAGGGCCTGGCGGATCACTGCCGGGTCATGCGGATCGAGGAAGATTTCCAGCTGCTTCTCGTACAGGTCCTGCTCGCTGGCGGTGCTCGCCACCTCGGCGATGCGGTCGGCGTCATACAGCAGCACGCCGAGGTAGCGGATGCGCCCGACACAGGTCTCGGCGCACACGGTGGGCATGCCCGCCTCGATCCGCGGGTAGCAGAAGATGCACTTCTCCGACTTGCCGCTCTTCCAGTTGAAATAGATCTTCTTGTACGGGCAGCCGCTGATGCACATGCGCCAGCCGCGGCACTTCTCCTGGTCGATCAGGACGATGCCGTCCTCTTCGCGCTTGTAGATCGCCCCGCTCGGGCAGGACGCCGCGCACGCCGGGTTCAGGCAGTGCTCGCACAGGCGCGGCAGGTACATCATGAAAGTGTTTTCGTACTCGCCGTAGATGTCCGCCTGGATCTGGTCGAAGTTCCGGTCCTTGCGCCGCTTGGCGAACTCGCTGCCGAGGATCTCTTCCCAGTTCGGCCCCCACTCGATCTTTTCCATGCGCTTGCCGGACACCACCGAACGCGGCCGCGCGGTCGGCTGGTGGTCGCCCAGGGGCGCGGTGTGCAGGTGCTGGTAGTCGAAGTCGAACGGCTCGTAGTAGTCGTCGAGGCTCGGCAGGTCGGGGTTGGCGAAGATGTTCGCCAGCACCCGGAACTTGCCGCCGATCCGTGGGTTGATCGAGCCGTTGGCGTTGCGCACCCAGCCGCCCTTCCACTTGTCCTGGTTTTCCCATTCTTTCGGGTAGCCGATCCCGGGCTTGGTCTCGACGTTGTTGAACCAGGCGTATTCCATGCCTTCGCGGCTGGTCCAGACGTTCTTGCAGGTGATCGAGCAGGTATGGCAGCCGATGCATTTGTCCAGGTTCAGGACCATGCCGATTTGTGAACGAATCTTCATGACAACTCCTCAATCCATCTCGGTCGGCAGGGGGCGTGGCAGCTCATCGCCGTCCGAGCCATCGAGCCAGTCGACGCGGGCCATCTTGCGCACCACGACGAACTCGTCGCGGTTGCAACCGACCGTGCCGTAATAGTTGAAACCGTAGGCCTGCTGGGCATAGCCGCCGATCATGTGGGTCGGCTTGAGCACCACCCGGGTGACCGAGTTGTGGTGGCCGCCACGGGTCTTGGTGGTCTCGGAGCCGGGCACGTTCACGATCCGTTCCTGGGCGTGGTACATCATCACCATGCCCTCCTTGACCCGCTGGCTGACCACCGCCCGGGCGGTCGCCGCGCCGTTGGCGTTGAAGCATTCGATCCAGTCGTTGTCCTCAATGCCGGCGCGTTTCGCGTCGATTTCCGAGAGCCAGACAATCGGCCCGCCACGGCTCAGGGTGAGCATCAGCAGGTTGTCGCTGTAGGTGCTGTGGATGCCCCATTTCTGGTGCGGGGTGATCCAGTTGAGGACGATTTCCGGGTGGCCGTTGGTGCGCTTGCCCTTCACCGCCTCGATGGTCCGGGTGTTGACCGGCGGCCGGTAGCTCATCAGTTGTTCGCCGAACGCCTGCATCCACGGGTGGTCCTGGTAGAACTGCTGGCGACCGGTGATGGTGCGCCACGGGATGTTCTCGTGGACGTTGGTGTAGCCGGCGTTGTAGCTGACGTGATCGTCCTCCAGGCCCGACCAGGTGGGGCTGGAAATGATCTTGCGCGGCTGCGCCTGGATATCGCGGAAGCGGATCGCCTCGTGGGCCTTGGACAGCGCCAGGTGGCTGTGGTCGATGCCGGTGAACTCGGACAGCGCGGCCCAGGCCTTGACCGCCACATGGCCGTTGGTTTCCGGGGCCAGGGACAGGATCACCTCGGCGGCGTCGATCGCCGTGTCGATCTTCGGCCGGCCCTGGCTGATGCCCGCCGCGCCCTCGCGGTAATTCAGCTCGCCGAGGAATTTCACCTCCTCCTCGGTGTTCCAGTTGATGCCCTTGCCGCCGTTGCCGAGTTTTTCCAGCAGCGGCCCGAGGGAGGTGAACTGCTTGTAGATGTTCGGGTAGTCGCGCTCCACCACTTGCAGGTTCGGCGCGTTCTTGCCCGGCTGCGGGGCCACGCCCGCGGTTTTCCAGTCGGTGCCGCCGAACGGCTGGGCCAGCTCGCCAACGCTGTCATGCATCAGCGGCACGGTGACCAGGTCCTGCTCCACGCCCAGGTACCCCACCGCCATGCTGGAGAACGCCTTGGCGATGCCCTTGTAGATCTCCCAGTCGGAACGCGATTCCCAGGCCGGGTCGATGGCCGCCGACAGCGGGTGGATGAAGGGGTGCATGTCCGAGGTGTTCATGTCGTCCTTCTCGTACCAGGTGGCGGTCGGCAGCACGATGTCGGAATACACGCAGGTCGAGGACATGCGGAAGTCCAGGGTGGTGACCAGGTCGAGCTTGCCGATGGCGCCCTGGTCCACCCATTCGGCTTCCTGCGGCTTGCAGTCGCCGACCTGGCCGATGTCCTCGTTCATCACCCCGTTACGGGTGCCGAGCAGGTACTTGAGCATGTACTCGTGGCCCTTGCCCGAGGAGCCCAGCAGGTTGGAACGCCAGATGAACATGTTGCGCGGGAAGTTCTGCGGGCTGTCCGGCTGTTCGCAGGCGAAACGCAGCGAACCCTCATGCAACGACTTGACCACATAGTCCTTGGGCGTCATGCCGAGTGCTGCGGCGTCCCGGCAGATGTGCAGCGGGTTACTGTTGAGCTGCGGCGCGCTGGGCAGCCAGCCGGCGCGTTCGGCGCGGATGTTGTAGTCCAGGGCGTGCTCGGGGAACTGGCTCTTGTCGGCCAACGGCGAGAGCACGTCGTGCATGCTCATCTTCTCGTGGCGCCATTGCGAGCTGTGGGCGTAGAAGAAGCTGGTGCCGTTCATCTGCCGTGGCGGCCGGCTCCAGTCCAGGCCAAACGCCAGGGGCAGCCAGCCGCATTGCGGGCGGAGTTTTTCCTGGCCGACATAGTGGGCCCAGCCGCCACCGGTCTGGCCGACGCAACCGCAGAGCATGAGCATGTTGATCAGCCCGCGGTAGTTCATGTCCATGTGGTACCAGTGGTTCATCGCCGCGCCGACAATGATCATCGAGCGGCCACGGGTCTTGTCGGCGTTGTCGGCGAACTCGCGGGCGATCTGGATCGCCTTCTCGCGGCTGACGCCAGTGATCTGCTCCTGCCAGGCCGGAGTGCCGGGCACGCTGGCGTCGTCGTAGTCCTTGGCCACATTGGCGCCGCCCAGGCCACGGTCGATGGCCAGGTTGGCCGCCGACAGGTCGAACACCGTGGCCACCTTGACCTGGCTGCCGTCGGCCAAGGTCAGGCTGCGCACCGGCACGCGGCGGTATTGCACGGCGTCGCCGGCCACATGCTGGAAGTGCTCCTGGATTTCCCCGGCGAAATACGGGAAGGCCACTTCGGCGACATCGCCGCCGATCAGGCTCAGGTTCAGGTCGATCTCGCGTCCCGCGCCGCCTTCCCGGGCGAGGATGTTCCACTTGCCCTGCTCGCCCCAGCGGTAGCCGATGGAGCCCTGGGGCGACACCAGCTCGCCGCTGGCGTCGATGGCGATGGTCTTCCATTGCGGGTTGTTGTCCTGGCCGAGGTTGCCGGCCAGGTCCGAGGCGCGCAGGAAGCGGTCCGGCTGGTAGCCGGCCCCCGGCGCGGTGCCGAGCATCGGCTTGAGCAGCACCAGCACCGGCAGGTCGGTGTAGCGCTTGGCGTAGTCGGTGAAATAGGCGCTCGGGCGGTCGAGGTGGAACTCCTTGAAGATCACATGGTTGAAGGCCTGGGCCAGCGCCGCGTCGGTGCCCTGCTTGGGGTTGAGCCAAAGGTCGGTGAGCTTGGCCACTTCCGAATAGTCCGGGGTGATGGCCACGGTCTTGGTGCCCTTGTAGCGCACCTCGGTGAAGAAGTGCGCGTCCGGGGTACGGGTCTGCGGGACGTTGGAACCCCAGGCGATGATGTAGTTGGAGTTGTACCAGTCGGCCGATTCCGGCACGTCGGTCTGCTCGCCCCAAACCATCGGCGAGGCCGGTGGCAGGTCGCAGTACCAGTCGTAGAAGCTCAGGCAGGCGCCGCCGATCAGCGACAGGTAACGGGCGCCGGCGGCGTAGCTGACCATCGACATCGCCGGGATCGGCGAGAAACCGACGACCCGGTCGGGGCCGTACTGCTTGATGGTGTAGACGTTGGCCGCGGCGATGATCTCGTTGACCTCATCCCAGCTGGAACGGATGAAGCCGCCCATGCCGCGCTTGCTCTTGTAGGACTCGGCCTTGGCCGGGTCCTCGACGATGCTCGCCCAGGCCTCCACCGGCGCCATAGTCTGCCGCGCCTGGCGCCACAGCTTGAGCAGCGGCTTGCGGATCTTCGGGTACTTCAGGCGGTTGGCGCTGTAGATGTACCAGCTGTAGCTGGCGCCCCGCGGACAGCCGCGCGGCTCGTGGTTGGGCAGGTCGTTGCGGGTGCGCGGGTAGTCGGTCTGCTGGGTTTCCCAGGTGATCAGGCCGTTCTTCACGTAGATCTTCCACGAGCAGGAACCGGTGCAGTTGACCCCGTGGGTGGAGCGCACGATCTTGTCGTACTGCCAGCGCGAGCGGTAGACGTTTTCCCAGTCGCGGGACTCCTTGCGGGTTTCCCCGTGGCCCTCGGCGAACTCGCTTTGCTTGCGGTTGAAAAACCGCAGTTGATCCAACAAATGACTCATGGTGCTTTCCTCTCAGGCTTGCCGCGGGGTTCTATGCCCCGACCGGGCAAGGTTTGGATTCAGGTCGTGTCAGCAGGGAGTCGCCGCGCCTTTGCGCGCGTACCACCACCAGGTCACCACGATGCAGCTCAGGTAAAAGCCGACGAACATGTAGAAGGCCATCTCCGGGCCGCCGGTCTGGGCCATGGAAGTGCCGAAGGATTTGGGGATGAAGAACGCGCCGAAGGCGCCCATGGCCGAGCTGAAACCGAGCACCGCGGCCGACTCCTTGCCGGCGTTCTTCAACGCTTGCTCGCGCACCGCAGCGCTTTGCCCGGCGGCAGCTTTTTCATGCAGGGTGCGGAAGATCACCGGGATCATGCGGAAGGTGGAGCCGTTGCCAATGCCGGTGGTGATGAACAGCAGCATGAACAGGCCGAGGAAGCCGTAGAAGTTGCCGCCGGCGCCGTTATGCGGAAGAAAGTGCAAGACCCCGAAGACCATCACGATCATCGCCACGAAGTTCCACAAGGTCACCCGGGCACCGCCGAGCTTGTCCGCCAGCCAGCCGCCCAGCGGCCGCACCAGGGCACCCACCAGCGGGCCGAGGAAGGCGAACTTCAGCGCCACCACGTCCGGGAACGCGGTCTTGATCAGCATTGGAAAAGCCGCCGAGAAACCGATGAACGAGCCGAAGGTCGCCAGGTACAGCCAGCACATCAGCCAGTTGTGCTTGCGCTTGAAGATCACCGCCTGCTCGCTGAACGAAGCCTTGGCGCTGGACAGGTCATTCATCCCGAACCAGGCCAGCAGCGTCACCGCGATAATGAACGGCACCCAGACAAACCCGGCGTTCTGCAGCCACAGCTGGCTGCCGTCGGCCAGCACCTGGGGTTGCCCGCCAAGCCAGCCGAACAGGCCGAAGGTGATCACCAGCGGCACGCAGAACTGCATCACCGACACCCCGAGGTTGCCCAGCCCGGCATTCAGGCCCAGGGCCGTGCCCTGCTGCGACTTGGGGTAGAAGAAGCTGATGTTGGACATGCTCGAGGCAAAGTTGCCGCCACCGAAACCGCAAAGCAGCGCGATCAGCACGAACACGCTGTAGGGGGTGTTCGGGTCCTGTACGGCAAAGCCCATCCACAGCGACGGCAGCAACAGCGACGCGGTGCTCAGGGCGGTCCAGCGGCGGCCGCCGAAGATCGGCACCATGAACGAATAGAACACCCGCAAGGTGGCGCCGGACAGCCCCGGCAGCGCCGCCAGCCAGAACAGCTGGTCGGTGCTGAAGCTGAAGCCGATGGCGTTCAGGCGCACGATCACCGTGCTCCAGACCATCCACACGGCAAAGGCCAAGAGCAGCGCGGGAATCGAGATCCACAGGTTGCGGGTCGCCGTCTGCTTGCCGCTGCGCCCCCAGAAAGCGGGGTCTTCCGGGCGCCAGTCATGAATCAACGGGCCTGAATCGGGCTTATCAAGAACCGACATGTTCTTCTCCTTGGGCAATGCTGGAAAACGGGGACGAGGTGGCCGGCGGCTGTTTGCCCAGCAGCGGGCGCTTGCGGATTTCGCTGAAGTACATCCAGGTGAGCGACACCCAGACTACGCCGTACATCAACATGAAGCAGGAAGAGCGCACGCCGGTGAGGTCCACCAGGGCGCCGAACAGGATCGGCAGGACGAAGCCGCCCAGGCCGCCGGCCAAGCCGACGATGCCGGACACCGCGCCCATGTTCTGCGGGTAGTCGTTGGCGATGTACTTGAACACCGAGGCCTTGCCGAAGGCGAAGGCGATGCCCATGACGAACAGCAGCACGGTGAACAGCGCAGGATTCAGGCCGAGGTGGAAATCCAGGGCGCCGTCGACGGTGCGCACTTGCAGCTGGGTCTGCGGGTAGGACAGCAGGAACAGGCAGATCCAGCTGACCCAGAGCACCCACCAGGTCACGCTCTGGGCGCCCCAGCGGTCCGACATCCAGCCGCCGACGGCGCGCAGCACCCCACCCGGCAGCGAGAAACAGGCGGCCAGCAGCGCCGCGCTCTGCAGGCTGAAACCGTATTCCTGCACGTAGTACTGGGTCATCCACAGCGCCAGGGCCACGTAGCCGCCGAAGACGATCGAGTAGTACTGGCAGTAGCGCCACACCGCCGGGTCCTTCAACGCGCCCAACTGCTCGCGCAGGGTGGCACCAGAGGCGCTGCGATGGGCCTTGTTGTCGGCGCTGAGAAACCAGAACAGCAGCGCGGTGATAAACAGGATGGCGCTGAAGGTTTTCGGCACCAGTTGCCAGCTGCCGGCGGCGATCAGCGCCGGGGCGAGAAACTTGGTCAGCGCGGCACCGGCGTTACCCGCGCCGAAGATGCCCATGGCGAAGCCCTGGTTGTCCTGGTCGAACCACTTGGCGACGTAGGCGATGCCCACCGAAAACGAACCGCCGGCCAGGCCGACGAACAGGCCCAGGACCAGGAACTGCCAGTAGGCCGTGGCGTGGCTGATCAGGTACAGCGGCAACACGCAGCACAGCATCAGCAGGAAGAACACGCTGCGCCCGCCGAAGCGGTCGGTCAGCAGGCCCAGCGGCAAGCGTGCCAGCGAACCGGTGAGCACCGGGGTGGCGGCCAGCAGGCCGAACTGGGTTTCGTTGAGCGCAAGCAGCGCCTTGATCGGCACCCCGAGCACCGCGAACATCATCCAGACCATGAAGCACACGGTGAAGGCCAGCGTACTCATGCCCAGCACCAGGCCTTGTCGTACACGCGGTTGGGTCATCTCGCTCTCCAGTCAGTCATTCATGGCCGCAGACTAGAGAGGCGAACCCGGTAAAAACTTGACCCGGGTCAAGGAAGCCCGGGGCCTGCTGGGCCTATGCTTGCGCCGCCTACCTCCAACGAGGTAGTGCCGAAAAACCTCTGAACCCTTTGTTTATCAGGCTCTTGCCTTGGCTCCACGAGGCGGTTGCACGGATCCGATGAACAACAACTCTTTAGAGGTAGAGCGCCAGGGACCGGCTGCAAAACCATCGCCAGTCGTCCCTGGAGCCTGCTATGCCCGCCCTTCCCCCATTCACATCCGGCCCGCGCCCTTGATCCGCTGGCTGCGCAGTTCCCTGCCCGCCCGCGCCGGCCTGGCGGTGATCCTGATCGCCGTGCTGGCGCTGGCCAGTTCCCTGAGCGCCGGGCTGATCGCCTGGTTCAGCCAGGGCGACGCGGCGGCCATCAATACCGCGGGCTCGGTGCGCATGGAGACCTACCACCTGAGCTGGAAGCTGGCCGCGGGCGCCAGCGCCGAAGAGATCGGGCAGATCCGCCAGAGCCTGCAACAGCGCCTCGACAGCCAGTCGCTCAGGGCGGTGCTGGAAGACGGCGCCGACCCCGAGCTGGTGGACAGCTACCGGCAGATCCAGCAACGCTGGAACGCTGAGTTGCAGCCGGCCCTGGAACAACGCGATGCCGCCGCGTTCCAGGCCCTGGCCCTGCCCTTCGTCGAGCAGCTGAACCAGTTCGTCAGCCTGCTGCAACGCCAGAGCGAACATAAGCAGACCTGGCAACAGTTGATCCAGGGCGCGGCGCTGTTCACCACCCTGTTCGTCCTGCTGCTGGGCCTGTACGAACTGCAATACGGCGTGGTCACGCCCTTGCAGGAACTGGTGGAAGCCACCCAGCGCTTTCGCCGTGGCGATTTCCAGGTGCGGGTCAACCACCAGTCCCGGGACGAGCTGGGCCAGTTGGCCACCAGCTTCAACGCCATGGCCGAGACCATCGAGCAGTCCCACCGCACCCTGGAAACCCTGGTGTGGCAAAAGACCCACAACCTGCAACAGGCCAACGCCGCCCTCGAGCTGCTGTACCAGAGCAGCCGCAGCCTGGCCACACGGCTGGCCAACGCCGAAGGCCTGGACGAACTGATCCGGCGCTTCCAGCAGCGCCTGCCGGGGTTGCGCCTGTCGCTGTGCCTGCAAGGCCAGTTGCAGGCCCCGGCGCAGCAGTTGATCGCCCTGCATGGCGCCGACAGCCGGGAGGTCTGCGCGGTCAGCGATTGCGCCAGCTGCCAGCGGCACCAGCCGATCGCCCGGCAGCGTTTCAGCATCAGCAACCAGGGCAGCGAACTGGGCGAGCTCAAGGCGCACTTCGTCGACGGCCATGCCCCGCAAGCCTGGGAAACCGAACTGATCCAGGCCCTGGCCAACCTGATCGGCACCTCGCTGTCGCTCAAGCGCCAGCGCGAACAGGACCATCGCCTGCTGCTGTTCGAAGAGCGCGCGATCATCGCCCGCGAGCTGCACGACTCCCTGGCCCAGGCCCTGTCCTACATGAAGCTGCAGGTCAGCCGCATGCAGACCCTGATGCGCCGTGGCGAACCGCTGAGCACTCTGGAGAACGTCACCGCCGAACTGCGCGAGGGGGTGAACAATGCCTACCGCCAGCTGCGCGAACTGTTGACCACCTTTCGTTTGCAGATCCACGACGCCGGGCTGGTGCGCGAGCTTGAGGCGACCACCGAGGAGTTCTCGCGCCGCGGCGATTTCCAGGTGCATGTGCAACTCGACAGTCTGGCTTTCGAGCTGTCGGCCAGCGAGCAGATCCACCTGCTGCAGATCACCCGCGAGGCGCTCTCCAACTGCCTGCGCCACGCCCACGCGGAGAATGTCTGGCTGCAGCTGCGCCAGCATGGCGAAACCCTGCGCCTGTCGATCGAGGACGATGGCCGCGGCTTCAGCGGCGACCACGACAACAGTGGCAACCAGCGCGAACACCACGGCCTGAACATCATGGATGAGCGGGCCCGCAGCCTGCATGGCCAGTTGCAGATTTCTTCCAGGACGCCCCAGGGCACCCTGGTGCAGATGGAATTCCGTCCGGAGTTCCTCGCCGTCCCCACACAAGGTAGCGCCGCATGAACCCATCCCCCTCCTACCGGATCCTGCTGGTCGACGACCATCCGATGATGCGTCGCGGCATCCGCCAGATGCTCGAACTGGAAGACGACCTGCAGATCGTCGGCGAAGCCAGCCACGGCGAAGAAGCCCTGGGCCTGATCGAACCCTTGCAGCCCGACCTGGTGCTGCTCGACAACAACATGCCGCAACTCAACGGCATCGAGACCCTGCGCCGCCTGCGGGCCATGGACTACCGCGGCAAGGTGCTGCTGTTCACCGTGTCCGACGCCGAGGACGACATTCGCGACGCCCTGCGCCTGGACGCCGACGGCTACCTGCTCAAGGACATGGAGCCCGAGTTGCTGATCCAGTACCTGCGCGATGCCCTGAGCGGCGCCCTGGTGATCAGCCCGGGGCTGACCCGGGTCATGGCCCAGGCCCTGCGTTCGCCGCCGCGCCAGCCGGAGGTCGAGCTGACCGAGCGCGAGCGCCAGGTGCTGCGCACCATCGCCAGCGGCTACAGCAACAAGGTCATCGGCCACAAGCTGGGCATCACCGAAGGCACGGTCAAGGTCCATGTGAAGAACCTGCTGCACAAGCTCGGCCTGCGCTCGCGGGTCGAGGCCGCCGTGTGGGCCATGGAACACCTGCGCAACGCCGGCTGAGCCGCGTTCAGCCCCTCCTGCCCATTTACCCCCTGCCCCTTTGGAGGTACGCCGGCGGAGGCATAGGCCCTGGCAGCCGCGCGCTCTACCATGGCCGGCAGCGGAGGTACCCATGCTGACCCACCCTTCCATCGTGCTGTTGTTGCGTCGCCATCATCTGTTCAGCCAGTTGCCGGACAAGGTCTTCGAGGAGGTCTGTGCCCGGGCCATGCTCAGGCGCCTGCCCAGCCACAACACCCTGATGCACCAGGGCGATCCGGCCAAGCGCTTTTTCCTGCTGATCAGCGGCCAGGTCAAGCTGTACCGCATCAGCGGCGAAGGCCAGGAGAACCTGGTGGAAATCATCCAGCCCGGGCAAACCTTCGCCGAGGCCCTGCTGTTCAGCCAGGCGCGCTTCTACCCGGTCAACGCCACTGCGCTGAAAGACAGCGTGCTGGTCAGCATCGATGGCAACCATTACCGCCACGCCCTGGAGGACCAGCCGCAGGTGTGCCTGGCGATCCTGGCGAGCATGAGCGGCACCTGCACCAGCGCCTCAAGGACATCGACACCCTGACCCTGGGCAGCGCCAGCCGGCGGGTGGTGAATTTCCTGTTGCAGGAGCGCGACCCGCACAGCGGCGAGGTGGTGCTGCAAGTGTCCAAGCGCCTGGTGGCCTCCAAGCTGGGGATCCAGCCGGAGACCTTCTCGCGCATCCTCCATCGGCTGGTAGAAAGCGGCCTGATCGCCATGGAGCGGCGCACTATCCAGATCCCCGGCGCCGAGGAACTGGCCGCCTACCAGGGCTGAGCGGCAGCAGGCCCGCCCCTATTCCCTGTAGGAGCGAGCTTGCTCGCGATGGCGGCGTCCCAGGCATACTGCGGCGCCAGAATCGCCAGCAAGCTGGCTCCTACAGAAGCTGACCTGCCGGCGGTGCATCCTGGCACTGACAAGCCGACGCCTTCAGCCTGCGGCCAGCCCCTTGCCCGCCCGTTCCAGATTGCGCCACAGCCAGACCGGCAATACGTCCGGGTCGAGGCTGTCGATCAGGTTTTTCAAGGTCAGGCCCAGCTCGGTATCGCCCTCGATCACCAGGCGCCGGCGGAAGAACAAGGTGTCCGGGTCTTCCTGACGGCTGGCCAGCAGCAGGAACTCGCGCCAGTTGCCGCTGATGGTCACGTCGGCCCGGGCGCGTTCGGCAATGCGCAGGCCGTCGCGGTCGCGGGTCAGGTACCAGGCCAGGCCCAGGTCGGGAATCCGCAGGCACAGCCATCGCCGGCGCAGCAGGTCGAATTCGCCGGCGCGCAGCGGCTCGGCCAAACAGCGGTTGAGCCCCTGCTGCAAGGCCAGGCGCTGCACGCCGAACGGCACCCGCCGCAGCAGCGGCAGCAGCCGGTCGGCGCTGCGCAGCAGCCAGTCCTTGCGTTTGGATTTGCCACTCAGCACAGGCCCACCTCCTCGACGCGCAACATCCCGGCCTGGCCATGCCAATAACCGTTGCAGCCCTCGACGAACAGCGGTGGCGTCGCACCCTGGCGCACCCGCTGATAGGCCTCGATCACCTCGCCCATGCCCTGGGCCCGCGGGCTCAGGCGCAGCAGGTCGGCGCCGCAGGCCACCAGCCCGGCATAGTCCGCCAGCAGATTGGTGACCTCGGCGGACAGGGTCTGGATGCCATTGAGGGTGAACAGCGCCTGGCCTTCCTGGCTGCTCAGCGCCAGGCCGTCGGGGTACTGGATGCAGCAGAACTGGCAGTCGTCCTTGGGCCGGTCCTGGGCCCGGGCGGTGAAGCAGCGCGCGGAATAGGCCAACGGCAGATGCCCATAGGCGAAGACTTCGACCTCGGGCAGCGCCTGGCCCAGCTCGCGCACCTGCTCCAGCACCGCGCGGATCAGCGCCGCCGAACACTCCACCGGCGGCACCCAGCGGATCATCCCGCACCCCTGCAACTGGGCCAGGGCGTGGCCGTTGTACAGGTTCAGCGCCGGGCCACCGACGAAGGGCAATTTGCGCTCGGCGAGGAACTGCACCGCGCCCATGTCGTTGGCCTCCACCAGCAGCTCGCCGTTGTCGCACAGGCGCCGCAGGCTCGACAACTCCGAGGCGGCTTCGATCAGGGTCAGGCTGGAGAGCACGATCTGCGCCGACGTGCAGCCCTGCAATTCGCGCCCCAGGCCCAGCCACTGGTCCAGGGACAGCGCCCGGCGTTTCGAACACACGGTTTCCCCCAGGTAAATCACATCCAGGGGCAAGGCCGACATCTCGGCATAAAAACGCCCCAATTGCTCCTTGTCCCAGTAGAACAGGACGGGGCCCAGGCTGAGCTTCATCGCGAATTCCTCATTGCCATGATCGATGGTAGGCACCCAGGGTGGTCTGGCTGCCCTCGGACAGGCCGGCCAGTACCTGGCGCCACTGGTCCTTGACCGTGAAACTGGCGGGCGCGGCGCGATGGGCATCCAGCGCCGCGCGCCAGACCCGGGTGACCTGCTCGACATAGGCCGGGCTGCGCTGGCGGCCTTCGATCTTCACCGCCTCGACGCCGATCGCCGCCAGCTCCGGCAGCAGGTCCAGGGTGTCGAGGCTGGTGGGTTCCTCCAGGGCATGGAAGCGTTTGCCTTCGACCAGGAAGCGCCCCTTGCACAGGGTCGGGTAGCCGGCTGGCTCGTCGGCTTGATAGCGGTCGATCAGCACTTCGCTGAGGCGCGCGCTCAAGCCCTCGGCGTCCTCGCTCCAGCGCACCGCCTTGGCCGGCGAGCAGACGCCGCACAGGTTCGGCGACTCGCCGGTGATGTAGGAAGACAGGTGGCAACGCCCTTCGGCCATGATGCACAGGCTGCCAAAGGCGAATACTTCGATCGGCACCGTGCTGCTGGCCGCCACCTGGCGCACCTGGGCCAGGGACAGCACCCGCGGCAGGACGGCGCGGCGGATGTTGTAGTGCTGGGCGTAGAACGCCAGGGCGCTGGCATTGGTCGCCGAGCCCTGTACCGAGAGGTGCAGGTTCAATTGCGGATGGCGCTGGCTGGCATAGGCCAGGACGCCCGGATCGGCGGCGATCAGCGCGTCGACCCCATGCTCGGCGGCGCGGTCCACCGCCCGTTGCCAGCGCGCCCAGCCCTGGGGCTGGGGGTAGGTGTTGACCGCCACATAGAGTTTGCGTTGGTGCTGGCGAATGTGCGCGACCGCCGCGTCGAACTGCTTGTCGTCCATGTTCAGGCCGGCGAAATGCCGGGCGTTGGTGTCGTCGCGAAAGCCGACGTAGACGGCATCGGCGCCTTGGCGCACCGCCGCTTTGAGCGCAGGCAGGTTGCCTGCGGGGCAAACCAGTTGCATGGGGGGTTCCTCATCAAAGAACGCGCCGGAGCGACGCGTGCGCAGCGATCGGAAATGCGCTGCCAGTCTAGCCAGACCGACAGCCACGGCCTTGACCGCAATCAATTGCCGTCACTGCATCAGTTCGGCGAACGACAGGAACGGCACCGGGTCGCCCGGACGTACCAAGCGCTCGCCTTCCACCAGCGCCAGGCCCTCGGCCCAGCAGGCGGCGGCGAGCATCGCCGAGCTTTGCTGCGGGTGCGGTTGCACACGAACCTGGGCATCGTCACCGGGCACCAGGCGGGCCCGCAGGTACTGGCGCCGGCGGTTGCGCTGCAACCACTCGAAGCCCGCCGGCAACGCCATGGGCCGCAGCAGCACATCCGTCACGCCCTGGGCCCGCAGCAGGAATGGGCGCACCACCACCAGCGCGGTCACCAGCGCCGCCGAGGGGTTGCCCGGCAGGCCGAGCCACGGCTTGCCGGCCACTGCGCCAAAGGCCAGGGGCTTGCCCGGCTGGATCGCCAGACGCCAGAAATCCACATGGCCCAGCTCCTCGATCGCCTGCTTGAGGTGGTCTTCCTCGCCGACCGACACCCCGCCCGAGGTCAGCAGCAGGTCGCACTCCGACGAGGCCAGGCTCAAGGCGTGGCGGCTGGCCGCCAGTTCGTCGGCCATCACCCCGTAGTCGTGCACCTCCACGCCCCAGCCGCGCAGCAACGCCGACAGGCAATAGCGATTGCTGTTGTAGATCTGCCCCGGCGCCAGGGGCTGGCCGGGTTCGCGCAGCTCGTCGCCACTGCTCAGCAGGCACACGCGCAACGGCCGATAGACCTCGACCCGGGCGATCCCGGCCGCCGCCAGCAGGCCCAGCTCCTGGGCGCGCAGGCGTTTGCCGGCCTTGAGCAACAGATCGCCGCGCCGCACCTCCTCGCCCTGCTGGCGCACGTGAGCGCCGGCAGTCGCCGGCGGCAACCAGACTTGCCCGTCCTCGACCTGGCAGTTCTCCTGGGGCACCACCGTATCGGCCCCCGGCGGCAAGGGCGCACCGGTGAAGATGCGCACCGCCTGCCCCGCCGCCAAGGGAGTCTCACCCGCTTGCCCAGCAGCAATCCGTCCCCCCAGGGTCAGGCGGCCACCGGCGGGCGGCAGGTCGGCGGCGCGCAAGGCGTAGCCGTCCATGGCGCTGTTGTCCCAGCCGGGCAGGTCCAGCGGTGCATGTATGTCGGCCGCCAGCACCCGGCCCAGGGCCTGCTCCAGGGCAATGCTTTGCACCGTAGGCGGTGGCGGCGCCTGGTCCAGCAGATGGGCGATGGCCTGGTCCACCGGGATCAGTTGACCGCTGTCGCAGCCACAGCCGGTCACGACCGCGCCCCACAGGCCTCGATGTTCTGTGGCGGCCCCTTATGGGTCTGCGGCTTGAGATGGGGGGCGAAATTGCACGGGCCGGTGCGGCTGTCCAGCTGTGGGCGCAGGATCATGTTCCAGGCGGTGCGGCAAGCCCCCGGCGAGCCCGGCACGCACACCACCAGCACGCCGTTGCTGACGCCGGCCAGGGCCCGCGACTGCAGGCTGGACATGCCGATTTCTTCCACCGACACCTGGCGGAACAGCTCGCCGAAACCTTCCACATGCTTGTCCAGCAGCGGCAGCACCGCCTGGGGCGTGTTGTCCCGCGCGGTGAAGCCGGTGCCGCCGGTCATCAGCACCACCTGCACCAGGGGGTCGGCGATCCAGCACGAGACGCTGGCGCGGATCTGGTAGATGTCGTCCGGCACCAGGCCACGATCGACCAGCACATGGCCGGCGCTCTGCAACAGGTCGCAGAGGGTCTGGCCCGAGGTGTCGGTTTCCAGGGTGCGCGTATCGCTGATGGTCAGCACGGCGATGTTCAGGGGTTGAAACGTGCGTTGCGCCAGATGGGCCATATCCAAGCCTTCCCGTGAATTGAGATTGGCCCCAGCCTGAACCGAATCCGCCGACGAACCTATTCCTCCAAGGAGGTACCTCGACGGGACGACGACCCTCAGGGCGCCAGCCGGCCGTGGCGCCACACGCCCTGGTGCAGGCGGTAGTCGAGGCGGTCATGCAGACGGTCGCTGCGCCCTTGCCAGAACTCCATGCGCTGCGGGCGCAGGCAGTAGCCGCCCCAGTGTTCCGGGCGCGGCAGCGGCTGGCCGTCGAAACGGCTGGTGGTGCTGGCCAGCAGGGATTCCAGTTGCAGCCGGTTGGCCAAGGGCTGGCTTTGCGGCGAGGCCCAGGCACCGAGGCGACTGGCCAGGGAGCGCGAATCGAAATACACATCCGACAGCCGCGGCGCTAACCGCGATACCCATCCTTCGATGCGCACCTGGCGCTCCAGAGCCGGCCAGAAGAAGGTCATGGCGGCCCGGGGATTGGCCGCCAGCTCCAGGCCCTTGGCGCTCTGGTAGTGGCCGAAGAAGGTGAAACCCTCATCGCTCAGGCCCTTGAGCAACAGCACCCGACAATGGGGCTGGCCCTGTTCGTCGACCGTGGCCAGGCACATGCTGTTGGCCTCCACCGGCGCCTGCTCGGTGTCGCGGGCCTGTTGCAGCCACTGGCGGAACAGCGGCAGCGGATCGTCCGGCGCGGCCTCGTCGGCCAGGCCATCGCGGCAATAGTTACGGCGCATCTGGGCCAGGGAAAGCGGCATGAGGGTGATCTCCGTTGGGGTTTGCCGCAGTCTGCGAGGAGCCGCCCCGCATGACCTTGATCGCCATCAACGTCAGTTGCCGATCCCTATCTTCTGTAGCAACTGCGCCGCCCCCTCCAAGACACCCATGTTCCGTAGCCGCTGCCGAGGCTGCGAGGCTGCGATCGAGGTGGGCGCGCCAGCAGTTGCTTCTGTAGGAGCAGCCGTTCATGACCAGCCGTCGAGCGTCGGCCTGCTATTTGAGCCGCAGGCGCCGGGCCAGTTTGTGCAGGTTGCTCGGGTCGACCTCCAGCAGCCGGGCGGCGCGGGCCCAGTTGTTGCGGCAGCGGCTCAGGGCCTGGTGGATCTTCTGCCGCTGGTACTCGTCGACGGCTTCGCTCAGGGGCTGGAAGGGCCCGTCGTCGGCCGCCGGCGGCGACTGTTCGAGCGGCTCCGCGCCCTTCAGCGTGCTGTCGAGATCGAGGACTTCCGGCTCCAGGGTCAAAATCAGGTTGCGACTGCCGCCACGGCTGAGCTGTTTGAGCGCGGCGCGGCTGATCACGTGTTCCAGCTCGCGCACATTGCCCGGCCAGGGGTACGCCAGCAGCGCCCGTTCGGCCGCCGGCGACAGGCGCAGGCCGCGCAGGCCGAGACGGCTGCGGTTCAACTCGAGGAAATGCCCGGCCAGCAGCAACACGTCGGAGCCGCGTTCGCGCAGCGGCGGGATCGGCACCGGGTACACCGAAAGCCGGTGGTACAGGTCGGCGCGAAACAGCCCGTCGCGAATGCTGTCCGGCAGGTGGCGGTTGGTCGCGGCGATGATGCGCACATCCACATGCAGCGGCTTGTCCGCCCCCAGGCGCTGGATCTCGCCATTCTGCAGGGTGCGCAGCAATTTGGCCTGCACGCTCAGCGGCAGCTCGCCGACCTCGTCGAGAAACAGCGTGCCGCCGTTGGCCGCGTCGAAGCGCCCGGCGCGGTCGCTGGTGGCGCCGGAGAAAGCGCCCTTGACGTGACCGAACAGCTCGCTCTCGGCCAGGGATTCCGGCAGCGCCGCGCAGTTGACCTGCACCAGCGGCTTGTGGGCGCGCCGGGACAGGCGATGCAGGCGCCGGGCGAACAGCTCCTTGCCGACCCCGGTCTCGCCCAGCAGCAACACCGGCAGCTCGGAATCGGCGAGCACGTCCAGCTCGTTGAGCAACTGGTGCAGGACTTCGCTCTGGCCGAGGATCTCGCCCTCCTCCACTGGCCCGCGGGCATCCTGCGGCTCGCTGCGCGACAGGCGCAGGCTGCGGTTTTCCTGTTCCAGGCGGGTGACCCGCAGCGCCGCCTCGATCTGCAGGCTGCAGCGCTTGAGCTCATCCCGCGCCCGGCGGTCGAAGGTCCCGGGCCGCAGCGCGTCGAGGGTGATGGCGCCCCAGACCCGCCCTTCCACATACAGGCTCACGCCCATGCAGTCGTGCACCGCCAGCGGCCCGCTGTCCGGGTGGTCGAGCAGCCCGTCATAAGGGTCCGGCAGGCGGCTGTCGGGCTCGAACCAGGTGGGCTCGCGGGACGCCATGATCGCCGCCAGGCGCGGGTGCTGGGCGATCACGAAGCGCCGCCCGAGGGCTTCATGCACCAGGCCGACGGTGGCCAGCGGCCGCAGGCTGTCGTCGTCCAGGCGCAGCAGGCCCACGGCCCCGGCCTTGAAGTACTCACGCAGGGTCTGCACCAGACGCTGCAACCGCACGGCATTGGGCAACTCGACAATCAGGTCGGCCGCCAGACTTTCACGCAACATGGTAGTCATCACCCTTTCTGGTGGTTCCGACCCCGAGATTTCAGGGTCATCCGCACCACGACAAAAAATCAGTCCATTACTTTCAATAAGTTACAGCTGGCATGGCGGATGCAACGGCCCAGGGGAACCGTTGCCACAACAAGGAAAACCTGATGAACCCGACACTGCTGGAACGACCCGGTCTTGCCCGACAAGACGCTTCGCAGCCCAACCTCCTGGAACAAAGCCTCGGCCAACTGGCCTGCGACATCCCCGGCGCCAGCCGGGTGTTTCATGAGTTCAACCTGGACTTCTGCTGCGGCGGGCAGAAAACCCTGCGCGACGCCGCCCTCGGCAAAGGCCTCGACCCCGTGCAGATCGCCGAGGCCCTGCACCTGCTGCAAGACAGCGACGCCCGGCGGCACGACTGGCGCGATGAACCGAGCGAGGCGCTGATCGCCCATATCCTCACCCGCTACCACGCCCGCCACCGCGAACAGCTGCCGGAACTGATCCGCCTGGCCTGTCGCGTGGAGCAAGTGCATGGCGCCCGCGACACCTGCCCCAACGGCCTGGCCGATCACCTGCGGGACATGCAGCAGGAACTCGAAGGCCACATGCTCAAGGAAGAACAGGTGCTGTTCCCGATGCTGCAACAGGGCCTGGGCCGCCGGGCGGCGCCGCCGATCCATGTGCTGCGCCTGGAGCACGAGCAACATGGCGAGGCCCTGGAAAAACTGCTGGTGCTGACCGACCACATCACCCCGCCCGCCGACGCCTGCAACACCTGGCGCGCGCTGTACCGCGGGTTGAGCGAATTTCGCGACGACCTGATGCAGCACATCCATCTGGAAAACAACGTGCTGTTCGCCAACGCCCTGAACGCTTGATCCCCGCCCCTGCGTGCCAGCCCGGTGGCTGGCACGTTCATTCAGCCATGCCAATAGAACATCGCCTTGGCCAGGACCACGATCAGCAGCATGTGCCCCAGCACGCTGCGGCGGATCCAGCAGGCGCGGCCGGCGCTCAGCCGCGACCTTTTCAACCAGTACGCCAGCAGCAGGTAATGGCCGATGATGCTCAGGGCCAGGACGATCTTCAGGCTCAACAGGCTGGCGAAACTGCTGCTCAAGGGCTGGCTCAAGGCCCCGCGATGCTGCCAGGCCAGGCCGATACCGGCGCCGTACAACAGCAGCACCACGCCATGCAGGACCTTGCGCGAACGCACCGCGATGGCCTGGTCCGCCGCCACCTGGGCGTCCGTCGCCAGTTGCCGGCGCGCCGTGTGCCAGATGCACACCTCGAAGAACAGCGTGCCGATAAAACCGATGGCCGCCAGCAGGTGGATAACCACTAACCAGGGATAAATCATTGCCCTTCTCCTTGCTCCGCATTCAGGGCTCAGCCCGGGTGCCCGTCGACCCGCGCCCGCAGCAGCATCGGCCCGTAGCGCCAGACGTACAGGGCAAAGGCCAGGGCCCAGCACAGGCCCGCCAGCCACAACGCCGCCACCGGCAGCCAGAGCACCAGCAGCACCCGACTGAGGCAGGCCAGGTTGAGCAGGATGAACGCCAGGGTCATGCCCGCTGGCGGCTCCAGCGGCCGCCCGGTATGGCCCAGGCTGACCCGGGCGATCATCGCCAGGATCAACCCGGCCATGGCGCCGATGGTCAGGCCGTGCACGGCCAGGCTGGGGTTCAGCGGCGCGCCGAAATGCCACAGCGCCATGCCCAGGCACGCCAGCGCCAGCCAGCCGTAGGCCAGGTGCAGCGACCACAGCAGCGGCACGCGCCACAGCCCGCGGTCCTGCCAGCGCCACAACCGCAGCAGATGCGCGGTCGCCAGCAGCAGGAACAGCGCGCCAACCCAGGTATTGGCGATGAGCGCCGGCCCGGCGGCATACAGCAGCGCCACCAGGGCCGAACCCGCCAGCAGCAGATAATCGAGCCATGGCCAGGGCGCCACGGCCGCGACCCGACCCAGGCCGCGCTGGGTGAAAAACGGAATCACCCGCCCGCCGATCAGGCTCATCATCGCCGCCACCAGCCACAGGCCGCTCAACACGCCCTGGCGCTGCCAGCCTTCATGGCCTTGCAGCAGGCCGGCCACCGACAGGCCGTCCGCCGCGGCGAGCAACAGCAGCACCAGGACAATCGGGTAGTTGCGCTGCTGGCGCACCTTCCACAACATGCGGCCCATCAACCCGGCCAGCGCCAGGGGAAACCCCAGCTCCAGCACCGCCAGCAGCAGCCAGGGCGCGCTGCCCAGCCAGGCCAGGCGCGCGGCCAGCCAGAGCAAGGCCAGGGCCGCCAGCGGCTTGCCGCAGAGGCCCGGCTGGCCGGTCCAGGTCTGCGCCGCGGTCAGCAGGAAGCCGGCGATGATCGCCAGGCCGAAACCGAACAGCAGTTCGTGGCGGTGCCAGCCCAGCCAGCCTCCCGCCGGTTGCCAGTCGCCCAGGGAGCCCTGCAGCGCCGCCAGCCACAGCGGCACCACCAGCAGCGCCAGGACACAACCGGCGAGGAAAAACGGCCGGAAGGCCAGGCGTAACAGCGGCACGATTGCCATCGCCGCACGACGCTCAAGTACTTGCATCAAGCCCACTCCTTTACCCAGCGTGCCGACCCGGCGACGGTCGACACGCGGCGAATGAAATCCCCGGCCATCATCGGCCATTGGCGCGCCCTTGCCGTTGTCGCAAATCAAGCTTGCCCGGGATGCGGCGGGCTGTTGTGCCCACCGTCCTGTCTGGCAGTGCAAGGGCCGTGCCCCGAGGCCCGATCACCACCAGGAACGGCCATAAGCCGGCGGGCCGGGGTTGCGGCCGGCGCGGTGCCGGGGTTCGCCTTCCAGCGCGAGGGTCAAAATGACCATTCGCTAGTCATTTACACCCGAAATCGCCAGGTCTTTTTGACCACTCCGCTGGAAATCTCCCCCAATACAGGAGGCCTGGCGCCTGGCCCGGCTCTTGCTGAACGCAGGGCACCCCCATCCCTGCCGAATGACCGGAGCCACCATGAATACCGCCGCAGCCACCCTGAAAAAGACCCTCCAGCCACTGACGTGGTTTGTCGTCCTGGGCGCGATCCTGGCCCTCGCCAGCCGCGTCGCCCTGGGCCTCGTCTGAACCACGGCAGCACCTTTCCCCCAGCCATAAGGATGAATATTCATGGTGCTTCATCGCGTGCATCACCAGATCCTGCGCAGCCATCACCTGTTCGAGCCCTTGAACGAGGAACAGCTGGACGAGCTGATGGCGGCCAGCCAGTTGCTCAGCCTCGACAAGGGCGACCCGCTGTTCCGCCAGGGCGAGCCGGCCGAAGCTTTCTATTTCGTGATCGCCGGCGCGGTGAAGGTCTACCGCCTGACGCCGGATGGGCAGGAAAAAGTGTTCGAGGTCATCGGCCCGCGCCAGACCTTCGCCGAGGCGATGATGCTGATGGACACGCCGGACTATGTGGCCTGCGCCGAAGCCATCGGCCCGACCCAGCTCTATCGCCTGTCCAACGACACCTACCTGCGCCTGCTGCAAAGCAACAGCCGCCTGACCTTCGCCTTGCTCGGCAAGCTCTGCGTGCGCCTGCACCAGCGGGTCAACGAGATCGAAACCCTGTCGCTGAAGAACGCCACCCACAGGGTGGTGCGTTATCTGCTGACGCAACTGATGCAGCTGCAACCGGTGGAGCGCCGGTTCG
Organism: Pseudomonas sp. FW305-25; assembly: GCF_017351415.1. Taxonomy (NCBI): domain Bacteria; kingdom Pseudomonadati; phylum Pseudomonadota; class Gammaproteobacteria; order Pseudomonadales; family Pseudomonadaceae; genus Pseudomonas; species Pseudomonas sp. FW305-25. The sequence continues at coordinate 36,858 of NZ_JACNDE010000005.1, read as the reverse complement.
AGCTGCCGATGGCCAAGCAGCTGATCGCCGGCCACCTGGCGATCCAGCCGGAGACCTTCTCGCGGATCATCCGGCGCCTGATCGATGAAAAGATCATCAGCCAGGATGGCCGCCAGATCGTCATTCTCGACCGTCCGCGGCTGGAGCAATTCGAATGAGCGCCGGGCCGGTCTGCCTGTACTGCCAAGGCTCCAACCCGCCTCGGCAAGCCTCCTGCCGCCATTGCGGCATGCCCCTTCCCGCTACTGCGGCGCACGCCGAACAACGGCGGTTGCGGCGCTTTACCGGGTTCTGCATCGGCCTGACGATCTTTTGCGTGGCAATGTTCTTCTGGTTGCCGCGCTCCTAGCGGACGCTTTTGCCTGGAACACCGCGTTGCCCGTTTTGCGGCCGCTACGTCGGAATGCCGCCCATACCGATCGCAGCCTCGCAGGCTCGGCTGCGGCTACAAGACCGCGCATGGCTCTGGTCTCTACGTGTAGCCGCTGTCGAGCCTGCGAGGCTGCGATCGAGGACGCAGTCCTCGCAAGGCCTGCACACCAGGTTTGCCTGGAACCCTGAACCCTTCCCCCCTCGCCTGCCCTGGCCGGCGAAGGTGTCCCAGGCGGCGGGCGCCTCAGGGCTGGGTCAGCTGCCGATACAACTGCGGCAGACGCAGGGGCAGCTGCTCGGGCTGGCGGATCAGGGTGTAGCCATTGGCGCCGAACAGGTACGGCAGGTAAGCCGCGGCCTCGCGGTCGATGGTGATGCAGAACGGCGTCAGCCCCTGGCGTCGCGCTTCCAGTACCGCCTCGCGGGTGTCCTCGACGCCATAACGGCCTTCGTAGAGGTCCAGGTCGTTGGGCTTGCCGTCGGTCAATAACAGCAACAGCTTGCGCTGGCGCTTGCAGCTGCCGAGCAGGCGCGTGGCCTGGCGAATCGCCGCGCCCATGCGCGTGTAGAAACCCGGCTTGAGCCCCAGGATGCGCCCGCGGGTGTGGTCGTCGTAACGCTGGTCGAAGGCCTTGAGTTCCTGCATGCGCACCTGCTGGCGGCGCAGCGAGGAAAACCCGTACAGGGCAAAGTCGTCACCGAGGCCGGCCAGGGTTTCGCCGAACAGCAGCAGGCTGTCGCGGATCACCTCGATCACCCGGTGCTCGTCGTTGAGGTGGGCGTCGGTGGACATCGAGACATCGGCCAGCAACAGGCACGCCAGGTCGCGCCGGGTCTGGCGCTGTTCCATGAACAGGCCGCGCTCGGCACAGGCGCCATGGGCGCGCTCGACGTGAAAATCCAGCCAGGCCTGCAGGTCCAGTTCCGAGCCCTGGGGCTGCTGGCGCAACCATTGGCGCTCGTTGCGCAACTGCTGGAACTGCCGCCGCAACAACTGCGCCGACGGTTTCAGGCGTGACGGCAGCGGCTGCGCCTGGCAATCGCGCGGCACCAGCATCTGCAGGTTGACGAAGTGCTCTTGCAGGCGGCCCTTGCGGTAGTCCCATTCCGGCAGGTGGATGCCCTCGCCCAGGGGAATGTCGTCGACGTCGGCCGGCGGCAGGTCGAGGTGCAACTTGAGACCGCCGCCCTTGCGCAGGCGGGTGCGCGACAGGGTCAATTCGTCCAGGTCGGCGGCGACCCGGGCGGCGTCCGGGTCTTGGCTGTCGTCGGCCCAGCGGTCGAGGTCCACATGCTCGGTCCAGCTGAACAGGTTCTCCAGGCGCACGATCAGCAGGCCGCCGTCGCGGCTGTGGTCCTCGACCCGGCTGGCGCGCTTGCGCCCGCCCGCCTGCTCGCCGGCAGCGGTGGCCAGGTCCTCCGCCGAGTCCTCCAGATCGGCGGCCAGCGGGCTGGCCAGGTGCAGCGGCGGGTACAGCCACAGCGGCACGGGCCAGGCCGCGCGCTCACTGCGGGGAAACTCGGCGACACTGCCGGGCTCGCGCAGGGCCTGGCACAGGGCGCGTTCCAGCGCGGCCTCGGGGCGGCTCAGCGAGGTTGGATCGGGGCGCAGTTGCAGGTACGCCTCCACCAGCCGCCGGTAGCGCTCACGCAACGCCGGGTAGCGTTGCAACAGGCGCCGGGTCCAGCGCTGATTGTCCCGACCCCAGTGGCGCATTGGCCCGGACTGCGCCGCCAGCAGGGCCAGCCAGCGGTACAGTTCCTCGTTCAACGCCGCCTCGGGGAACACCGCGAGGCTGGCCGGCAGGCGCAGGTTGTCGGCGTCGCACCAGGCCAGGGGCGTTTGCCGGCAGGTGCCCGCGATCTGCTGCAACAGGCTGCGGCGCAACAGCAGGTCGCGCTCGCTGGCCGCCTCGACGCCGCGACCGGCGCCGCCCATGGCCCGCAACAGCAGGGCCAGGGCACGTTGGCGCGGCGCCAGCTCGATTCGCGCCTCGGGAAAATCCACGCTGGCGCGCCGGGTGATGAAACGATGCCAGACACTGCCAACCCACTCTTCCAGTTCCAGGGTAAAGGCCATGGAGCCTCCTTTTTCGAATGCAGGAAAACGGTGCGCTGTAGCCGCTGCCGTGCCTGCGAGGCTGCGTTCGAGGACGTAGTCCTCGCAAAACCTGCGCACGCGGTTTGCCGGAAAGACCGCATGGCCCGGCTTGCGGCCGCTGCGTCGGAATGCCGCCCAAACCGATCGCAGCCTCGCTGCGCTCGACAGCGGCTACATAGACCGTCGTCGTACGTTGTCCTGTAGCCGCTGCCGAGCCTGCGAGGCTGCGTTCGAGGACGTAGTCCTCGCAAAACCTGCGCGCGCGGTTTGCCTGAAAGACCGCATGGCCCGGCTTGCGGCCGCTGCGTCGGAATGCCGCCCAGACCGATCGCAGCCTCGCTGCGCTCGGCAGCGGCTACAGGCTAGTGGTCGTTCATGAAGACACCACCGGGGCCGGTGCGCGCAAGGCGGCGCGGCCGCGCTGGCGGAAGCTCAGCAGGTAGCACAGCAGCCCGGCGAAGAACCCCAGCCCGCTGATCAGGCGTGCCCAGAACAGCCCATTGAGATGCTCCACCGTGGCCATGAACGGCATCGCCGTGCCGTCCTCGGCCCAGCGTTGCAGCAGCACCTGGACCACGCCGGCGGCGGTGAGCAACAGGGTGATCATCACCATCGACAGGGTCATCAGCCAGAAGCCCCAGACTTCCAGGGTCTGCGAGCGCTCGTCCGCCGCTTCGCCGAGCCCGCGCAGGCGCGGCATGGCGTAGCTGATCAGGGTCATGACAATCATCGCGTAGGCGCCGTAGAACGCCAGGTGGCCGTGGGCCGCGGTCAGTTGCGTGCCGTGGGTGTAGTAGTTGACCGGCGCCAGGGTATGCAAGAAACCCCAGACCCCGGCACCGAAGAACGCGGTCACCGTGGTGCCCTTGGCCCACAGCGTGGCGGCGCGGTTGGGGTGCTGGCGGCGGCGGTTCTTCACCAGGCTGAAGGCGAAGATCACCATGGCCAGGAACGGCAGCGGCTCCAGGGCCGAGAAGATCGAGCCGACCCACAGCCAGACCTCGGGCGCGCCGATCCAGAAGAAGTGGTGGCCGGTGCCGATGATCCCGCTGATCAGCGCCATGGCGATGATCACGTAGAGCCATTTCTCCACCACTTCGCGGTCCACGCCGGTGACCTTGATCAGCACGAAGGCCAGCATCGCGCCCATGATCAGCTCCCACACGCCCTCCACCCACAGGTGCACCACCCACCACCAGTAGAACTTGTCGCGGGCCAGGTTGGCCGGGTTGTAGAAGGAGAACAGGAAGAACACCGCAAGGCCGATCAGCCCGGTCATCATCACCATGCTGACCGTGGTCTTGCGGCCCTTGAGCAGGGTCATGCCGATGTTGTAGAGAAAGCCCAGGCACACCAGCACTATGCCCATCTTGGTGATGGTCGGCTGCTCGAGGAACTCGCGGCCCATGGTCGGCAGCAGCTCGTTGTGGGTCAGCCGGGCCAGGCCCGCGTAGGGCACCAGCAGGTAGCCGAGGATGGTCAGCACGCCGGCGGCGGCGAACACCCAGAACAGCAGCAGCGCCAGTTTCGGGCTGTGCAGTTCGCGGTCGGCCTCTTCCGGGATCAGGTAGTAGGCCGCGCCCATGAAGCCGAACAGCAGCCAGACGATCAGCAGGTTAGTGTGGACCATGCGCGCCACGTTGAAGGGAATGATCGGGAACAGGAAATCGCCGATCACGTATTGCAGGCCCATGATCAAACCGAACAGCACCTGGCCGAGGAACAGCATCAGGGCAAACACGAAGTAGGGTTTGGCCACGGCCTGCGAGGCGAATTTCAGGTGTGGATTGGCAAGACGCATCGTTCAGCCCTCCTTGTTTGGCGGCCAGCCATTGGTATTGATCTTCGAACTCCACTTGAGGAATTCGGCGATGTCGTCGACCTCCTGCGGGCTCAGGTTGAATTGCGGCATGGCCCGGCGTCCGGGTACGCCCAGGGGTTGCATCTTCATCCAGGCTTGCAGGAAGGGCTTGAAGCCCTCCTCGCCGCCGCGACGCTGGAACACGTTGCCCAGCTCCGGCGCGAAGTAGGCGCCCTCGCCCAGCAGCGTGTGGCAGCCGATGCAGTTGTTCTGTTCCCAGACCGTCTTGCCGCGCACCACCGCCGCGCTCAACAGCGCGTCGTTGCTGCGTACGGGAAAGGTCTGCTCCGTGTGATAGGTCAAGGCCAGGAAGATCAGGAAGAAGAACACGCTTCCCCCGAAATAGATGTTCCTGGCCATGCCTTTGGTGAAGTTCTGCGACATGCTCGCTTCCTCTTGGCTTGGCCCGGCCATGATAGGAAGCGCGGGGCGTAAACCTGCTTGATGGCAATCAAGAAACGCCGATGGTTTTACTCGGGTATTGCCTTTACAGACTGAGGATCAACCCCAGCAGCAAGGCCAGCGCCAGCGGCCAGCCGAGCAGCAGCCAGCGCCACAGGCGCGGCCCGTGGCGCAGCTCCATGAAGCCGTCGACGATCAGCCAGGCCTTGGCCACCGCCAGCAGCAGGATCAGCAGCGCCAACCCGCGCGGCGCGCCCGGCCCCAGCCAACTGCCCAGCCACACCGTGCCGACGCTGAGGCCGGCCAGTGCGACCCAACAGCTCAACAGGAACCTGCCAGCGGACATGCGCACCTCGTCAATCCAGAACGTAGACCAGCGGAAACAGCAGCACCCAGACCAGATCGACCATGTGCCAGTAGAGCACCCCGGATTCGAAACCCGAGCAGTTGTCGGCGCCATACCGACCACGCAGGCAGCGCTGCGCCAGCCAGGCGAAAATCAGCATGCCCGGCAGCACATGGAGGAAATGAAAACCGCTGAGGATCCAGTACAGGGTAAAGAAGGTGTTGTGCTCCAGCCCCAAGCCCAGGCCCAGCAGGTGCCGGAACTCGCCGAGCTTGAGCAGCAGGTAGACCGTGGCCACCAGCAAGGCCGCCAGCAGCAGCGCCGCGCCCTGGCGTGGCCGCGCCCGACGCACCCGTTCCTGGGCCAGCGCCGCCAGCAGCCCGGCGCTGAGCAGGCTCAGGGTCATGGCCAGGCCGCTGGAGCTGTCGAGCAGTTGGCGGCTTTCGGCGAACAGCTGCGGCTTGAGCCGCTGGGTCACCGCGAACGCGAGGATCAGGATGGCAAACACCGACAGCTCGGCGAGGATGAACAACCACATCGCCAGGTCCCCCAGCAGGTGGCGCCGCGAGGTCTCGGTGGCTGCCGCGGCGGAGTCAGCCGAAGTGCACATCGACCACGTCCATCAGCGCCGCCACCGTCACCGGGTCGTCGCTCAAGGGTTCGGCCAGGCACGCCAGGCAGGCTTCGCGCGGCGGCATGCCGGCGCCGATCATGCGCGCGGTGAAGACCAGCAGCCGGGTGGATGCCACCTCCTCCAGATCATGCTGCTCCAGGCGACGCAGGGCCTGCCCCAGCCCGACGATCTGCCGCGTCAGCGCAGCATCCACTTGCGCCTCGCGCTGGACGATGCGCTCCTCCTCGGCCGGCGGCGGATAGTCGAAGCGCATCGCCACGAAGCGCTGGCGGGTGCTGGGTTTCATGCCCTTGAGCAGGTTCTGGTAACCGGGGTTGTAGGACACCACCAGCATGAAGGACGGCGGCGCCCGCAGCACTTCGCCGGTGCGTTCCAGGAACAGCTCGCGGCGGTCGTCGGCCAGGGGGTGCAGGACCACCACCGTGTCCTGGCGCGCCTCGACCACTTCGTCGAGGTAACAGATGCCGCCTTCGCGCACCGCCCGGGTCAGCGGCCCGTCCTGCCACCAGGTGCCCTGGGCGCCGATCAGATGGCGGCCGATCAGGTCGGCGGCGCTGAGGTCGTCGTGGCAGGCCACGGTGTGCAGCGGCAGGTTCAGGCGGTGTGCCATGTGCTGGACAAAGCGGGTCTTGCCGCAGCCCGTGGGGCCTTTGATCAGCACCGGCATGCCGTGCCGCCAGGCCTGTTCGAACAGCGCCTGTTCATTGTTCAAGGGTTGATAGAAGGGTTCGCAAGCCGTTCCGAGATCCATGGGCTACCTGATTCACAGCGGGGTTCGGGGACCACGCTAAGGCGCCACGCAAGGGAGCGGCAAGCGAACCGGCGGGCAAACTTGATCGCCGTCAAGCGTGCCGCGCCGGGCTGCGCTCAGGCCTCGAAATCACTGCCTGCAATCAACGCTCGCAATCGGGCTCGACGCACTCGCAACCAGAGGCTTGCCCCGGGCTGTCCAGGTCCTCCTGGAACAGCTGGCAGATGCTGTCCACCTCCAGCCGGCCGGCGGGCAGGATGCTGATAAAGCGCTCCGAAAGCTCCACCAGGCCGTTCCAGCTCAGCTGTTGCAGGCGCAGCCAGGCGGACGCGAAATACTGGCGGAAGATCAGCCCGTAGCGGCTTTCGATGGCCAGGATGTCCAGCTCCAGGTCGCACGCCAGGCGCTCCATGACCAGCTGCCGGACCTGGTCGCCGGCCTCGCAGCGCCAGCCGCGACGGGTCGCCAGCTGGCCCAGGTCCAGCTGTTGCAGATAGTCGTCGAGCCGCTCGCTGTTCTGCGTATACAGCTCGTCGAACTGGCTGATGGCGCCCAGGCCGAAGCCCACATGGTCGCAATAGCCGTGGCAAGTAAACCCCTGGCAGTTGCGGCGCAGCCGGCCGCGTTCCTGGGCCATCATCAGGTCGTCGTCGGGGCGCACGAACTGGCCCAGGCCGATGTACTGGTAACCCGCCGCCAGCAGGCGCTCGAAGCAGATGCGCCGCATCGTCTCCTTGGCCTCCTGGCTGCAGGCCGCCGCGGGGCGCTCCTGGCTCTGGCGCCGGTAGCGCAACGGTGGCTGGGCATAGTCGAACACCTGCAGGCGATCGGGCTCCAGCTCGATCAGGGTGCCCAGCTTCGAGGCGAAGCTCGAAGGGGTCTGCCAGGCATGGCCATACCCCAGGTCGACATTCACCGAGCGATAGCCAAAGGTCCGCGCCGCATCGATCAGCGAATGGATGGGCGCCGGGTTCTGGTAGCAGGCCACCGACAATTGACTGTCGCTGCCGATATCCGGCACCCCGATATTGACCTGATTGAACCCCTGGTCGCGCAGCAGGCCCATGGTCGCCCAGTCGGTGTGGTGCAGGTCGACGTCGATGCTGTAGTCGCCGCAATCGTGTTCGAGGAAGTGAAAGCGCTGGCGCAGGTGCTGCATCAAGCGTTGCAGCTGCGCCGCCTCCGGGGTGCCGCCGCCCAGGTGGAATTGCTCGATGCGCTGCTCCGGCACCAGGTGGCAGCCCACCAGGTCGATCTCGCGCTCCAGCCGTCGCAGGTAGCTTGCGCCAGCGTCCACCGGCGTGCCCGCCAGGCGCGGCGGGAACTGCACGTTCAAGGACAGCGGCCGGCGCTTCTGCCGGCTGTTGCGCAATGCCCGCAGCAGGTCCAGGGAGCCGATGCCGCCGTGAAAGCGGCGGGTGTCGACATGGCAGTTGGGGTCGAGCACGCCTTGATCGCGTCGAACGACCGGCTCGCTGCGGTGCGGGAGTAGATCGGGCATGACTGGGCTCCATGGCTGGCGGTGGAGGGCCAGTGTCCGGCGTTAACGCCCGGGGCTCCTTGACTTGCATCAAGCGTGGGGTCGGCGCCGACCTACCAGTTCAGGTAGAACATGCCCTTGGCCAGCAGCACGATCAGCAGCATATGGCCGAACAGGCTGTGATGGATAAAGCGCGAATAGCGGGCATTCATGCGCCCGCTCCGGAACAGCAGCATGGCCACCAGGAAATGCCCGAGCACGCTGGCGGCCAGCACAATCTTGAGCAGCAGCAAGGTGCCGAACGACGACGCCAAGGGCGCTGCCAGCACCGGCAGGTAACGCGCCCAGACCATGCCCAGCCCGGCACCGAACAGCACCAGCAGCACCCAGGGCATCAGCTGGCGGGCACGGCCGGCGATACCCTGTTCGAGCAGCACCATGAGCTTGGCGGGCAGTTGCTGGCGGATGTGTTCCAGGAACAGCACTTCGAAAAACACCGTGCCGATGAAGACCAGCGCGGCGAACAGGTGCAAGGTGAGCAGCAGCGGATAGATCATCGCTTCAGCCTCCGGTCACCGTCGGGAAAAACGCCACCTCGTCGCCGTCGTCCAGCGCCTCGTCGAGCCCGCACAGGTCCTGGTTGCGGGCACACATCAGGCTCGGTTCGTCCAGCACCCGCCAGATGCCGCAGCGGCTCGCCAGGTGCCGGCGCAACTGCTCGAGGCAGGCAAAATCGCCTTCGACCACCTCGCTCGCGCAGCCCAGGGTTTCCCGGTAGCGAGAGAAATACTGCACCTGCAGCCTCATGCCGACGGCGCCTGGTAATCGCCGCTCTTGCCCCCGGACTTGCGCAGCAGCCGGATCGATTCGATATGCATGCCGCGGTCCACCGCCTTGCACATGTCGTACAGCGTCAGGGCGGCGACGCTGGCGGCGGTCAGCGCCTCCATCTCGACCCCGGTCTGCCCGGCCAGCTTGCAGCGCGAAACGATGCGCACGCGATGCTCATCCTCGAGGCTCAACTCGACCACCACGCTGCTCAGCAGCAACGGATGACAGAGCGGGATCAGCTCGCTGGTGCGCTTGGCCGCCTGGATGCCGGCGATGCGCGCCACCGCGAACACATCGCCCTTGGGATGCCCGCCGCCGACGATCAACCGCGCGGTCTCGGCGCGCATATGCACCCAGGCCTCGGCCACCGCCTCGCGAAAGCTCACAGGTTTATCGGTGACATCGACCATGCGCGCACGGCCGAGGGAATCGAGGTGGGTCAGTACCGCGTCGTTCATGAACAAGAAGCCTTGTGGTTTCGACTAAGGATGCGATGGGCTCGGACCAGGCGAAATCGCCCCGGCCTCGCACGTTGCCGCGAGACTACCGCCCCGCCCCGCTGGCGCGGTTGACGTCAATCAAGAAAGCCACAAGTCCCCGAGGGGGTCGTCATCACCCCATTCACTGTGTAAGGCCTAAAGAGCGACCGCACCCATGATCCGCCGCTTCAATCGCGATAACCCGCAAGCCGCAGGTAGCGTTCTCCTTCCGATTGCAGCTGCGCATCGCTCGCCGCCAACTGGGCCTGAGCTTCGGCCAGGTTTTTCCGGCAGCCATTCCAGCGGCAATCCGGCAGCTGTTTACTCAGTGAATTGGACGACACATTCGCGGCGCTCGCCTCCAATCGCTCGCCATTGCTCCAATCCATCCGCCACTCGGTGTCGGGCAAGTGCTCGGCACCGTTGCCGTAATGCAATTGCCCGCGGTAGCGCATCAGCTTGCCTGCGAAGAACAGCCAGGTTTCGCGCTTGACCGCTACGTGCCCCTCGATCGTCCGCTCGGCGCCCGCTTCGGCCAGCAGCTCCACCTGCGCGAGGGGACCGCTTTGGGTCAGATGCAACCACACGCCCTTGGGCGCGTTGTAGTGCTTCAAGCCGTACCAGCGCGGTGTGCTATCCGGCATCACGACGGTGCTGATGCGTTCCTTGGCACTATACGAATAGAGTCGCCTGGGAAACTGATTGAGCTTGACGGCAGCCGGCACGCGGCCGGTCCTGGCCCAGTCCGGCGATGCCTCAAGCCGCTCCTGCAGGTCCAGGCTCAAGTGCCCCGGCCATGCCAGCTGTCGCACGCTGCCGTCCGGCGCCTTCAGGTTGGCACGCAGGGTCGTCACCGCCATAGGATCGCCAGGGTGGCTATCTCCCCCTGGCGTTCTGACGGCGAGATCCACCATCTGATAACCGGGTACATCCTGCTTCGGGAAGACCAGCGCAATGCTCAGGGGTTGCTTGCGTCGCTTGGAGAACCCCCGCCGTGCCTCCCACGACAAATCGCGGGCCCAGCTTGTAAACAAGGGCTCGCGCCACAGCGCCTCCGCCGGTGCGCGCAATTGGGCATGGCTGAAGCTGTAATGCTCGGCAGGTGTTTCGGGCAACTCGAAGCGCAGCTTCAGCGGCTGCCCCGCACTGCCCTGCAACACCTGTGCGCGAACCGTCACTTGGCGCCGCACCGGCAAGCTTTCCATCTCGAAACGAGGCGCCGGGACACAGACGGTACCGACCATGCAGGTGAACAGCTGCAAGCTGGGCCGCGTCTTCTGCGTCTTGCCCTTGCTACCGATAGAGGGGAAGTAATAGGCAACGAGCTCGGCCCCCGTCCATACTTGCGGCCACAATCGCGCCTGGGTCGACTCATCGAGGTAGGCAATGGAGCTGTCGGCCAGTTCGACCTCCAATGACAGCGACGCCGCCTGCAGGGGCACAACAGATGAGGCCACCAGCAATGCAGCGGTCGCGATGGCGCGCCGCAGGGTCGTTCTGCTAGCCGGATTGGCGAAAAACAGGATTGTTTGAATGAGCATTCTCCCTCCATGGAAATGAAACGACACATCGATACAGCACCACTCAGGAAGCAGCAATGACCAGCATCATGGACCCCACCTTGCGCGGAACCGGCAGGATCAGCGGCGCGTTCTTCAACCCGGCGGGGGATATCGCCGCCGTGGTCTCGGAGTTTGCGTTGCTGGTCAATCCGCCCGCGCGCGCGGCCTATGGCGGCACTGGCTTGCGTTATCGGCTCGGCCTGTACCGACGTGGCGAGCCGGTGCCGTTCGCCATCTTCGACGAACTGTGCCTGCCGATCAACGATGTGGGTTTCCACCCCACCCTGCCCCGTATCGTGATCGGCGCCGGCCGCTATGACGGCGGCTACCTGTTCGAAGGCGAGCTGGCGGTGTGGAACTGGCAGACCGGCCAGAGCCGGCGCCCTTTTGCCGATATTCCCGAAGTGGTGCGCTGCCGCTACGACGCCAGCGGCGAGCGGATCGAAGCCTGGGTGCGGCCATGGAACGAAGAATGGGACGGGCTGGACGACAGCGACTGGTCGGTGATCCTCGACACCCTGTTCCTGGTGCAGGCCGATGACAGCGAGGCAGCCTGGGCTGGGCAAGCGCCCGCGGTGCTGGAACTGGACCCGGCCGCGACCGTCGAGGCCTCGGGCCTTGCCGCAGATGACCAGCGCCCACCAGCCATGCGCCTGGCCCACTGGCTGGGTCTGCCCGAGCTGGAATGCCGGGGCGCGATCCGCGATATCGCCTGGCTCGGCCCGGACCGCCTGGGCGTCACCCACGACGGCTGCCTGCTGGATATCTACGACACGGACGGCAGCCGACTCGCTCACTATGGCGGTTCGGGCTACGGCGCCGAGATCCTGCGCGGGGCCGGCGTGCATGTGCACGGGGTGCTGGTGCAGGACGGGCCCGAGGCCTATCGCCGCGATTCCCGCTTGTATGCCCTGACAGACAACGGCCTGGTCCTGGTGCAGGAATACGACGATGAATACACCTTTTCGGCCGCCAGCGACGGCCGCCTGCTGGGGCGGCGCAACCGCCTGAGAGGGCACGGCTCGAAGGCCGTCGACGTCCTGCTCGACCCGACTCGCGACAGTGCCCAGCCCGTCGATGTCGGCCACTACGACTGCTTCAACCATTACATCGGCATCAGCGGTGCGCCCCATCTGTTCGCACTGCAGGGCACGCCGGCCAGTTCACACGAACACAAGTACCTGTGCATCGTCCAGCCCGACGGCACGCTGCAAAGGCTCTGGCCGCTGCTCAGGCAGGACGGCACCCGGGCCAGCCACGCCATGGAATGCCGCGGCGCTTATGTGGCGGATACCCTGGGCGCGGGCGTGGTCATCGCCGGCCAGCACTACAACCCTTCGGTCGGCGATGCGTACCAGGGCTTCATCTACCGCCGGCACCTGGAGCGCGGCCAGGAACTGTGGCGGCATTCCACCCCGGCCTCGCCCAGCGCGATCGTCCACCTGCCCGAAGCCGGCCTGGTGGCGGCGGCTTTCCTGGACGGAACGCTTATGCTGATCGACGCCCGAAACGGGCAGCTACGGCTGAACGCCAAAGCGCGGATCGACGGCTTGCCGACCCTCATCCACGCCATGGACGCCCACGCCGGGCAACTGGCGCTGGGCACCGTGGATGGCCGGATTACGGTGCAGCCGGTCGCTGATCTGCTAGGCGCCAATGACATCCGGGGATGGGTGGAAATCGGCTGAGTCACACCTCTCTCCAGGCCTGCACGCCCAGGTAAAAACCGATTCTCTGGGCGCGGCAGGCCGAGGTTCCCAGATCAGGACAGTGCTTCTTCGCAGTACCGAAAGAGCTCTCCCAAGGTGAATTGCGGCCACTGCGTAATCCAGAAATCATTTATTCGCATGCGCTTACTTTTGTGAAAACCACACTTTGACTTTTCGTTTAACCGGGAGCGCAAACAGATGAATAAATATGCAAGAAAAAGCAATCCACCCAATAAATGGATGTTCTGAAATTATCTCGGGCCGATGCCCCAAGAACAGAAAGTCATCATTCTGAAGAATGTCCATGTAAGGCACGACAAAAAGACCATTGAGCACCAAACAGAAATAAAACCTGGCGTAATTCAAATCGCTGCTAGAGAGGCGCACCTTCAGAAAGTAGGCAACACTAATGCCGCAAGCGGCCAAAACAGGGAAAACCCACAGAATCATTTCCCGGACTCTCGGTACACCTGCTTTCCTGTCTGGAAGTCGGTATATATTTCAAAACCCATCGCGCCCGCCCCCATGTTTTTATAGGATCGTACATAGTCTGCTCTGACGTATCGAAACAAGCGCCAGGCATGTAACCGTGATTAGCCATACGTGACCCTCCTTTTAGTCAGCTGGCCATCCTATTGAAAGAAGTTACAGGCGTGTTGTAGGGAATTTCCGAAATTTGTGCAGTCCTCAAGTCGCCCATCGGCAATGTGCTGCTGGATGCTCTGTGAAGCCTGGCGATACCCAGGGATGGGTGGAAATCGGCTGAGTCAGCCGCAGACAAAAACGCCACTCCCGGGAGTGGCGTTTTTTTTATTGGCTGAGCAACTTAGAACTGCGCCTTGAGGGTCATGGTGAAGTTGCGCGGATCGCCGTAGTAGTTGCCGAAGCTTTCGATGCCGATGGTGGAGTAGTAGCGCTTGTCGAACAGGTTGTTGCCGTTGAGCGCCAGCGACCAGGTGTCGTCGATGCGGTAGCCGATACGGCCGTTCCACACCGCGTAGCCGGCCTGGGTGATTTTTTCGTTGGTGGCCGGCGAGACCCGGAAATTGTCGCTTTGCGCGTTGACCCCGGCGCCGATGCTGAAGCGCTCGAACGCGCCATCGAGGGCATAGTCGCCCCACAGGCGCAGCATATGGCGCGGCACATAGCTGTTGAACGCGGCGCCATTGAGCCCGCTGTCGATGTCGTCCAGGGTCTTGGTCTGGGTATAGGTGTAGCCGGCCAGCAGTTGCAGGCGCTCGATGACCTCGCCGCTGATTTCGGCTTCGAAGCCCTGGGCGCGGACCTTGCCGGAGTTCAGGTAGCAGTAGCCGTCCGATGACGCGCAGCTGGAGTTGTAGTCGGTCTGCGCCTGGTCCTTCTGCACGGTCTGGAACAGGTTGAAGGCGCTGTTCAGGCGCCCGTCGAACCATTCGCCCTTGATCCCCAGCTCGTAACTTTCCCCCACCAGCGGCTTGAGCGCCGAGCCGCTTTCCGAGCGGTAGTTGCCCTGGGGCGTGAAGATCTCCGCGTAGCTGGCATAGGCGGTCAGGTTGTCGTTGAGGTCCAGCAACAGGCCGGCAAAGGGCGTGACCTGGCCGGTCTCGGTGCTTCTGGCGTGCTCCGAAGTGCCCGAGTTGAGGAACACCGAATCGCTTTTCGAGCGGTACCAGCTCACCCGGCCGCCGACGACGAAGGTCAGGGGCTCCGCCAGCTTGAGCCGCAGGGTCGAGTACAGGCCACGCTGTTCGGTGACGGTCTTCACCGGGCCACCGCGGGTCGAGTTCTCGATGAAGTAACTGTCGTCCGGTTTCGGGATATTCCGGTCCGGGTTGAACACGTTCTGCTGCTGCGGCAGGAAGGCCACCGAGAAGAAATCGTCCTTGTCCGCGCGACTGCCGTTGACCCCCACCACCAGCTCATGCTGCAGGCCGAACGCGGTGAACTTGCCATCCAGGTAGGCATCGAGGCCGTAATCGACCTGGTCGTAGTTGTACAGGCTGCCGAGCATGCCGGTGGTGTCGACGCCGGGGGTCACCGCGCCGGAAGCGAAGGCGTATTTGATGTCCTGGGTGTTCTTGGTGTAGACGCCGGCGACCTTCAGCGCCCAGTCGTCGTTGAGCTGGTGCTTGAGGTCGCCGAACACCGTGGTGCGCTTGCTGCGCCAGGTGTTCCAGGACGGGTCGAGGCAGGTCGAGCGACTGAGTTTCAGGTCGCTGCCGTCCTTGTAGCGCGGCAGGCCGCCCCAGCACGGGTTGGCGTCGACATCTTCATAGGCGATGCCCAGGCCGAGGGTGGTGTCGGGGCTCAGGTCGAAGTCGAGCGCGCCGTAATACACCTGGTCCTTGCGACTGGCGTCGTCGATGAAGTAACGCCGGCTCTGCTCGGTCACCACCGCGCGGCCACGCAGGGTACCGGACTCGTTGAGCGGGCCGCCGGTGTCGACCTGGCCGCGGTAGTTGTCCCAACTGCCGCCGGACAAGGTGACTTCGGTCTGCGGCGTGCTCTGGCCGCGCTTGCGCACGAAGTTCACCCCGCCGGCGGTGCCGCCCGCGCCTTTCATCATCCCGGCGGCGCCACGGAGGATTTCCACCCGGTCGTAATAGGCCATGTCGCCGCTGAAGCTGTCGGCCTGGACATACTGGTTGCCCATGTCCAGCGGCACGCCGTCGTACTGATACTGGCCCGACATGCGAAAGCCGCGGGAGTAGAAATACTTGCCGCCCATGGTCGAGTCGTAGACGGTGATGCCCGGGGTCTTTTCCATGACCTGGTCGATGCTGTGCAGGTTCTGGTCGTCGAGCATCTTGCGGGTCATCACCGTCACCGATTGCGGGGTCTCGCGCAGCGAGTGCTGGCCCTTGCCGATGGTCACCGCCCCGGTGGTGTAGGAGCCGCTGCCCTCGGTGGTTGCCCCCAGCAGCTGGCCGTCGATGTTGGTGGCGCCCAGTTCCAGCGCCGAGCCGAGCACCGGCACCGCGCGCAGCACATAGCTGCCGTTGGCCTGGGGCTCGGCGCGCAGACCGCTGCCGCGCAGAATCCGCGCGAAACCTTCGTCGACCCCGAACTGGCCCTTGAACCCGGGCGATTGCCGGCCCTGGGTTTGCTGCGCATCAAAGGAAATCGCCGCCCCGGCGGCGCTGGAAAAACGGGTCAGCACATCCACCAGGCTGCCGGCGCCGATGTCGTAGGCGCGGACCTGGCTCTGCTGCGTCGCGGCCCCTGTGGCCGGGTCGGCATTCGCCGAACAGGCGCTGGCCATGGTGGTTGCCAGCAAAGCGACTTTCACTGCGTTCGCCAGACGACCTGGCGCGTTCACCCGAGACATGCTCCCTCCCCCAAAACGGTCAATAACAACTCACTGAGGGATGAGCCGAACGGTGCGCTCGAAAAGTGCAGGCGCCGCAGAATTTTTTATCCAAGGCGCCTATTCAGCGCGAATCGGCCCGGGCGACCTGGACCCAGAAACGGCTGTAGCGGGTCACGCGCAAGGCAAACCCACTCTCCAACGCCGCCAGGGCGAGGTCGGTATCGTCGATGGGAAAGACCCCGGAGACTTTCAGGTCGCCGATGGCCGGGGCCCAACGCAGCACTCCGGGGCGATAGCGCGACAGGTCGTTGAGCAGCGCCGCCAACGGCCGGTCGATGGCGATGATGCTGCCCTGCTGCCAGGCGCCCACCGAAACGTCGTTGCCCCGTGGCGTGCCCAGGCTGCGCTCGTCGAACGCCAGCCGCTTGCCGGCCTCGACCCGCATCGCCGGACCGCCGCCCGGCACACTGACCTCCACCGCCTTTTCCAGCACCGCCACCTCGCCGCCCCCGGGCTGGCTGCGCACGATAAAACGCGTGCCCAGCGCCAGCACCTCGGCGTGGCGGGTGACCACCTTGAAGGGCCGCTGCAATGGATCAGGCGCGGTGCTCACCAGGATCTCGCCCCACAGCAGCTCCAGCACCCGCTGGCGCCCATCGAAACGCAGGTTGACCGAGGTGTCGGTGTTGAGCAGCAGGCTGCTGCCGTCCGCCAGGCGCAATTCGCGGCGCTCGCCCACCCGAGTGCGGTAGTCGCACATGAGGTTCTGCGCGGCCTGGCTGCGCCAGCCCAGCCAGCCCAGGGAACCGGCGCAGGTCAGCAGCAAAGCGCTGCGCAGCACCTGGCGGCGGGAACTATTGCCGGCCTGGCTCAAGGTCGGCGCCGCCAGGGCGCCCGGCACGCTGGCCATCTGCTCGGCCACGGCGGCCATTCTCTGCCAGGCCTGGCGATTCAGCGGATCGGCCGCCAGCCAGCTGTCCCAGGCGGCCCGGTCGGCGTCGGTCGCGGTGCCGGAATGCAGGCGGGCATACCAGCGCGCCGCGACGCCGATGGCTTTCATTTCTTCGGCGGGCAGGCTCATGGGAGTTGCAACTGGATCTGCATCAGGCAGCAATGCTCCATGGCCTTGGCCATGTGGTTGTTCACCGTGCGCACGCTGACGCCCAACTGCTCGGCGATTTGCGGGTAGGTCAGGCCACTGAACTGCGACAGGATAAAGGTCTGCTTGACCCGCGGCCCCAACCCTTGCAGCAGGCGGTCGATCTCCATCAGCGCCTGGAACAGGATCGCCTGTTCCTCCGGCGACGGCTGCAGGGCTTCGGGCATGGCGGCCAGCACATCGAGGTAGGCCTGCTCCAGCGAACGCCGGCGAAACAGGTCGATCAGCAGGCCCTTGGCAATCATCGACAGGTACGAGCGCGGCTCGCGGATGTCCAGCGCGGAGCGGGCCTTGATCACCCGGACGAAGGTGTCCTGGGCCAGGTCCGCGGCATCGAAGGCGTTGCCCAGGCGCTTGCGCAGCCAGCCCTGGAGCCAACCGTGATGGTCACAATACAGATCGTTGACAGCACTGCGTAAGGACAAGTCGTTGGCGGGCATGACGATGGAATAATTCGCGACTGATAATGACTCGCATTGTCATGTACGCCATCGCGGCTTGCAACAAATACCTGTGGCCGCGGCTCCAGGCGCGTTGGAGCGACACCCCTCCCCTTCGACCTTGGGGCTGGCTGTCCTTGATCGCGCCGCGGAACCGCCCTGACGGTTAACCCGTGCAATCGCTCGCCTAGGCAAAAAACCGGTTCGCCGGACGTGGCAGCCCGAGGTTTTCGCGCAAGGTGACGCCCTCGTATTCGCGGCGGAAAATTCCTCGCCCCTGCAATTCGGGAACGACCTTGGCGACGAAGTCGTCGAGGCCGCCCGGCAGCCAGGAAAACATGATGTTGAAACCGTCGCTGCCGCGCGTCTCCAGCCATTGCTGCATGTCGTCGGCGATGCTCCGGGCGGTGCCGACAAACGACAGGCCGGCGTATCCACCGAGGCGCTGGGCCAGTTGGCGGACCGTCAGCTGTTCGCGATCGGCCAGGGCCAATACGCGCTCGCGGGCGCTCTGGCTGGCATTGGTCTCGGGAATCGGCGGCAGGAAAGCGTCCGGATCGAATTTCGTTGCGTCCGTGCCCAGGGCGATGGACAGCGAGGCAATCGCGCTCTCGTAGTGCACCAGGCTGTCGAGGTGCGCGCGGATCCGCCGCGCCTCCTCGAGGGTGTCGCCGACCACCACAAAGGCCCCGGGCAGGATCTTCAGGTGTTCGGGGTCGCGGCCGACGGCGAGCATGCGCCGCTTGATATCGGCATAGAACGCCCGGCCCTCCTCCAGCGTGCCGGGAGCAACAAAAATCACCTCCGCCGTTTCCGCGGCCAGCTGGCGCCCGGGCTCCGACGCGCCTGCCTGCACGATCACCGGCCAGCCCTGCACCGGGCGCGCGATGTGCAGCGGCCCGCGCACGTTCAGGTGGCGGCCGGCATGGTCGAGGCGGTGCAGCTTGTCCGGGTCGAAATACACCCCGCTGTCGGCATCGCGCACGAAGGCATCGTCCGCCCAGCTGTCCCAGAGCCCGGTGACCACCTCATAGAACTCCCGCGCCCGGGCATAACGCTGGTCGTGGGCAAAGGCCTGCTCCAGGCCGAAGTTCAGCGCGGCGTCGGGGTTGGCGGTGGTGACGATGTTCCAGCCGGCGCGACCGTTGCTCAAATGATCGAGGGAGGCGAAGCGCCGGGCGATATGAAACGGCTCGTCGTAGGTAGTCGAGGCCGTCGCCACCAGGCCGATGCGTTCGGTCGCCTGGCTAAGGGCGGACAACAGGGTGAAGGGTTCGAACGAGGTGGCGGTATGGCTGCGCTTCAAGGCGTCGATGGGCATGTTGAGCAAGGCCAGGTGATCGGCCATGAAAAACGCATCGAAACGCGCCCGCTCCAGGGTCTGGGCGAAACGCTTGAGGTGGGCGAAGTTGAAGTTGGCATCGCGATAGGCGCCCGGGTAGCGCCAGGCGCCGGTGTGGATGCTGACCGGACGCATGAAGGCGCCCAGCTTGAGTTGGCGTTGCGCAGGCATGGCAAGCTCCTTGTGACGGCTCCTGGGTCAAGCGGCCCCGCAGCATCGACCGGGCGAACTTGGCCTGTCCAATAATCAAAGGTGCTGGCTTATGCCGTTATGGCGCAGCGCGCTGTCCGGCCCTGGACAGCCCCGCCGCTGCGGACGCCCGGAGGGCGGCAAGCATTCGCGGCGGGTTGAGGATGGCTCGGCACGCAGGAACCGCAATCGGCAGCCCAGCCTTCAAAGGTAGCTGAGGACGAAGGTCAGCGTGCCGTCGGCCTTGCCACTGGAAACCTGATTGGCAACCTGGATGTACCGGGCCGCCAGCTTCAACGAATTGATCCCGCCGCTGGCCAGCCCCATCATCTGCGGCTGCCCCAGGAGCATTGGCGTGTGGTTTGCCGTGGAAGCATTGAGCACCTGGATGCCGACCCCTGTCGCCGACTGCGCCGAAGAGGCCAACCTGATGGTCCCCGGGTAGCCACCGACCTGATAGGTATTATCCAGGGTCAGGTTGACCCTGGCTCCCGCATCGCAGCGCAGGTCGATGGAGAAGTTCTTTTCCTGCGTCATGCTGCCCGGGCCGCGAAAGCTGTTCGCATCCACCCTGCCCATCTTCACCAGGATGCTGTTCTCCATCACGAAGCAGGACGACACCGCCACATTGACCAGGGGAAAAGTGAAGGTGTTGAGCTTCTTTTCATACAGACCACCCAGGACAGACTCAGGGCTGCTCATCACCGAGAAGTCCGGAAATCGAAAACTCCCCCCCGCCACATCCCCCAGCTTGATCAACTCGAAGGTGTGTTGGAGCGCGTAATATTTGTCCCCTCCCAGATAGGGAAAGGAGACGCCAGTCATGGGACTGGTGCTGTTGAGATCGGTACTGCTGAACGCATAGTTTCCCATGGGCGCCGACAGGCTCCACCTCAATCCGATCCCACTGTTGCTCGTCCTGAATGCCCCACGACTGACCCCAACCGCCGCATTGGAAGACGACTTGAAGTATTGGGCATAGCTCCCGGTTGGAAAGAAGCGGTTATTACATCGAATAGGGGTCTTGACCTCCACGGATGCCAGTACGCCGCCAACCGGGACGTCCCGTTGCACAACCAGCGAGCTGGAAAAAGGAACACTGATAACAGCGGGACCTAAAGGAAGGCAGACATCGGAAAGGGCGGCGACCGAGTACGGGGAGAACACACTGCCGGCCGCCGTAAGCCCTACAGTCCAGGCACTGAGCCCACGAATGCGGAACAAGAAATACTCCTCAGGAATTGGATGACTTGTGCGGCAACGCTACATAGAAGCCTCGACAGTCGATATAAGATATTTCCTAAAAATCAGCTTCACTCCCCATGATCAATTGGTGAATCTTGCACATGGAAATAATGAAGTCTCCGCGCGACCGCCGGGGTCAGCAATCTGCCCGGAACTGCTGAGGCTATCGCCGAAGACTATAAAGCTGGAACAGGGAGAGGAAATTGCGATCGCTTGAGCGCGGACCCAGGACCAAGACTGCTGGCAAACGATAGGAACAACGCCCTTTTGATCATGAGCAAGTTCATTTCTTTGTTGTTTTAGAGAACGAAACGACAGCACCGAGACTTTTGCGTTTCTAACTATGGTTATGAGCCACATCGCCTGAAGGGGGCAGTCCCTCGATGCGGCGGATCTTGTCAGTGCCCATTACTGGGCCCTTTGCATCTCATTTTTCTTTTTCGGCTGGATGACCATGTCGGTCCGAGGGTGCGGCTCGGTGATCTTGCTACCGGTGGCGCGACCAACACTGGCAATCTGCTTGACGGTGTCGTAGACAATTTTCTCACCCAAGGTGGTATTGCCTGCGCTGATTACTTTGGCTCTGTCGATCAGAATGATGCGGTTCTGCTGGGTCAGATATTGAATGGTCACGGCATATGCCTGGACCGGTTCAGGGTCTGTAGCTTTTTGCAATTGTTCGAAATAGGCCAGGTTGCCCACGGAGGTGACGACATCGACCTCGTTGTGGCTGCCCTTTTTCATGGTGACAGTCACAGTGTCGCCGGTGATCTTCATCGAACCCTGGGTAATGATGACGTTGCCGGTATAAGTAGCAAAACCTTGCCTGTTATCAATTTGACTGCGGTCGGCCTGAACTCGAATGAGTTGCTCACTGTCGTTCGGCAGCCCCCAGGCGTTCATGCTTCCCAGTGCCATGCCCAAGCCAAGTAAAACAGGAAAATATTTAACGAACTTCATGCCATCCACTCAATCACCCCTTGAGAGCGCAACTGATTCGAGCTGCCACAATGCACGATCTTGGTCTTGCAAAAAACGTGGGAATGGAGATTCAGATTGTTCTGAAGAACGCTGGACAGCAACAGCTAGCAACCGACGCCTGCTTCTATACCGAATGGGCCGAAAGCGACTTGAACAAGGCGGCTGGCGCTCACTGAGGCAAAGGCCCACCGAGCTGGGCCCGATTTTCCCCTGCCCCCCTCCGGTCACCACAACGTCGGGCTGGAGTGACCTTTTTTGCTGACCGAATGAACCTCGCGGCAGAACCTTCAGCGACACTTCGTAAATAACGAACCATGGGTGAGGAATAATCGATTTTTCTTCACGGCGATCTCCCCACTAGCATGAACCGTTGGCTCCAGCACACGCCCAGACCGGGAGAACGGCATGCAGTCCCTGCACATCGGCGAACCCTGGATGTGGTTCGCCTTCATCATCTTCGTTCTGGCCATGCTGGCCCTGGACCTGTTTGTCCTCGGCGGACGCAAGGCCCATCGTGTATCGGTACGCGAAGCGTCGTGCTGGGTGATTGCCTGGTCCACGCTGGCGCTGGCCTTCGCGGGATTGCTCTGGTGGTATCTGCAAGGCGAGTTCGGGCCTGAGATCGCCCAACGCAAGACCCTGGAATTCCTTACCGGCTATCTGATCGAGCAGTCGCTGTCGATCGACAACATGTTCATCTTCGTGATGATTTTCAGCTACTTTGCCGTGCCCCCGGAGTTGCAGCGCCGGGTGTTGCTGTACGGTGTGCTCGGGGCGATCGTGATGCGCGGGGCGATGATTTTCGCCGGCGTGTGGCTGGTGTCGCAGTTCGCGTGGCTGCTGTATGCGTTCGGCGTGTTCCTGATCATCTCCGGGATCAAGATGCTGCTGTTCGCCCATCGGCAGCCCGACCTCGCCAGGAACCCCCTGTTGCGCTGGATACAGGACCATCTGCGGATCACCAGCGGCTTTCATGACGAGCGTTTTTTCGTCAAGCAGGACGGTCGGCGCTGGGCCACGCCGATGTTCCTGGTGCTGGTGCTGATCGAGGCCAGCGACCTGATGTTCGCGGTCGACAGCATCCCGGCGATCTTCGCCATCACCACCGACCCGTTCATTGTGTTCACCTCGAACATCTTCGCGATCATGGGCCTGCGTGCCCTGTACTTCCTGCTGGCCGACATGGCCGAGCGCTTCCACCTGCTCAAGTACGGCCTGGCGATCGTGCTGGTGTTCATCGGCAGCAAGATGACGCTGATGCCCTGGCTGCACATGCCGGTGGAATGGTCGCTGGCCACTGTCGGCGGAATCATTCTGGCTTCGGTGCTGCTGAGCCTGATCACCAGTCGCAACAAATCGCCCGACGAGGACCGGATGCGAACTCCGTAGGAGCGCCCGCACGACGCCCCCCTGATCAGGCCAACAGGCGCGCCTTGAAGCCCTCCACCCACTCGCGGACCATGGCCGAGTACGGCGCTTGCGGGCTGGCCAGCGCCTTTATCTGCCCCAGGATCTGCTCCTGAAGAAAGCGCAAGCGCCCGGCGATACGCCTGTCGCGTAACCTGCTGTCCCGATCAGGCCCGTCGACAATCGGGATCTCCGGGTCAAGGTCCAGCTCCTGGGCCATCAGCCCCATTTCCACCGTCAACATTTCCAGGAACTCCAACTGGCGCAGCACGCGTGTGCGCTCCTGCACTAGCCCGAGCCGGTTCAAGCCATAGACATGGATCGATACCGCGCCCCTGAGACTCAGCCCATCGGCCAGGGCCTGTTCGATGACCGATTGCAGTTCCGGCCTGATCCCCGCCACACCGCCAGCCAAGGCCAGGCCACCGCTGTCATGGGCACTGGGTAGCACCAGGCCGATCAGATTGCCGCTATCGACATGAAACCGCAGGTGCTCCTGTGGCTGATCCCGAGACGGATCCAGCAGCAACGCCTGTTCAGCGCTAAAGTCCCGGGCCCCCACCGCTGCTCGCTGGCCGAGGATCGGAAAGCTGTCCTGCTTGCCAGTCTGCATCACACTGGAACGACTGAACGCCTTTCCTTCATTGACCAGGCTGACCAGGCTGGCGGAAAGCCTGGGCGTCACCTGCCCGCTGCGTCGGTTGCAATGGATACAGCTAGGCAACAGGTTTTCCCAGTCCATGGCGATCCACCAGTAGCCGGGATGGTCCGGCTCCTCGTATACGCGCCCCTTGGGTCGGTAGTGTTCGATGTCCACCGGCGCACTGCCATAGTAGAAGCTCTCGCAGTAGGCACATTTGCCATGGAACAACTCATGCAATTGCTTCTTGACGCTGTCTGACCTGTAGACGGCAAAGGCTGGCAATGCCCCCGCTGGCGCATTGAAGTAATCCTGGAGTTTCTGCAGTTCCTTGTTCGCCGGCGATTCGTCTCCCGACATAGCATCGGGAACGGCCACGCTCTCACGACTGACGGCGCGCATGATTCAGAGCCCCTCCAGAATGCCGAGGATGCGCTGCTTGGCCTCGACCCGCAGCTGCCCGAGCTTGTGCGTCGATACCCGCCGCCGATTATCCAGGTACTCGACAACAGCCTCCTGTACCAGCCGTTGGACCTCGGTGGAACCGACCGGCAAGGCAGCGCTGATATTGCGCTCAAGGCTACGCAGCCTTTCCTGCTGTGGCGGCGCCAGCAATTCCCCTCTTCCCCGGGCACCCAGCAGATCCGCCAGGTGAGCCAATTCACGCTCGGTATCTGGCTGGTCAGTAGAGGTCAGGCTGAAAAAGTCCGAGGTGAGCAACTGCTCGACAGTCAGTTGGCTGACCTCCGGCAAGCGGACCAGCTGCTCGACCATCACCGGCCACTGGATATCGGAGCGTTTTTCGCTGGGTACCCGCTGCATGACGATCACCTCACCGTCCTGCATGCCGCGCAGGCACAGCGGATCATGAGTGGTGGCAATAAAGGTGACCTGGGGCAGCGCCTGGCGCAGCGCCCGCATGATCTGGATTTTCCAGCGCGGGTGCAGATGCGCTTCCACTTCGTCGATCAGCACTACCGCCTGGGCCGTTTCCAAGCTTTCGAAATACGGGTTGATACGCCGATTCATCAAGCCCTGGATGATGTCGCAGGCCATCGCCAGTACCGAACGATAACCGGATGAAGCCAGGCTCAGCGGGGTCCGGCACAACAGCTGGTCATCCCCTGCTGCAGTAACGATCAGGCATCGCTGGTTCTGCTCGTCGCGCTCCATGACATCGAACGCACCTTCGATGGACAGGATGCCCCGCAGGGCTTGCACCACAGTGTTGAACTCGTCCGGCTTGAGGCCCAGCAGCCACTTTTCCGGGTTGGACAGCAAGGCTGTCGAGTCGAAAAGGTTGATGATCGATTTGCTCGGGCTGTAGCGCCGCACCTGCTTCTGATATTGCCGGAA
Source organism: Pseudomonas sp. FW305-25 (assembly GCF_017351415.1). Classification (NCBI taxonomy): domain Bacteria; kingdom Pseudomonadati; phylum Pseudomonadota; class Gammaproteobacteria; order Pseudomonadales; family Pseudomonadaceae; genus Pseudomonas; species Pseudomonas sp. FW305-25. The sequence goes on along the minus strand of NZ_JACNDE010000005.1, from coordinate 12,282 downwards.
TGCGCCGTAAGCGAAGACCGGAGGCACAACGTGTGTGCCGTCGTGCCAGAACATCCCCTCCTCAATGGTCAGATCGCGCTTACTACCATCCTGAAACATCGCGACCACGGACGCTGAGCGGCATCGCGGCGCGCGCTCTACCCCCAGCAGTTCCGGGTCCAGGGGCAACGAGGAAATGTCGATCGGCAATTTGCTACAGGCCTTGTCGCCGCTGAGCACCAGGGCCGTGGCTTCCAGGATGGAGCTTTTACCGGCGGCATTTTCGCCAAGTATCAGCAGGGCCGGTTGAGGTGGCTTCGTACCTGAAATCCGCGTCGACTGTACAGCGGGCATCTGCAGTTCGAGCTGCTCGATGCCCTTGAAATTGTTGAAGCGAATCGATGCCAGTGGCGGGTATTCACGTGGCAAGGGTTTCACCCGTTGCGAAGCCGGGACGAATCGCTGTACCACAGACTCTGCCAACTGGGACTCAAGGTCTCCAAACCAGTCGAAGACATCAGCACTATTGGAGAGTGCTCGCAATGTCTCCTCGATACGCTCAGGAGCCAGTACTGCCGGCGAGACCCTGGACTTTGCAAGCGCCAGGACGATACGCCGGCACAGCAGGTACCAGCAGCCGCCAAAGTCCAGCGCGGCGAAATCGAAGAGCATGAACGGCGGGCTTTCGTCCCCCGACCGGAAGAACCAGCTGTCGATCAGTTCGTCAAAATAGCGCTTCAGCTTGATCTTGCGCTGCTTGAGTACCTGCAGACGATTGAGCTTGAAATGCTCGATCGTTACAGCCGCACGCTCGCTCAGCGCATAAAGTTGGCCCGATAGATCGACCGACAGATGGCGGGCCAGGCCGACTTGTTCGCAGGGATCGAGCAGGAGTGGCTGCTCCTTGAGCGGGTAGTCGCGCCATAGCCCCATGTTCTCCTGGGCATAGGCCTCGATCTGCCGCGCCGAAGGCAAAGGCGAGCGGCTGCCCCGAACAGGAAAGTAGTCCGCTCGCTCGGGCTCGCAGCCCTTGCAGATGGCGTAGAGGTTTTCCCAGGCGCTGCTCAGCCAGACGTAATACAGGTGGGCATCCGGCGTTAGCTTCAATGGGCTGGCCTGCGACCTCGGACGAAATCGATAGATGGCCGTGGGGACCTCCGCCCGCTCGCAGAACGCACATTTGCCGTGAAACAGCCGGCTCAGACCAAGACGGACGGAGTCTTCATTCAGATCGACAAGCGATTCCGGGACCCGACTCTGTGCCCTCTTGGTCTTGTCAGCCAGGAAATAATCGACCAGTACCTGCCTGTCGGCGTTGGCCTCCCGGCTCTGCAACAGGCTTGGCGGTGGTACGGAACTACGATCGAAGTACTGCATGACTCTCCTCCTTGAGAGACGGGCGGATGCTGTCGCGCCGTCTTGCGAAAGTCGGCAACTCTAATCGGCGTGAGCCAAAAAGTAGAGGCGTTTTTCATCTCCAGCGCCCTCCGCCTCAGAACGCTATATCCATTAAAAAAGGCGCTGGGATTTTCACTCCAGGCGCCTTGCTTCCCGCAACTGAGCTATCCGCCGACAAGCCCCACCAGCCAGGACAGGTCCGCGGCTTCAATCAGCTTGGCATAGGGCCCGACATGGAACGATGTATTGGCGAACGATGTATTGGACCCGGGCGCCCCGCCTGCTAACGTCAGCGCTAGCGACCCCGTAGCCCCCACCACTGACGCTGGACACCGACATGCCGACTCCCGAATCCACCCTGCTGCACAGCTGGCACCACAATGCCCAGGCCTGGATCGACGCCATTCGCGGCGGCGCCATTCAAAGCCGCGTCGAGGTCACCGACCAGGCGATCCTGCTGGCGGTGCTGGGCCGCCAGCCCGAGCGCGTGCTCGACCTGGGGTGCGGCGAAGGCTGGCTGTTGCGCGCCCTGGCGCAACGGGGCATCGAGGCGGTCGGGGTGGATGGCGATGCGGCCCTGGTGGAGGCGGCGCGGGCGGCGGGCTCGGCAACGGTGCATGTGGCCAGCTATGCAGCGCTGGCGGAAGCGCAAGTAGACATCGGCCGCGACTACGAGCTGATCTGCGCCAACTTCGCCCTGCTGCACCAGGACATCATCCCGCTGCTGGCCGCCATGCACGCCCTGCTCGCCCCGGGCGGCGCGCTGGCGATCCAGACCCTGCATCCGTGGAGCGCCGCGGCCGGCGACTACCAGGATGGCTGGCGCGAAGAGACCTTCGCCGGCTTCAAGGGTCAGTGGCAACCCATGCCCTGGTACTTCCGCACCCTGTCCAGCTGGCTCAACGCCCTGGACATGGCCGGCTTCCAGCTCGCCAGCCTGCAGGAACCGCAGCACCCGCAAAGCCCGGTGCCGCAGTCGTTGCTGTTGGTGGCCGAGCGGCGCGGGTAAGCGCTATCCGGCTGACTGACGCGACGTAGCGGTTACAGGCCAGCAGTCAGAGTCGCGAGTGCGGTAAAGGGCCACAGCCCTTATCTAGATCGGGAGAACGAACCGGCGCTCGGCTCCCGCCTTGCCGTCTTCTGCGGGCTGCTCCGGCAAGAACCCGCAGCGTTCCACGACCTTGGTCGAGCCGAGATTTTCCTTGTAGACATAAGCCACCAGCTGCGTCAGTTGCCAGCGCGTCCGCGCTTGCTCGATCAGTTGCCGCAGCGCCTGTGTCGCAAGCCCCTGGCCGCAGGCGCTTTGGGCAATCCGATAGCCGACTTCGGCGGAGCGCTGCGCGGTATCGATGTTTTTCAGGTTGGCGCGACCGATGATGTTTCCGCTGCAATCCTCGATCACCAAGGGATACCAGGTGCCGGCCGCGAAAGCGGCCAGGTAGCCCTCGATATGCTCGGCGACGCCCTGCAACGAATAAAAGGCCGGGGCGCGCGCCTCGATATGGGATTCGAACCACTCACGGTTCCGGGTTTCGAACGCCAGCAGCGCTTGCGTATCGGTACGGCTTAGCTCGCGCATTTTGAATGGCGGCATACACACCTCTGCTTTTTTCATGGGTAACTGCAAGGACTTGCCCACCTGTTGGCCGTTCCTGCAGGAACTTCAGGGTACGGGCCAGGTCGATAGCAGCCCCTTCATCGGTCATGACGGGACAGTGAACAAACCCCCGGCCGAGCAGCGCTGAAGGCCTGTTTTACGCCAGTGCCGTCGATGATCAACCGAGTCTGCCCCCTGATGCCAACCAAGAGTTTTCTGCCGGGTCTGATCCTGGCGCTCTGCGCAGCCGCGTCGCATTGTTCGGTTGCGGCCGAGCGCAAAGCCTCTCAGCAAAGTAACAACGCTTCAACAACCCTGATTGAATCCGCCTCGCAGCAGTATGCAGATGGCCAGTTGGACCGGGCCGCCGCCACGCTGGAGCGTGCATTGCATATCCAGCCGAACAATCCCGCGACGCTGCATTACCTCGGCGTGTTGCGTCTCCAGCAGGGGCAGTATCAGCAGGCTGAAGCGCTGGCGACGCGCTCCAATATGCGGGTTGGTCGCAACCTCGCGTTACGCAATCGCAACCTCCAATTGATCCAGGCGGCGCAGAAGGCCCTGGCGTCGAATAACCCACCCAACGCCGACGAGCGTCTGGTTGCCGTACGGGAGGGCCTGGAAGAAGAGGTTAAAAGGCGCCGTGCAGCAGAAACTGTCGCGGCTGAGCAGCCCACTCCGGACACTGAGCGCCGCACTGAGAGCTTCACCCGCGAAGCGGCGCAGAGCGCAGCAGACTGGCCGACGGATGGCAGGCCAAGCCCCGAAGGGCAACTGCGAATGACGTCCGCCGAGCCAGCCCCCAGGTACGAGGAGATTGAGATTCCCCGTGGCCATCGGCCGCCTCCGGGTAAATGTCGAATCTGGTTTCCCGATCGCCCGCCGGGGCATCAGCCCAAACCCGGCAAATGCAAGAAGCTGCGCGATCGGGTTCCGTCCGGAGCCTACCTGGTGCAGGGTTGAGTTTCCGAGTGCCTGCTTCTGACCGCGCTCTGCCGATCATGCATAACACACAGGAAAACCGGGGGTCGCTTCACCCCTCAGCCCTCGCCCCCAAGGCGTCACTTTCAACCGTTTCCAGGGCAAGGGCGTCGAGCAGCACCTGCTGCAGAATGGCAAAGAAACAGCTGATATGAGCCTGCTTCAATGCCTGTGGCCGGGTCACCAGGTAGACCTCCATATCAGGAAGCTGGAGCTGCGGGAACAAGCCGACCAGGTCCTGCGCCAGAACACGCGGCAGTACCGCCACCCCCAGGCCACGCCTCACCGCGTCCAGCTGCAGGGCGAACGAGTTCACGCTGATCTGCGCGCGCTCCAGGCCGGCGGCCTTGGCCGCGCGCACTTGCGGCAACATGTCCAGCGGCGGCAGCAGGCCGATATTGACGGCCGTGGCCGGCGTCACATGTGGAAACCGCCGCAGATAATCCGCAGCGGCGAAGACCCCGTAGGCGAGCCGGCCCATGGGTCGATAAATCAATGACGGCTCGCCCAGGTGCGCGGTGCGCACCGCAATATCGGCCACGCCGCGCACGATCTTGTGAAAGTCGGCGGCTACCAGCAATTCCACCGTGCAACGCGGGTGAAGCGCGGTGAAGCGACTCGCAGCCTCCAGCACGCACGACGCAAAGCCCTCCCCCGCACTGACCAGGACACTGCCCGACAGCTCGCTGTCCAGCGCGGACAGGCCGGTTACGGTTTGCCGCCTCAAGCCCGCTTCCGCCGCCTGGGCGACCTCCACCAGGGACTGGCCCCGCGAGGTCAACCGGCATCCTTCGACACCACGCTCGACGAGCGGCTCGCCCAGCGCCTCCTCAAGCTGGGTCAACCGACGGGACACGGTAGACGCCGCGATCCCCAGCAACTGGCCCGCTTGCAGAAAGCTGCCACGCCGCGAGACGGCCAACAACAGGCGAAGATCGTCCCAATTCGCTTCCGACACCATGTTTCATCTGCTCCCTGATTTGCATATATGCAAAGCCATTATGCAGGAGTCGCTGTTTTTCGAGAGGGGGCTCGACGGTATATCTACAGGCCCTGGAAACGACTGGAATGGACTGTATGCCGATTGGCCCCAACGACTATGCGCAACACGCCGCCAATGCCTTCAACCGCCGCGATGTGGAGGCGCTGCTGGCGCTGGTGAGCGAAGACTTCACCTACCTCGATGGCATGGGGATACAAGTGGGCCGCGAGGCCATGCGCCAACGAGAAACCGCGTTGTTCGAAGCCTTCCCCGATGCCCACGTGATCTTCAACCCGTTCGCCGTCGGGGCCGATCGTCTGGCGCTGACGGCCATGCTGAGCGGCACCTTTGCAGCGCCCCTGGTGCTGCCGGACCGAGTGCTTGCGCCCCATGGACGCTTTATTGCCGTGCACTACGCCGCACACTTCACCTTCAAGGACGGGTTGGCCATCCATCAAGAGGTGTTCTTCGACAGCGCGGTGTTGATGCCGTCAGCCGAACCGAGTGAGGGTTGAGCCATGCGTCGTGCATTCGTGACCGGCGCCACCGGTCTGCTGGGCAACAACCTGGTGCGTGAATTGCTCGCGCGTGGCTGCGCGGTCAAGGCCCTGGTGCGCTCGAGGGCCAAGGGTGAACAGCAGTTCAAGAACCTGTCGGGCGTGGAACTGGTCGTTGGCGACATGGGCGATGTCGAGGCCTTCGCCGCGGCCCTGCGAGGCTGCGATACGGTGTTTCACACCGCGGCGTTCTTTCGCGACAACTACAAGGGCGGCAGCCACTGGCAGGAACTGGAAAAGATCAATGTCATCGGCACCCGGGAACTGCTCGACCAGGCCTACCGCGCCGGTATCCGCCGGTTCATCCATACGTCCTCGATTGCCGTGCTCGACGGTGCGCCTGGCAGCTCCATCGATGAGAGCTGCCTGCGCGCCGACGCCAACGCGGATGGCTACTACCGCAGCAAGATCCTCGCCGACCGTGCCGTCCTGGCGTTCCTCGAGGCCCATCCCGAGATGCAGGCCTGCATGGTCCTGCCGGGCTGGATGTGGGGCCCTGGCGACCTGGGCCCGACCTCCTCGGGGCAGTTGGTCAACGATGTCCTGCACGGCAAGTTGCCCGGGCTGATCCCCGGCAGCTTTTCCGTCGTCGATGCCCGCGATGTGGCCTTGGCGCAGATTGCCGCGGCCAGGCACGGGCGGCGAGGCGAACGTTATCTGGCCGCAGGCCGGCACATGACCATGGCCGAGCTGATGCCTGTACTCGGGCGTATCGCCGGGGTCAAGACCCCTGCTCGCTACGTGCCGCTGCCCCTTCTCTACACCCTGGCGGCGGTGCAGGAGGTCTACGCGCGCCTGACCGGCAGGCCCATCCTGCTGAGCCTGGCCACCTTGCGCCTGTTGGTCCGGGAGAAGGATCGCAGCCGTTTCAACCACCGCAAGAGCGAACAAGAACTGGGCCTGAACTTTCGAGCGCTGGAGCTGACGATTAGCGACACCGTGGCGTGGTACCGCGACCGCGACTGGTTTGAAACCCTGGGTGCAAGACACGCCCGCGCCATGGCCGAAGACTGACTTGTTGCCGATGGCGTGACCGTCGAGCCTCAAAGCCGCTGGTCTCGCCTCGCATGTCTACAGTTTCGTACTGGCACCAGAACGATGCCTCGAACGCTCGGCCATGGCTTCATGAATCGACTGATCGCCAGGCAACTGGAGGCACAAGGATGGGTTCGCCAGACACCTAATGGCGGCAGCCGCTATTGGAGCGCGACGGTGTATCGGTATGGCGGTGATTAAGCGGTGGCCGGCGGAGCATTCCGGGCGTTCAATCCATGGCTATTTTTTCCCGCAGGTTTCCACATCGTCCTGAAGGGTCAAGGCAGTGTCGATGCCCAGCCGGTAGCGGCAGTAGTCGATGATCCAGCGTCGCTCCTGCTCGGTGAGGCGCTCGACTCTCCTGATCTCGCCATCGTTGGCGTGCAGGTTGTAGAACTTCATTTGAAGCGTCGGATGCTGCTTTATAAACACGATCGTCTCTATATCGCCATCCTCGAGCGCCTGGTAGTAGCCGACATAGAACACCGCCAGCAGCGTCAGGGCGGTTGCGATCAACAGTGTTTTCATGAGCGCGGCATCGCTGGCAGCCGTTGGGTCTTCATCCTGATGTTCCTGGCCTTTTTCGAGACGGGCGATATAAGCACAAGAGTGCGTGGTCAGGTACATCTCCTCTTGGACGATTCGCGACATCCTCGACAGCGGCCAGGAGCGCCCGGTCCAGCATCCCAACAGCGGCTGCGCCAATGGCTAATGGAAAACGGCTACCGCATCCTGGACGAGGAAGTGGCGCGGGAAAACCGCTTCAATTACGAAATCAACGTCGCCGATGCGCCGGGTCGATGATCTACAGCGCCAAGGAGCTGTACAGCATGGTTGATGGAGTGGCTGGCGGATGCGAGACGGGATGGGGGCGTTTGCTGAGCGTCGCGATAGGCTGGAATCGGCCAAAAGCAGACGTTAGCGAACGCACAGTATCGCCCCAAACGGGTCGATCGCGGCGTCTATGAATACCGAGGTTATTCATTGTGCCTTGATCGGTAGATCTAATAACTCGTCCTCTGGATTCCCTGTGAGCCGCTTTCCTGCTTGCATATGTGCGATGAAACAGTTCTTCGGAAAGGACGGCGCATTGGTGTTTGAGATCCGTTTGCATGACTCTTCAGTGGACAAAGTACGTTAGTGACATAATGTGGGCCTGAGCGCCTGTGCCCGTCCCCTCAAGAGTTGCTTTAAAGCACTACGACCTCTTCGGCTGTCAACCAGCCAGCGTCAATGACTCTCTCCCTCGCAACCTCCGGCTGAGCGCTGTAGACCACGATGGCCAAGCTCTCCTCTGCGCGACTGCAGGTGACGTACAGAAGCCTTCGTGTGCGTGAAAGCGACGTGTCTTTACCCTCGCTCTCATTCTTCATATCTGTGGCGGAGGCAGGTGTAACACCTAGCAATTTCTCATAACTGAACAGAAAACCACCGGCTTCTTCGTCGTTCAGGATGACCATCACCCGGGGAAACTCCAGGCCTTTGACGCCCTGGTGGGTACCGTACGGCGAGAGGCCATTTGCGTATCCTGCGAAGGCTGCCATCTCTGAGTAACGACGCCCCAGGACAACCCGATAAGCATGGATTTCAAGCGCCTCACGATCGGACGTTTCTGGTGCTGGGTCTGCAGTGGCACCTTGATCCATTGCAGCAACGAGTCGATCAGGCAGCGCAAGCAAACCCGAACTCTGGAGGAGTTGAGCAACCTCTTCAATCAAGGGATTGTTATCTCTGAGCATCTCGCAGAGTGCATGGGTCGCCACTCCAACAGACTCCAGCAGCTCGAATTGATTGTTGCCAGCAGCCTCCAGGTACTTAGGATCAAGCAAAGGAGAGCGCAGCCGCACCGCCTCCATGAGCGTGAAATCATCCGAACTGGCTGCGGCGACGATTGGAGCGACCCCATCGAAGAAAACCTTGAGGATGGGTAGCGTACCGTCCATCAGCGCGGTATTCAGATGTGCAACGGCATAGAGCGGAGCGAACACGCCCTCAAACCCCATCCGACGGGCAGCCATCTTGTGCTCTAGGATCAGCGTCTTGCGGCCATCTTTGCCGGTGGACCACTGAGCATCACCTGTGATCTCTTCCATTTGCTCAGCGATCTGGTCTTCCAAGCTGAAATCCTGCCCGGGCGCTTGCCGGGTGCAGAACATACGCACGGCACCTTGGGCAGCGTCCTGCTTTGGTATCTGCAGATGATCATCGGCACCAGCGCGGATATCATTGATCAATTTGACAACTCTAATCGGGCAACGGCGATTGATACGTTTTTCAGGCTTGGCCCAATCTGATGGTATCGCCTCATCAAGCCCTAGCTTCCCGTCGTTATAGATACGCTGCATCGTATCGCCGAGCAGTCCTAGGCAAAATCTCCCAGGAATCGCTGCCTGAGCTTTCAGAAATGCATCCATGAGAGCGCCATTCGTATCTTGGCTTTCATCGATGAGCAGCACCGGATGCCGATCCGCCATAACATCGAGTAAAGGCGGCTGGGGTAAAAACGCTGCAGCCATCTGGATGACTTCACTGTGGTTCAGCGATTGCCTACTTACGTTGTCTCCTGTCGGACTGTAGGTAAATTCAGGAATTTCATCCAGGACCGCCAAACGACGAGCTTTGCTATCCCGGCTCGACTGGTTAGCCTGGGACGTCTTGTTCACTGATCTCGCCCGACCGAGCCTGTCGTCCAATTCAGCAATGTCGCTCGCAAGCTTGATACGTAACCATTCACGAATATCGTCGTTGAAGCCCTTGATCATCTTCCAAGAGAAAGCATGAATGGTTGAAACCTCTACCAACGGATCGTGCTCAAGGCGACGTGCGATTTCCTCACAGGCTGCGTTGGTGTACGTGATGATCGCTATTTGCCGCCCCTCAAACGTGAGGCGCTGACGCTCACGTTCCTTGAGTGATTTCACCGCTACGACGAGTGAGTGGGTCTTACCTGAGCCGGCACCGGCGTATAGGAAGAAACTGCGTGGCGTCTCCAGATTCAGGCATTCCTGGATAACGTCATCCGCAGTCAACGTTACTTCATCGGCGACATCCTTTATGGCACTCATTCAGGAGTCACCTCAACACTGGCCGTCGGGATAATCAAGAGCTCCTTGCTCTTCTTCTGCAGCTTTTCCTCTAACCAGACGAGCCCTTCCCGGATGTACTCTGGAACAGCGACCTTGGCGAAGTCGGGATCTCCAAGCACCTGTAGCGCGAACTCCGCCTTGTCACCCGACCTGAGCGCATCGAACAAAGCCTTACCTAGGTCGTCTACAGTTGCAGAATCACGCAGCGCTTTGGCGAAGGCCTTGGTCAGACCCCGCCCCTGCTTCGTTGCAAAGTGCTGCACATTGCTCAGCACCAGACTGTCCTCAAACGTGTTGGGTATCGCCTGGGCTTCACCTTCAGTCTTAGGCAGAACGATGTGGATGGGTGTCTGATACGCAATGCGGATCGCAAACAAGTGATCTATCTGCTGCGATTTTTGCTTCTCATCCAGATCCAGCAGGGTGTCGACATCGTGCCCTATTCCAAGGGCGCTCACCCAACTACGCAAGGTGGGGTTGTTGGTTTCTTGTTTGGCCTTGCGTTTGACGGGTACCGCTGTTTTCTTCAGTCCGGCGTCCAAATCCGTGATAACCAGGGTCACAATTCCCAGCGCATCGACTAATGGCCTCAGGCGATGTGCGTGACTGCCTCCAATATCCAGGATGGTAATGTAGCAACGATCAAGGAACGGAAATTGACTGCGTAAAAAATGCGGCAACATCATTCTCTCCGCAGCGCCTTCAACCAAGATCACCGCGTCAGCGAAGAACAGATCGGCATGCTGCGCCCGCAAGTAACGAGTCACGAACTCCTTGGTTTGCCTGTGACGGTTTTTGTCGCCGAACACTGCGCTCAAGTTAGAAACGGTGGACACCGGGATGGGTACACCGGCCATTCCTGCGGGTAGCCTTCGGAAATACCGAAGGTTTGCATAATCCGTCTCGTGAGCGACATGGCTGGAGTGAGAGCTGACCACCAGCTGTGTTTTGAGCCTCGGGTATTTCTTGAGAAGCGGCTCATTACATAGGACGTGATAGGCGTGTTTGATGAATGCCTGCTGCACTTGGACATGAAGATGAGCCTCAGGCTCCTCAACCAGCACGAGGTGGATCGGCTCGATGCCGGCGTCGGACTGCTCCTCGGTATTTTTGTACTTCCTCAGCCACTCATCCCGAAATGCCATCAACTGGAAAATCATCGAGATCAGGTTCTGATAACCGAGGCCGTTGGATGTTTCGGGGAGGCGCATGGGAGGAGCGCCGGGTGCGCCTGCGACTGAATCCAACTCGAACAGCACCGCAGCTTCATGGTTCATGCCGTCCGTAGGAGAAAGCCGGGTTTCTACCCTGATTGCCGGGTCAGTAGTGTTCGGATAGCCCAGACCTGCCACCTCTATAAGGGCCGGAGCGAAACTGGAGGTTAGTCGGGAGTCGAATGCCGACTGTGCAGCTTGAATGGCTGTAAGCGCCTCCAAGTCCGAAATATCCGGGCTGTCACCAGGATCGAGATGCCGACTGTAGTAAGCACGCAACTGCTCAGTCAGTTTTTTCCCTGAACCACCTCGCCCCTCAGTGATGGACTCCTCGGCGCTATCACCGAAGCCGCGCTGCGCATTGATCTCGTGCACGCGTATGAGATCGGTCAGCGGATTACTCTCCAGCGGAAGTGCATTCGCAGACAGTGCTTGCAGGCTTGCGTGACGAGTCTTGGGATCCGGTTCGCAGAGCTGCGCCGGGTCGAGACGATACCAGCGTATGGTAAACATCGCCCCCAAGCGCCGGTTAAGGTAGTCATGCAGGCTTTGCGGCCAAAGTGACAGCGTGGGCGGGGTTTTTCCTTCCTCGGTCTTGCTCAAGATCTCCTGCAACAGCGTTTTGACCCGATTACGCTCTTTCCGGTAATCGGTGAAGAGTTTGGCCATGTCCTTGGGCTCAAGTCGAAAACGCATCCCGACGCAGCCACCTTTCCAGGCAAAATTGGGAATCAGATCCTTGATGTAGTGCAGCTCCCCTTTCGAGGCTTCCACCCATAGATCGAGAGTGGGTAACCAATGCGTCCACTGGTTTGCCGCTGGTATCTCGAAGGTTTCGTCAGCCTCTTCCCACTCGGCACCAATGTCATTAATGGTCGTGAGGTGGGCAAGCGTTAAATCCTGGAGGCGAAAAGCAGTCGCTTTCGAGAGCAGGAATTTACGCAACGCCAACATTGCGGAGGACTTACCACTGTTGTTGGCCCCGACCAACAGGGTAGTGGTGCTCGCCAGGTCGATTCGAACGGACAGGAGCTTGCGGAAATTCGCGATCTCCAAATACTGGATCTGCATAGCCTCTTCCTTGTAACGGCTGAAGGTAATTCGCCGGGCTGATGATTTCTGAGACTCTAGCCCAGCACCTGCCGCGCTCCAATAGACGTAGTGAATTTCTGCCACTGCGTTGTGGTAAGAGGACGGCAGTGATCACGAGCCAATTTCGATCAGCGCGCACATGCACGGATGACGCACCTTGGCCCGCCGTACACTGATGTCAGACGCGCTTTGCCTGGGTCTCTACTACCCCTCCGGCAGTAACTCAAGCATAGCTATAAATGAGTTATCGCTCAGTCCATCGGCTCCTTTTGGCCGACAGCGGTAGCATGCCAATGTCCGCTTTTGGCCGATTACTACCTTTCGCGAATGACCGCTTTTGGGGTGTTCGCGGTATCTTATT
>NZ_JACNDE010000049.1:0-43025 GCF_017351415.1 Pseudomonas sp. FW305-25 | reverse complement strand
GCACCGGCTGCTGGACCTGGACATCGCTGCGCAAGACCTGGCCGAAGCGCTTGAACTGTTCAGCCGCTCGACCGGGATGGCGGTGCTGGTGGACCGCGAGCTGACCCGAGGGCGTCGCTCGGTACGGGTCCAGGGGCGCTACAGCGCCCGGGACGCCCTGAGTCGCCTGCTGACAGGAAGTGGTTTGATGGCCCGTTACGCCCGTTCCGATGCCTTTACCTTGCAAGTCGCCCAGCTCAGCGATGCACCTGCCCCCAAGGGGGCGGGCGGCAGTGCCGGGGCCTGGGCCAGCGACAGTTTCGCCAGTGCGCTGCAACGCGCGGTGGAGGCCGGCCTGTGCCGTTCGGAACTGACCCGGCCGGGGCGCTATCGCGCGGTGCTGCAACTGTGGATCGACCGCGGCGGGCATATCGAGCACAGCCGCCTGGTCACCACCACCGGCGATCTGCGGCGCGACGAGGCACTGGTGCAGAGCCTCAGTGAAACCTGGGTCGAACGACCCGCGCCAAGTTCGCTGCGCCAGCCAGTGACCTTGCTTCTGATACCCGACAGCGCAGGAAAACGCATGGATTGCAGACAACGCCAGGGAGCCTCCGGGGCATGAAGAATACCGGGCACAGTGCGATGGTCAGGTTGTTCCTGACCTCCTACGACGACTTCAAGGTGCGTCTGCGCCGGCGCCTGGGCTCGGAGGATCTGGCCAACGATGTGCTGCACGAAACCTACCTGCGGGTCGACCGCATGGAAGAGCCGCCGAACCTCGCCCAGCCCAATGCCTACCTGTATCGCATGGCCCTGAACATCGCCGCCGACCGCCGCGAGGCCGATGCCCGGCTGCTCACCGGCAGCGAGGTCGAGGAACTGCTGCAGATCAGCGACGAGGCCCTGGACCCGTCGCGGGTGGTGGGCGGGCAGAAGGAAATCCAGTCGCTGCTCAAGGCGCTCTACGAACTGCCGGCGCGCCGCCGCAAGATCTTTATCGCTGCACGCCTGGAGGAGGCGCCGCACCTGGAAATCTCCCAGCGCTTCGGCATTTCGACACGGATGGTCGAGAAGGAAATCAAGGCGGCCCTGGGCCACTGCGCCTCGCGTCTTGAAAGAAAAGTGATTCAGCGGTTCGGTCCCGGCGCCGGAAAACCGTCCTAGTCACTAAAGGCCCCGATTAATCCGTGAGTACCCGCACGCTTGAACATCTTTAGTATCTCCACTTCTCGGGCGACACCGGACCACCGGCTGCGCAACGAGGCCCAGGACTGGCTGCTCCTGCTGACCTCGGGGCGGGCCACCGCGGCCGACGCCCGGGCCTTGCAGCAGTGGTGCGCGCAGAGCCCGCAGCATGCCGAGGCCTTCGAGCAGGCCAAGTTGCTGTGGCACAGCCTGAAGCCGGCCGCCGAACACTGCCAGCAACAGGCCCAGCCGCGGCGCTTCGGCCGCCGGGCCTTTCTCGGTGGGGCGCTGGCGGCCTCGGTGGCCCTGGTGGCGGTGCGGGTCTCGGTGCCCGGCGGTTTTGCCGGGCTGGGCGCCGACTACCGCACCGAGGTCGGCGAGCAGCGCCGGGTCGAACTGGAGGACGGGCTGAGCCTGGAACTCAACACCCAGACCCGCATCAGCCGGCGCGAACTGGCCGACGGCGGGCAGGGCATCGAACTGCTCGAAGGCGAGGTCGAGGTGTTGAGCCAAAGTGCGCTGCCGGTGCGAGTCCAGGCAGGCAACGGCTGGCTGAGCGCCTCCCAGGCACGCTTCAATGTGCGCAATACCAACCACAGCGTCTGCGTGACCTGCATCGATGGCGCGCTGCAGGTCGAGGTCGCGGGCCGGCTGATCCGCCTGGACAGCGGTCGCCAGCTGACCTACGACAGCCGCCAGGTCGGCGAGCCGACGGCGGTGGACCCGACGGCGGTGATCGCCTGGCGCGAGCAGGTGCTGGTGTTCGACAACGCCACCCTCAACACGGTGATCGACGAGATCAACCGCTACCGTCCGGGCATGCTGGTGCTGCTCAACGCCGAGCTGGGCAAGCGCAAGGTGCAGGCGCGTTTCAACCTCAACCAGCTGGCCGGCGTGGCCCTGTTGATCCGCGACGCCTACGGCGCCAAGTGCACCGAATTGCCGGGCGGCGTGGTGTTGTTGAGCTGAGACCTGGCACCTGGATCTGTAGGAGCGAAGCTTGCTCGCGATAGCATCCGTGCAGACAACCCGCGTGGCCTGGATCGCGGGCAAGCCTCCATTTCGAGGGGGCGCGAGTTTCTGTAGCCGCTGCCGAGCGCAGCGAGGCTGCGATCGACCGCGCAGCGGTCGTAAACCGGGCAATCCAGTTTTCCTGGAAAACCGCGTGCTCAGGTTTGGCGAGGACTTCGTCGGAATGCCGCCCACCTCGTTCGCAGCCTCGCGGGCTCGGCAGCGGCTACAGGTGCGGCGTCCAGCTCGACGCGGCAATCATTCCAACGGCCCCAGCACCTGGCGATAACGCTCTTCGCCCTGGGGCGTCTGCCGCACCAGGCGGATCTCCAGGCCTGGCGGGTTTTCCTTGCGGTTGCCGCTGAGCTGGCGCCAGCCCTTGTCCCGATCCCAGACCCGCAGTTGCAAGTCGCTGACATGCTCCAGCACCGCCACGCCGTTTTTCGGCGCGGGCAGCGGATAACGATCGCGGGCCGGCGCCGCCGCGCGGTACAGGGTGTCGCCCTTGAGCCACCAGCGCACCCGTTGCAGGCCCTCGCCGGGCGTCGCCGAACTGCGGATCACATCCAGGCGGAAGGTGCCGCTGTCGGCGCTGCGCACGGTGAGGGCCGCCGGCACATCGACGGCTTCGGCATCGGCCCCGGCCGGCACCGGCTCCATCAGTTCGACACTGGCCCGCAGCGCCACGTCCCGTTCCAGCTGGTGCAGGGTGCGCAGCAGTTCCTCGGTCTGCGCGCTGCTGGCCTGCAAATGGCTGTCGGCCCGGCTGACGCTGTCCAGCCCGCGCCAGGCGATCACGCTGACCACCGCCATCAGCAGGATCGCCACCATCACCTCGATCAGGGTAAAGCCGCCTTGGCGCTGGTTGGTCCGCGCCCTCATGGCTGTGCCACCACCCGGACCTGGCCTGTGGCAGTGCGTTGCACCGTCAGACTGTGCCGGCCGTCGGACAGTTGCACCTGCAGCGGCGCGTCTATCCATTCGGCGTTGAGCACCAGCCGCGGGCCGGGCTCGATGCGCACTTTGATCGTCGGGCTTTCCCAGGGCCGCGGGCGCAGTTGCGGGTCGTCCTTGAACTGATCGAGGCCGCGGCCGTCGTCGCTGGGCCGGCTGAAGGCGAAACCCTTGGCATCCGCCCGCCAGCTGATGGGCCGGCCATCCACGCGCGCCTCGGCCTGGGCCACCTGGAGCAACTGCGCCAGGCGCTCGGCATCCTTGCGCAGGCCCTGCAGCGGGTCGGGGCGGATGCTCAGGCTGATGGCGGCGCTGGCGATCCCGATGATCACCAGCACCACCATCAGCTCGATCAGGGTGAAGCCCTGTTGTCGGGATGGGGTCATGGGGCGCGCTCCTGTGCGTCGGTTTTCATCCTGCCCGGCGAATGTGAAATAAAAACGTGACCATTGCGCGCTAGGCTGCGAAGACGGACAAACAGGAGGTCCTTGCCATGGCATTCGTCCATCGATTTTCCCCGCCGCAGCTGGTGCAGTCCGTGGCCCTGCTGGCGATCGTGGCCGGGGTGGCGACCTGGTCGTCGCTGCTGCTGACCCCCGCCGAGTCGCGCACCCCGCAGGCGCCGCCGCAAGCCTTGGCCGCCCAGGCCCAGAGCCCGGCGCAGCAGTGGTTTTCCAACCAGCCGCTGGCGCTGGACATCAAGGTCACCGGGCTGATGGCCAGCCCCCGCGGCGCGGTGGCGATCCTCAGTCTCAACGATGCGCCGCCGCGCAGCTTCCTGGTGGGCGAGCGCCTGGCCCAGGGCGTGCAACTGGTGGCCATCGAGGGCGACGGGGTGGTGATCGAGCGCGGCGGCGAGCGCTCGCGGCTGGATGTCAGCAAGTTGCCGGAAAGTCCGGCGTTGCCGGTGCTGACCCGGCAGTGATGGTTCTGTACGACAAGCGGCTGCATGCTGGAGCCTTCGGTGCTACGCAGGCCATGCCTAGCGAAGCCCCCTGTAGGAGCGAGCTTGCTCGCGATGGACCCGAGAACGCCGCGTTCATCCACTCAACACGCATTATCGTTAACGTCCATCGCGAGCAAGCTCGCTCCTACAAGGTTATTCCTTAACGATTGGGGTTTTTCGGTGTCCGCGCGACCAGGGTGTCCAGGCGCGCCAGGGGCGGGGCCTCGCGGCTGCGGTCGAGGACCCGCACGCTGACCCGGGACAGCCGTGGATCGGGGCTGGGCGCGATGTTCTGTTCGCAACGCAGCTTGAGCCGGCCCTGGTCGCATTCGATGTTCTTGGTCCCGGGTGGCAGGCGGCCTTCCAGGCGCAACTCCGCCAGGCGCGACTGGGCCGCCAGCAGGGCGATGGATCTATCCCGCAGCAAGCCATTGCTCTGGGTCATCAAGCCGGCCACGCGGATCGCCGCCGACATGGCCACGGCGATGATCGCCAGCGCCACCAGCACCTCGATCAGGGTGAACCCCCGCTGTTTAGCGGCTGGCGGTCCGGCGGGTCGTTTGAGTAGTGGCTGGCGGGGCCGCGGCATGGACGTCTCGTGGCGCAAATGGAGGCTTGCAGGCTACATGGCAAATTTGACCGATTGGCTACGGACGCTCCCGAGCAACGTCAATATCACTGACATATTTTCTTGTAACACTGCCCGACGAATCGAAATCAAGCCAAGGAACGTCGAGATGGATGTCGTGCGCTTCACGTCACACCCCCAGCCTCATCTTCAGCCCCGCCTCCAGCCCCGCCGCCCACGCGGACAGGGCGGTTTCACCCTGATCGAGATCATGGTGGTGGTGGTCATTCTCGGGATCCTCGCCGCGATGGTGGTGCCCAAGGTACTCGACCGTCCGGACCAGGCCCGGGCCACCGCGGCCAAGCAGGACATCGGCGGGCTGATGCAGGCCCTCAAGCTCTATCGCCTCGACCACGGTACCTACCCGAGCATGAACCAGGGCCTGAAAGTGCTGGTGGAACGCCCGGCGGATGCCAAGAACAGCAACTGGCGCTCCTACCTGGAACGCCTGCCCAACGACCCCTGGGGCCGTCCTTACCATTACCTGAACCCGGGGGCCAACGGCGAAGTGGATGTGTTCTCCCTGGGGGCCGACGGCCAGCCAGACGGTGACGGCGTGAATGCCGATATCGGCTCCTGGCAGTTGTAAGCGCCGCCATGACAGCCCGTTCGCCGACAGCGGCGAAACAGCGTGGCATGGCCATTATCAGCGCCTTGTTGATCGCCGCCGTGGTGGCGGTGATCGCCGGCGGCATGCTGACCCGCCAGACCC
This sequence comes from Pseudomonas sp. FW305-25, assembly GCF_017351415.1. Classification (NCBI taxonomy): domain Bacteria; kingdom Pseudomonadati; phylum Pseudomonadota; class Gammaproteobacteria; order Pseudomonadales; family Pseudomonadaceae; genus Pseudomonas; species Pseudomonas sp. FW305-25. The sequence continues at coordinate 37,607 of NZ_JACNDE010000049.1, read as the reverse complement.
TGTTCACCCGCGGGCTGGAAAGCGAGCAGCTACGGGTCCAGGGCAGCTGGCAGTTGCAGGGCGGCATGGAGGTCAGCCGCCAGCGCCTGTGGGAAGACCGCCAGCGCGACGTGCTGACCCGCCTCGACCAGAACTGGGCGCGGCCGATCCAGCTCGCGGCCCTGGGGCCGGGCGCCGGGCCGTTCGAGGGGCGGCTGGAGGATGAGCAGAGCAAGTTCAACCTGCGCAACCTGCTGGCCAACGACCGCCTCGACCCGTTGCAGATAGAGAATTTCCAGCGCCTGTGCGAGCTGCTCGGGGTCAGCGCGACCCTGGGCCAGCGCATCAGCCAGCGGGTGATCGCTTCCTACCCACGGCAGTTGAGCCCGGAAGGCACGGCGGCGCCGGTCAATAACGGTTTCCAGAGCGGTCGCGACACTTCGCCCGAGGCTGCGCGCAAACCGCTGCTGGCCAAGCAACCGATGCTACGCAGTCTCGACGACTTGCTGGGGGTGAACGGCGTCGACGAAAAGCTGCTGGCGCGCCTGCAACCCTTTGTCACCATCCTGCCGGCCAATACCTGGGTTAACGGCAACACCGCCAGCGCCGAAGTGCTCGCCGCGACCGTGCCGGGGCTGGCGCTGCCTCGGGCCAAGGCACTGATCGCCGAGCGCGACAGCGGCCAGTGGTTCATCAACCAGGGTGACTTCATCAACCGCCTGCGCATGCCGCAGGTACCGGCGGACGCGGTGCGGGTCGGTATCACCAGCGAATGGTTCCGCCTGCAAGGCCAGGCTCGTGGCGAGCGGCGACGGGTCAAGCTACTGGCCTTGCTGCACCGCAGCGAAGACAACATGCCCCGAGTGATCTGGTCGCGGGTGGGCGTATGAGCCGCTTGCGCGTCAGCCTGCCGCCCTTGCACACACTGACGGCCGAGAGCCGGGTGAGCTTTGCCCGGCTCCAGGTTAAAGAAGGCCAGGTCAAGGAAGCCGGCGAAGCCAGCCTGATGCAACTGGGGCAGATGCCCAAGGCGCCGGCGCTGGAGTGTTTCCTGCACCCCGAGGACAGCCTGCTGGCGAGTATCGAGCTGCCGGCCCTGACGCCGGCCAAGGTCAGCGCGGCGGTGGCCTGTGCCGCCCAGGCGCTGATTCTCGGCCACAGCGACAGCCTGTACGTGGCCCACAGCCCGCGCGACGGCGACGGCCAGGTGCACATCAGCTGGTTGCCGCGCGAGGCGCTAGCGCGGCTCGGCCAGGTGCTGGAGCAGGCCGGCCTGAAACTGCGCGGCCTGTACCCGGCGCCCTATGCCTTGCCGGTGCCGACGGCGGGCCAGTTGACCGCCTGCCTGCAAGACCAGCACCTGTTGCTGCGCCACAGCCCGCGGCAGGGCAGTGTGCAACCGCTACCCGAAGACGCCTTGCAGGCGTTGCTGGCCAACGGCGCCGGGCTGCAATGGATAGGCGAGGCGGCCCCGCCAGCGGCCCTGGAGCAACTGCCGGACAGCTGCCGCTGGACCGGCCAGGCACCCGACTGGGGCCTGCACGGCGGGGTGCAGGACAACAGCGCTCGCCAGCAGGGCTGGGGCCGTGCCGCGGCGCTGTGCGCGGTGGCGCTGGTGGTCTGGACCCTGGGCCTGAACCTGTACGCCGCGCGCCAGGCGGCCCAGGGCCAGCAGCTCAAGGCGCAGATGAGCCAACGGGTGCAGCAGGTGTTCCCGGAATTGCCGGTGATCCTCAACCCCCTGCAACAGGCGCGTCAGCAACTGGCGGCGCGGCAGAGCGGGGCCAGCGGCGACGCTCCGCACAGCTTCAACAGCCTGGTGCTGCAGGCCAGCAATGCCATGCCTTTCGTGATCGGCGGGGTCGAGCGGTTGAACTATCAGAACGGCGAATTGCAGCTGAGCCTGCTCAGCGACACCCGTGTCCCTGCGCCCGACAGCGGCTGGCAGGGCCTGCTGACCCAGGCCGGGCTTGAAGCCAGCCCCGGCGACCAGGGCTGGACCCTGCGCGCCGCCACAGGCACGGCGACCGGCGCGGTGCCGATGGAAGCCGACGACAGCGAGGAAGACGAGGATGAATAAGCTGAACCTCAGCCGTTACCAGCAACGCTGGCAGCGTCAGGCCGCCCAGGCACAGCTGTACTGGAACGGCCTGGCCCTGCGCGAGAAACGCCTGCTGGCCGGCGCGGCGGCGCTGCTGGGCGGCTTGCTGGTGTGGCTGGTGCTGATCGAGCCGGCCCTGAACAAGATCGATTACTGGCAGGCCGAGATTCCCAAGCTGCGCTCCCAGTCCGAAGCCCTGGAGCTGGTGCTGCACCAGGCCGGCGGGCCCCGTGGCGGCGAGCCGGGGCAGAGCCTGGAGCAGTCCTTGCGCCAGACCCTGGATGCCGCCGGCCTGCAGGGGCTGTACCAGTTGCAGCTGGCGGGCGAGGGCGAGCCCCAGGCCTGGCACTTGAGTTTTCAAGAGGCCCCGGCGGATGCCGTGGTCGGTTGGCTGCTGGGCAATCCCCGGCAGTTTTCCCTGGAAGTGGTGGAGGCCCGCCTGCAACGCGCGGGGCCGGCCGACATCGATGGCACGGCAGGCAAACTGTCCGGAACCGTTCGCATGGATCAGGCGCTTGGCGCTAAGGAAGCTTCATGAAGTGGTCAGGTTCTTTTTACGCCCGCCAATCGCGCAAGGCGTTGCCCTTGCTCCTGCTGGGGCCGCTGGCCCTGGCACTGGCGGCGTGCAGTAACAGCAAGGAGCCACAGCCACCGTTGCTGGTGGACAGCGAACTGGGGCGGCCCCTGGGCGAGACCAATCGCAGTGGCGGCGATGTGGTGGCCGAGCGGGAGCGGGCCCAGGCGCAACAGACCCAGCGTCCCAAATTCCAGCATCCGATCAGCCGTGCGGGACGCGCCCCCGGTGCTCCCGCCGCCAGCAGCACGGTGGTGCGCAATCCCCTGGGCGATCAGCCGGTGCGCCTGAATTTCGTCGATGTCGATATCCAGGCCGTGGTCCGGGCGCTGGCGCGTTCCACCGGCCAGCAGTTCCTGGTGGACCCGCGGGTCAAGGGCAACCTGACCCTGGTCAGCGAAGGCGAAGTGCCGGCCCACCAGGCCTACGACATGCTGCTGGCGGCCCTGCGCATGCAGGGTTTCAGCGTGGTGGATGTCGGCGGCGTGGCCCAGGTGGTGCCGGAAGCCGACGCCAAGCTGCTCGGCGGGCCGATCTACAACGCTGGCAAGCCGTCGGCCAACGGCATGCTGACCCGCACCTTCCGCCTGCAATACGAAAACGCGGTGAACCTGATCCCGGTGCTGCGCCCGATCGTGTCGCCGAACAACCCGATCAACGCCTATCCGGGGAACAACAGCATCGTCATCACCGACTACGCCGAGAACCTCACCCGGGTGGCGCAGATCATCGAAGGCATCGACATTCCCAGCGCCCTGGACACCGATGTGGTGCCGGTGCAGAACGGCATCGCCGTGGACATCGCCGGCATGGTCTCCGAGCTGCTGGAAACCCAGGGCGCCGACCCGACCCAGAAGGTCAGCGTGGTCGGCGACCCGCGTTCCAACTCGATCATCATCCGCACCGGCAGCCCCGAGCGCACCGAGCTGGCGCGCAACCTGATCTACAAGCTGGACAACGCCCAGAGCAACCCGAGCAACCTGCACGTGGTGTACCTGCGCAACGCCCAGGCCGGCAAGCTGGCCCAGGCCCTGCGCGGCCTGCTCACCGGCGAGAGCGACAGCGGCACCGGCGACAACGCGCGGGCCATGCTCGGCAGCATGGGCGGCATGAGCCAGGGCGGCAGTTCCAGCAGCGGCCAGAGCGGCAGCACCAGCTCCACCAGTGGCAGCTCCAGCCTCGGCGGCGGCAGCTCCGGCAACGGTTATGCCCAGGGCGGCAGTTCCAGCAGCAGCCAGGGCGGCACCCAGGCCTCCGACCAGAACACTGCCTTCAGCGCCGGCGGCGTGACCATCCAGGCCGATGCCACCACCAACACCTTGCTGATTTCCGCGCCGGAACCGCTGTACCGCAACCTGCGCGAAGTCATCGACATGCTCGACCAGCGTCGCGCCCAGGTGGTGATCGAAAGCCTGATCGTCGAAGTCAACGAAGACGACGCCGCCGAATTCGGCGTGCAGTGGCAGACCGGCAACCTGGGGGGCAGCGGCGTCATCGGCGGCGCCAACCTTGGCGGCAGCGGCCTCAACCTCAACGGCAAGACCAGCATCGACGTGCTGCCCCAGGGCCTCAACGTCGGCCTGGTCAACGGCACCGTGGACATCCCCGGGATCGGCAAGATCCTCGACCTCAAGGTGCTGGCCCGGGCCCTGAAGAGCAAGGGCGGGAACAACGTGCTGTCGACCCCGAACCTGCTGACCCTGGACAACGAAGCGGCGAGCATCTTCGTCGGCCAGACCATTCCCTTCGTCACCGGCAGCTACGTCACCGGCGGTGGCGGCAACAGCAACAACCCGTTCCAGACCGTGCAGCGCGAGGAAGTCGGCCTGAAGCTGAATGTGCGGCCACAGATTTCCGAGGGCGGCACGGTCAAGCTCGACATCTATCAGGAGGTCAGCAGCGTCGACCAGCGCGCCTCGGTGCAGGCTGGTACCGTGACCAACAAGCGCGCGATCGACACCAGCATCCTGCTCGACGACGGCCAGATCATGGTCCTCGGCGGCCTGCTGCAGGACGGCTACAGCCAGAGCAACAACGCGGTGCCATGGCTGTCGACTATCCCCGGGATTGGCGCGCTGTTTCGCAACGAAAGCCGCTCGACCAACAAGACCAACCTGATGGTGTTCCTGCGGCCCTACATCATTCGCGACAGCGCCGCGGGGCGCAGCATCACCCTCAACCGCTACGACTTCATGCGCCGCGCCCAGGGCGGCCTGCAGCCGGACCGCAGCTGGGCCATGCCGGACATGCAGGCGCCGCAATTGCCGACGGCGGAGCAGGGGGTGCCGGGGGTTGTGCCGGTGTCGGTGCCAGCGCCAGCGCCGAGGGCGAGGATCAAAGCGGTGCCGGTGCAATGAGTTCGCCTGTTGCGTTTATGCGCCGGGTGTCTGACGGGGTACATATCCGTTGCTGCGGTAACGGCGACTTATGGTTCCGCCCTTACGGCGGGTCACTTTTGGCAAACGCCCCAAAAGTAACCAAAAAGTCTTGCCCCTCCATTCGGTGCCTCGCTAAGGCTCGGCATGCCCTCACTCCGGCATTGCTCCGGGGGCCCGCCGCCACAGGCCATCCATGGCCTGGGGCGGCTAGCGCGGCATCCCTGCCGCGCTACCCCCTGCGCAACGCCTGCGTTCGGCCTCTGGGAAAGGGGCGGGTGGATCAAGGGCAAGATCAAAAGCCACAGCTAAAGCCAAAGCCAAGCGCGTTGTACGCGCTTCTTGTAGCCGCTGCCGAAGGCTGCGATCGGGCGCGCAGCGCACGCCAAACCAGACGACGCGATGTATCAGGCAGATCGAGGCGCATGGTTTTGCGTCTGCTTCGCAGCCGATCGCAGCCTGCGGCAGCGGCTACAGGGAACGTGTTCTCAGACAGGCCGGCCGGCAGGTCGCCTCGCGTTGTTTTTGATTTTCTTGCCCCGTCGGGAGGCCGAGTGGAGGTTCTGCGCAGTGGGCAACTCGGCAGGGATGCCGAGTTAGCCGCCCCAGGCCATGGATGGCCTGGGGCGGCGGCCCACGGAGCAGGACCGGAGCGAGGGAATCCGAGCCTTGGCGAGGACCGGACGCTTGGGGCAAGAGCCTTTGGTTACTTTGGGCTTTTCAAAGTGACTCGCCGTAAGGGCGAAACCGCCAGCGGCCGTGACCGTAGCAACGGATATGTACACCCACCCCGCTGTAAGAGCGGAACCCTAGGTGGCCATGACCGCAGCACCGGATTTGCACACAGCCAAGCCCAAGCCCCGGAGTTACTCCCATGAACCCCCAACTCCCTTACGCCTGGGCCAAATCCCAACGCATCCTCCTGCGCCATAGCGAAGAGGGCGCCGTACTCCTGGTCTGCCCCTCGACCCCCGGCTGGTCGATCAGCGAAGCACGCCGCCAGTTCGGCCCGGCGCGCCTGGAGCGGGTGCGCGACGAGGAACTCGACGGCCTGCTGGCCAGCGCCTATTCCGATACCGGCAGCGCTGCCGCCGTGGTCGGCGCCGCCGAAAACGAGGTCGACCTCGACCGCCTGATGCAGGACATCCCGGAAATCACCGACCTGCTGGACACCCAGGACGGTGCGCCGGTGATCCGCATGATCAACGCCTTGCTGACCCAGGCCGCGCGGGACGAGGCCAGCGATATCCATATCGAGCCCTATGAAAGCCATTCGGTGGTGCGCTACCGGGTCGACGGCACGCTGCGCGACGTGGTCTCGCCGCGCAAAGCCTTGCACGGCGCGCTGGTGTCGCGGATCAAGATCATGGCCCAGCTCGACATCGCCGAAAAACGCCTGCCCCAGGACGGCCGCATTGCCTTGCGCGTGGCCGGGCGGCCCATCGATATCCGCGTGTCCACGGTGCCCACCGGTCACGGCGAACGGGTGGTGATGCGTCTGCTGGATAAACAGGCCGGGCGCCTGCAACTGGAAACCTTAGGCATGGACCCCCAGGTGCTGGGCAAGCTCGACCACCTGATCCGCCAGCCCCACGGCATCGTGCTGGTCACCGGCCCCACCGGCAGCGGCAAGACCACCAGCCTCTACGCCGCCCTGGCACGGCTGGACGCCAGCACCAGCAATATCCTCACCGTCGAGGACCCGGTGGAGTACGACCTGCCGGGGATCAGCCAGATCCAGGTCAACGCCAAGATCGACATGACCTTCGCCCTGGCCCTGCGCGCGATCCTGCGCCAGGACCCGGACATCATCATGATCGGCGAGATCCGCGACCTGGAAACCGCGCAGATCGCCGTGCAGGCTTCGCTCACCGGGCACCTGGTGCTGGCGACCCTGCACACCAACGACGCGGTGTCGGCGGTCAACCGCCTGATCGACATGGGCGTCGAGCCATTCCTGCTGGCCTCGTCGATGCTCGGGGTGCTGGCCCAGCGCCTGGTGCGGCGCCTGTGCCCGCACTGCAAGGAAGAAGACCCGACCGCCCCTGGCACCTGGCGCCCGGTGGGCTGCCCGGCCTGCAACCAGGTCGGCTACAGCGGACGCACCGGCATTCACGAGCTGTTCTGCATCGACGACGACATTCGCAGCCTGATCCACCAGGGCGCCGACGAACAGGCGCTGCGCGCCGCCGCACGGCGCGCCGGGATGTTGAGCATGCGCGAGGACGGCGAGCGCTGGGTGCGCAGCGGCGCCACCGCCCCTGAAGAAATCCTGCGCGTAACCCGGGACGCCTGATGAATCGCTATCGCTACGAAGCCGCCGACGCCCTCGGCAAGATCGAGTCCGGGCACCTGGAAGCCGACAGCCAGAGCGCCGCTTTCGGCGTACTGCGCAGCCGCGGGCTGACGGCCCTGATGGTGCAGGTCGAGAGCAACACGCCCAAGGCCGGTGGCGGGAGCCTGTTCAGCGCCAAGCTGTCGGACAACGACCTGGCCTGGGCCACCCGCCAGCTGGCCAGCCTGCTGGGCGCCAGCCTGCCGCTGGAAGCGGCGCTGAGTGCCACGGTCGAACAAGCGGAAAAAAAGCACATCGCCCAGACCCTCAGCGCGGTGCGCGCCGATGTGCGCAGCGGCATGCGCCTGGCCGAAGCCCTGGCGGCGCGGCCACGGGATTTCCCGGACATCTACCGGGCGCTGATCGCCGCCGGCGAAGAGTCGGGCGACCTGGCCCAGGTCATGGAGCGCCTGGCCGACTACATCGAAGAACGCAACACCCTGCGCGGCAAGATCCTCACCGCCTTTATCTACCCCGGTGTGGTCGGGCTGGTCTCGGTGGGCATCGTGATCTTCCTGCTCAGCTACGTGGTGCCCCAGGTGGTCAGCGCCTTCTCCCAGGCACGCCAGGACCTGCCGGGGCTGACCCTGGCGATGCTCAACGCCAGCGACTTCATCCGCGCCTGGGGTTGGCTGTGTTTCGGCGTGCTGGCGGGTGGCTTCTGGAGCTGGCGTATGTACCTGCGCAATCCCCAGGCCCGCTTGAACTGGCACAGCCGGGTGCTGCGCCTGCCGCTGATCGGGCGCTTCGTGCTGGGCCTGAACACCGCGCGCTTCGCCTCGACCCTGGCGATCCTCGGCGGAGCCGGGGTGCCGCTGCTGCGCGCCCTGGAAGCGGCGCGCCAGACCCTGTCCAACGACCGCCTGAGCCAGAGCGTCAGCGACGCCACCGCCAAGGTCCGCGAAGGCGTCAACCTGGCCGCCGCGCTGCGGGTGGAAAAAGTCTTCCCGCCGGTGCTGATCCACCTGATCGCCAGCGGCGAAAAAACCGGCGCCCTGCCACCCATGCTCGAACGCGCCGCGCAAACCCTGTCCCGCGACATCGAACGCCGCGCCATGGGCATGACCGCCTTGTTAGAGCCGCTGATGATCGTGGTCATGGGCGGGGTGGTGCTGGTGATCGTCATGGCGGTGCTGCTGCCGATCATCGAGATCAACCAGTTGGTGCAGTAACGACATCGATTGCCGGCTCGCTTTTCTGTAGGAGCGAGCTCGCTCGCGAAAAAGGCTCAAGGCAGCGGGATGTTTCGGCAAGAACCGCGTCAAGGTTCAGGGCCATCGCGAGCAAGCTCGCTCCTACAGGGGAAAGGGTCAGCCCAGGCAACTTTTTTCTGTGCTCCATTCATCACCCGAGCGTCGAATCCGCCGAACTCGGGTTCCTCGTTCTGTCATGCACAACCACCCCCAGCGCCCCCAACCCAAGACCCGCGCCGCGCCTGGCCAAGAGCTGGCAAAAGGCCCCGCGACACCTCGCTGTCACCTGCGCTGAAAAGCCCGCGCCAGGGCCCTCGGACACCCGAGAAAGTTTTTGAAAATCAAGGCCTTTCTCCCGAGGTTTTTTCCTTTATCTGTCACCGGAAACTGCGAACTTCTTACCCATGGCCTCACCCCGCACAACGCTCTCAGAGCAGGGCAGAGGATCTGAGCGCCATGGCGTCATGCAAGAACCATTGACCTCCGTATACACACGACGAAAGGAGATTCTTCATGTTTAAGCGCACTATGATCGCAGCTTCCATGGCCGTAGCGGCTCTGGCTTCGGCCCAATCGATGGCTGCTGTTGTGGGTGGCGGTGCCACTCTGCCTGAGCAGCTGTACAACACTCCGGGCGTACTGACTCCTGGTTTCGGTACCTACTACGGCGTGGGCAGCGGCGGCGGCAAGACTGCCGTGCTGACCAATAACGTCGGTTCGCTGACCTCCAGCCTGCCAGCTGGTACCACTGTGGACTATGCAGGCAGCGACTCGATACTCAACGCCACTGAAATCAGCAACTACAAAACCGCTCACCAAGACGTACCGGCTACCGATTCTGCCAACTGGGGCCCGCTGCTGCAGTTCCCGTCGGCCGCCACCTCGGTGACCATTCCTTACAACAAGGCCGGCACCACCAACCTGAACCTGACCAGCGAGCAACTGTGCCTGGCCTTGTCGAGCAACAACGGCGCCGCCCGTACCTGGGGTGAAGTACTCGGCACCTCCGATACCACTCCGGTTCGCGTGGTATACCGCGCCACCAGTAGCGGGACCTCGGAAATTCTCACCCGCCACCTGAACAACCGTTGCCCATCGGTGTTCACCTCCGTCAGCAGCACTTTCGCCAATGCCCACCCAGGTGCCGAGCCAGCTTCTTGGATCGGTGTCAGCGGCAGCTCCGCCATGGCCAGCACTGTGGCTTCCACCGACGGCGCCATCGGCTATGTCGGCCCTGAAGATGTCGACGCCACCAACAACGCTGTAGTGGCTCGCATCAACGGCCTGCTGCCAACCGTGGGCAACGTGCAGACCGCCCTGAGCACCATTGCGCCTCCGTCTACCGCCGCCGATCGTGCCGACCTGACCAAGTGGGCACCGGTATTGCCTAACCCGGATACTGGCTACTCGATCGTTGGCTACACCAACTTCATCTTCGGCCAGTGCTACAAGGACACCGCGGATGTCAGCTCGATCCGCAGCTTCCTGACCAAGCACTACAACGCCACCTTCGCCAGCAGCAACGATCAGGCAATCATCGACAAGAAACTGATCCCGCTGACCGCAACCTGGAAGACCGCCATTCGCAACGCCTTCATTCCACCAACCAGCGCCCAGGGCGTGAACAACGCCAGCGTGTGCAACGGTATCGGCCGTCCAGCCTGATCCAGGCCGAGGCTTAGTACCTGTAACACCGATCGGCAACGGCGCCAGCCGTTGCCGATTTTTTCTTCGCGCGAATTTCATGTTGCCATGGGGCATCCCGGGCAACAGAGGGAGTTGCCATGTCCAGATATCTATTGGTTGCCCTGGCTGGGGCTTTGGCTGGCCTTTGTACTGCTCCGGCCTCGGCGGCTCTGGACGGCGGCGGTTCGTACCTGATGCAGGGTTTCTACAACACCTTGGGCGTATTGCCGCCGACAGCCGGGCCCTATCGAGCCGCAGGCAGCGGGGCCGGCAAGAAGGCGCTGCTGATCAATGACAGCCAGGCACTGACCCCGGGCTCCTCTGTGCCGTTTTCCGTGGACTACGCCATCAGCGAATCACGGCTGACCGTCAACGAGCTTGCGGAATACCGCAGTAACCACCAGGTACCGGGGGCCGTTGCCGGCTCGGCGGCGGACTGGGGCCCGCTGATCCAGGTCCCGGTGGCTATCACCTCGGTGGCGATTCCTTACCGGGTGCGCTTGGCCAGCGGCCAGCCGTTGACCGACCTGGACCTGAACGGCGGCATGCTCTGCGGCCTGTTTTCCGGCGCCATCACCACCTGGGACGAGATCAACCCGGCCTATTCGCGCACGCCGATAAAGGTGATCTACCGCGCTGATCGCGCCGGTACCAGCGAGATCCTTACGCGCCACCTCAACAGCCTCTGTCCTCAGGCCTTCAACATCGGCAACCTGTTCGTTTCGGCTCACCGGGGGCCGCTGCCCGGGCACTGGCAGGCGGTGAGCAGCGATCAGGCGCTGCTGGCCGGAGTCGCCGCCAACGAAGGCGCCATCGGTTACTCGGGCCCCGCGGCCCTGGATATCACCAGCAACGCCCAGGTAGCGCGGATCAATGGTCTGTTGCCGCCTTCTGCGATCAGCCAGGTCGATCTGGCGCAGTTCACGCCACCGGCCACCGCCAGCGATCGTGCCGACCCGCACAAGTGGGCACCGGATATTGCCAACCCGGCCTATGGCTATGCCATGGTCGGCTACAGCTACCTGATCTTTGGCCAGTGCTATCGCGACCTGCGGGACGTTACGGCGATGCGAAGCCTGCTGATGCGCCACTTCGGTCCGAACCCCCAGATCAACACCGACGCCCAGTTGAACGCCCAGCACCTGATCCCTGTGGACGCGCTCTGGAAAAAGGCCGTGCGCGACAACTTCCTGCTGACTACCAACCCCCTGAGCCTGAACTACCCCAGCGTCTGCAACGGCATCGGCCGTCCGCTCTGAACCCACACGCGGATGAAGTTTTCATGACAAAGGTTCGGTGCCGGCCGGCGCCAACTGCCTATTACCTGAGCGCTCCGTCCGTGACAGCGGGCGGGCCGCCGACCTATTTCGCGACTGTGTAAAAGGATATGAGCGATGCGCCTCGGTAAGCCCAACCCTGTTCTGAAGTCCGCAAGCCGCTGCGAGACGTTGCCTGTCCTGCGTCTCAATCCCCTGGCCCATGCCATTGCCCTGTTGCTGGTGGCGGGCAGTGCCCAGGCTGAGACAGCGTTCAGCGCCGGTTGGTTCGCCAGCAAGGGCGCGGCGCAGCAGGCGGCGGGCGTCGGCGGTGTCGCGGGGAGCCTGCCCAAGCCGGGTTCGCCGCCGCCCCTGGCCCAGCAGTTGAAGGCCAACCAGCAGTTGCAGCAGTCCTTGAGCAACGTCAATAACACGGTGGCGGCCATCGCCGCGCAGCAGGCGGCCCAGGCAGCTGGGCGGCGTTCGGCCCTGGTGGCGGCCTCGAGCATTCCCGATGGCTTGGGCGAGGGCGGGCTCAAGGTCGACGAGAATGCCCTGACCAAGGGCTGGACCAATGCCAGCAACCCGGTGCAGACCCAGGCCGACGACAAGACCACGGTGAGCATCGGCCAGACCGCGGACAAGGCCATCCTCAACTGGGAAACCTTCAACGTCGGGCGCAACACCACGGTGGACTTCCAGCAGCAGGCCGACTGGGCGGTGCTCAACCGGGTCAACGACCCGCAGGCGCGGCCGAGCGAGATCCAGGGTCAGATCAAGGCGGCCGGCACGGTGATGCTGGTCAACCGCAACGGGGTGATTTTCAGCGGCAGCAGCCAGGTCGATACCCGCAACCTGGTGGCCGCCGCCGCAACCATCAGCGACAGCCAGTTCCGCGAGCGCGGGCTGTATGTCGACAGCAGCGGCTCGCAGCCGACCTTCACCGACGCCGCCGGCATGGTCCAGGTGCAACAGGGCGCGCTGATCCAGACCCGGGCGCCGGGTGTGTCCACCGAGTCCGGCGGTTATGTCCTGCTGCTGGGCAGCGAGGTGGACAACGCCGGCAGCCTGGTCACGCCCAAAGGCCAGGCGACCCTGGCCGCCGGCGACAGCTTCTATATCCGCAAGGGCGCTGGCACTGCCGGCAATACCACCTCGACCACCCGCGGCAACGAGGTGGCCAGCACCCGCAAGATCGGCAGCCAGGCCGGCAAGGTCAGCAACAACGGCCTGATCCAGGCCGCCACCGGCGATATCACCCTGACCGGCCACCAGGTGCAGCAGAACGGCCTGGTCCTGGCCACCACCTCGGTGGACAGCCGTGGCACCGTGCACCTGCTCAATTCGGCCAGCGACAGCAGTTCCAGCGTGACCCTGGGCCAGGGCAGCCACACGGCGATCCTGCTGGACGCTGCCAGTGGCACCGCCCTGGACAGCCAGCGCGCCGCTGGCCTGGCCGGGCTGGGCGGCCTTGGTAATAACATCGGTGGCGCCTTCGACAACCTCAGCAGTGTGGTCGACCGTACCGACCAGTCGCGGGTGGAGATCGTCAGTGGCGGCACCGTGGACTTCCAGTCCGGCTCCAGCACCCTGGCCACCGGTGGCCAGGTGGCGGTCAGCGCTGGCCAGCGCAGCCTGGTGCGCGACGGCGCGGTGATCGATGTGGCGGGTGCGGTCGGGGTCAAGGTGGCCATGGAGGCCAACAGCGTCAAGGTCAATATCCAGGGCAACGAGCAGCGCGATGCCGCCGGCAACCGCGGCCAGGGCAGCCTGAACAACAACGATGTGTGGGTCGATGTGCGCGAACTGGTCTATGTGCCGGCCGGGACCAACGGCTACGCCACGGACCGCTGGTACACCGGCGGCGGCCTGTTGGAAGTGGGCGGCTACTTGGGGACCCAGGCCCACGGGGTGGGCGAGTGGATGGCCCAGGGCGGCAGCGTGACATTTACCGGACGCGACGTGGTGACCCAGGCCAGTTCGAGCATCAACCTGTCCGGCGGCACCCTCGATGTCCAGGGCGGCCTGGTGCGCCAGACCTGGCTCAAGGGGGAGGACGGGCGCCTCTACGAGTTGTCCCGGGCGCCGGGCGACATCCTTTACAGCGGTATCTACAAGGGTTATGAGGACAACAGCCCGCGCTGGGGCCAGACCGATTACTACTACAGCCCGCTGATTGCGCCGCAGCAGCGCTACGAAGACGGCTATAGCGTTGGCCGCGATGCCGGCAAGCTGGTGGTCGGCACCGGCAGCGCGGTGCTCGAAGGCCAGTTGCTCGGCAACACCTACCAGGGCGAGCGCCAGGCCCAGGCCGCCCAGGCCGGGCTCGATGGCTACGACCAGGCGCAGAATGCCGTGGCCCGTGGCGCGCAGTTGCTCGTCGGCAGCTATACACCGTTCTGGCACAAGGACAGCGGCACCCTGCAAAACATCTTGCAGGCCACCGACCGCACCCTCAAGCAGGTGGTCCTGGCCCCGGGGCAGGTCGCCCAGGCCCTGGACATTGGACTGGACTCGGTCCTGGGCGAACGCCAGGGGCGGCTGCAACTGGATACCGGGCTACTCAACGGTTTCGACCTGGGCGCGGTGCGGGTCGCCGCCTACGAGAGCGTCACGGTCGACGGTGACCTGCAGGTCGGGCCGGCGGGGGAGATCGCCTTGCACGGTCCGCAGGTCCAGGTGAATGCCGGGTTGACCAGCCATGGCGGGCGCATTGCCCTGGGCAACGTGCTGCGGCAAAGGGCATCGTCGGCAGCCGACCTGACGGACACCCTGATCGGTTCCACCGCATCCCGGGCCAGCCTGGTCTTGAGCAAGGGCGCGCACCTGGACACCAGCGGCCTGTGGAGCAACCTGTTGCTGGCGCCGCAGGACAACAGGGGCCTGGCCTTTGTCAATGGCGGCAGTGTGTCCCTGCGCAGCCGTGGCGACCTGACCCTGGCCGTCGGCAGCCAGGTGGATGTCAGCAGCGGCGCGGCGCTGCTGCTGAACGGCAGCCTGCGTGGTGGCAAGGGCGGTGATCTGACCCTGGCGGCCAATGCCGGCACCAGCGTTGGCAATGGCGTCCTGACCCTGGATGGCCAGCTCAAGGGCCATGGGGTGAGTGGCGGTGGCAACCTGAGCCTGCAAACGGGCAAGGTGCAGATCGGTGGCGCAGCGGCGCCCGACGCCACGACTCTGGTCCTGGCCAGCGACTTTTTCGGCAAGGGCTTCGGCGCCTACGACATCACCGGCAATCAGGGGCTGAAAGTCGCCGAGGGCGCCCAGGTGGATGTGCGGGTACCGGTCTATGTCCAGGCCGCCGGGACGGCCCGTGTCGCCACCGGCGAGCCGGCCGCCAGCGCCCTGCAGCCGTGGCTGCCGGAGCCCTATCAGGAGGACCCGGCCAAGGGCCGCTTGAGCCAGCGCGCCGGTGCCAGCCTGACCCTGCAGGCCGGGGGACTCGATTCCAGTACTGCCGATATCGCCAGCGTCGCTCTGGACATCGGACAGGGCGCCACCGTACAGGTGGACAATGGCCAGTCCATTGCCTTGCGCGGGGTCGGCCAGATCAGCGTCGATGGCCACTTGATCGCCCATGGCGGCAAGGTCTCGATCGGTGCGGTACAACCGCTGCGGTTGGAAAGCGAGCCGCTGATCAGTACTCATCAGCGCTCGATCCTGCTGGGGCACAATGCCCTGGTGGATGTTTCCGGCTATGTGGTCAGTGCCCTGGATGCCCAGGGCCGGCGCTACGGCAAGGTCGGTGACGGTGGCAGCATCGTCATTGGTGGCACCCTGGATATGGCCACTGGCCGCGCGGCGGCGCCGGATCTGTTCGTGCAGCTCAAGGCCGGTTCGCGCCTCGAGGCCTCCGGTGCCCAGGCTGCCCTGGACATCAAGGGCACCGGTCCGATGACCCTGGCCAGCAATGGCGGCAGTATCAGCCTCAGTTCGCTCAATGGCCTGTATCTGGACGGCGACCTACGCGCCGCCGCCGGTGGCCAGGGGGCGGCGGGCGGCAGCCTGGCGGTGGCTCTGGAGACTGGGTCCTATGATCGCAACTGGTTGGACAGCGATATGCCGCTGGTACCGCGGGAGCTGTTGCTCAGCCAGCGTCGCCAGGCCCTCGATGGCACAAGCTCGGGGCCGTTGGCCTATGGACAGGGCCATCTCAGCGTGGAGCAGGTCAACGCCGGTAGCTTTGGCAGCTTGGTCCTGCTGAGCAACGGCCAGATCAGTTTCGACGGCGATGTCGATCTGGCCCTGGGCCAGAGCCTGCAGCTGTATTCGGCTTCCTTGGGCCTGGCTCAAGGCGCGGCGGCCGATACCCGGGTCAGGCTCAGTGCGCCTTATGTGCGGCTGGCGGGTGTCGCCCAGCTCGGTGCCCTTAACAACAGGGTGACGGTACCTGTGGTACGCGGTGGCAGTTCGACTCAGGCGACCCAGGCGCAGTTGGCCGTGGTCAGCCAATTGCTGGATATCCGCGATGAGGTCAACCTCGGCGCCCATGGCGACATCACCCTGCTTAGTGGCCAGTTGCAGTTGGACCAGCGCGGCTTCGCCACGATGGATGTGCGCAGCGCCGGGGACATGCGCATGCTGCGCCCCACTGGCAGTATCTCCGTCACCCGCCTGAATACCCCGGGCGACCTGAACCTGACGGTGGCGCAGCTCTACCCGGAGACCCTGGCCCGTGCCGAGATCCGCGCCCGCCACCTGAGTATCGGCCGCAGCCGCGCCCAGGACCCCGGCGTGCCCTATTCGGCCTATGGCAGCCTGCTGCTGTCCGCCCAGAGCATCGACCAGGGTGGGGTGGTTCGCGCACCCCAGGGCAGCCTGGGGCTGGGCTTCAACGGCGGCCCGGAAGATAACAGCTCGACCGTGCGCCTGCTGCCCGGCAGCCTGACCTCCCTGAGCGCGGCGGGGCTGGTCATGCCCTTTGGCGGTACGGTGGACGGCCAGACCTGGAATCAGGACGGCCAGCCACTGGGCGAGAGTGTACTCAATGCTACCCCGTCCCTGACGCTGGTCGGCCAGTCGATCGATGTTCAGAGTGGCGCCGTGGTGGACTTGTCGGGCGGTGGCGAGCTTGCCGGCGCCGGCTTCGTTTCCGGCCGTGGCGGTTCCACCGATGCCCGTTTCAACCCCTTGGTGCAGATCGGCGCCGACGGTCGCTTCAGCCTGCCGGGGCGGGCCAGCAATCCGGTCTACGCCATTGTGCCTGGCAACCAGGCAGGTTATGCCCCTGGCGCTGGGCAGAGCGGTGCCCTGGACCCGCTGATCGGCCAGCAGATCACCCTGGAGGCCGGGGTGCCGGGACTGGCACCGGGGGTCTATACCCTGTTGCCGGCGACCTATGCGCTGTTGCCGGGGGCGTTCCGGGTCGAGCTCAACGGCGGTGCCGGCCTGGCCGCCCAGCAGCCGGGCCTGGCCATGGCCAATGGCTCCTGGAGTACCTCGGGGCGCTTGTCGGTCCTCGATACCGGGATCCAGGACAGCTTGTCGCGCCAGGTGATCCTGACCTCGGCCGATGTGCTGCGCCGCTATTCCCAATACAACGAAACTTCCCTAGCTCAATTCCTCGTCAACGACGCGGCGCGCCTGGGCATTCCCCGCGCCGCCCTGACCGCCGACGCCAAGGGCCTGACCCTGAGTTTGCTGCAGAACCAGACCGGGCAACCGTCCTTCACCTATGCCGGCACCGGTCGCTTCAGTCCGGACGAGGGGGGCTACGGCACCGTTGCCAACGTACTGGGCCAAAGCTCACAAATGGAGATCGTCTCGGGCGGCCCGAGCGCGGGCTTTACCGGTACCTCGATCGATGTGGCGCAGCTCAATGCCCTGGGCGCGGCCAGCCTGCGGATCGGCGGGACCGGTACCCGCCAGTATGGCCAGGGCGGCAATTACATCGCCTTCAGCTCCAACCTGGCCGACCTGACCTTGCGCTCGGGGGCCCTGCTGTCGGCACCCGAAGTGATGCTCCTCAGTGGCCGGACCAATGGCGGCATCGTGGTGGAGCAGGGCGCCGGGATCGATACTCTGGGGCAGGGCGCCAGTGCCTACGATTCCCGCGATGGCTTTATCTACGACCCCGGCAGGACCAGCCTGTTGGCGGTGTCCAATGGCTGGCTCGACCTGCTGCCGCCAACCCCGGCGCAGAACGGCCAGGTGGTGGGCCCGGGCAGCATTCGCATCGGCAGCTGTGCTGGCAGCTGCAGCGGCGTGACCCAGTTGTATTCCGAAGGCACCCTGGCCGCGGCCACCGATAATCTGTTCGAACTGGGGGACGAGGTGCGTTATGGCACCCGCAACCTGACCCTGGCGGTGGGTGGGATCAATGTCGGCAGCAGCCAGAGCCTGGCCGAAGCCGCTGCGGGCAATACCCTGGCATCCGGCCTGACCCTTAACCAGCAGGTGCTCGACCGATTGTTGCGCGGTGACCGCGAGCGCGGCGCGCCGGCCCTGGAAACCCTGACCCTGAATGCCCGGGACTCGCTGAACTTCTATGGTTCGACGCAGTTGAGCACCCTGGACCCGGTCACCGGCGAATCCAGCCTGAGCCACCTGATCCTGGGCACTCCGGCGATCTACGGTCATGGCGGCGCCGAGGACGTGGCCAGCATTCGCACCGCGAACCTGATCTGGAATGGCACGGCCGGTCTGCCAGGCACGGTGATCAACCAGGGCGCCGGTACCGGCAGCGGCCGCCTGGAACTAGCCGCCGAGCGCATCGAGTTCGGCTACGGCCCGCAATCGCAGCCTGACAGCCTGGCCTCCTTCGATCGCCTGGCCCTGGGTTTTGCCACGGTCGACCTGAGCGCCAGCCAGCGTCTGACCGCCAACCACAAGGGCAGCCTGGCGGTCTACCAGAGCCAGGGGGCCTACGAGAGCGGCAAGGGCTACAGCTACAGCGGCGGCGACCTGAATATCGTCACCCCGTTGCTGACGGGCGAAGCAGGCTCGGTGAACCGGATCAAGGCCGGCGGCGATATCCGTATTTCCGGTGGCGGCGCCGTGCCGGGGCCGATCAACACCTTGGGCGGAGAGCTGGCGCTGCAGGGGCACAGCATCAGCCTGGACACCGCGGTGGTGCTGCCCAGCGGCAAGCTGAGCCTGCTGGCCGAGCGCGACCTGGTGCTGGCGGATAATGCCCTATTGGACCTGGCCGGGCGCACCGTGCCCTTCAATGACCTGAACAAGTACAGCTGGGGCGGCGACGTGATCCTGGAAAGCCGTGGCGGCGATATTCGCCAGGCCGCCGGCTCGCGGATCGACCTGTCGGCGCAGAACAACAAGGCCGGGACCCTGAGCGCCATCGCCCTGGACCCGGGGGCCGGCCAGGTAGCGCTTTTGGGGGCGATCCTCGGCGGCAGCTCCGGTCATTACGATGCCGGCGGCACACAGGTGCCGTACAAGGCAGCCGGGGTGGATATCCGCGCCCAGGGCGTGGGCGATTTCGCGGCCCTCAACCAGCGCCTCAACGAAGGCCAGGTCTATGGTTCGCGCAGCTTCCAGCTCAAACAGGGCGACCTGCAACTGGGCAACGAACTCAAGGCGGGGGAGATCAACCTGTCCCTGGACAATGGCTACTTGACGGTGCTCGGTACCGTGGATGCCAGCGGCGAGCAGGTCGGCAGCATCCGCCTGGCGGCGCGCAACGGCCTGACCCTGGGCGGTTCGGCGCTGCTCGATGCCCATGGCACGCAATTGCGGGTCGACAGCTACGGCAAGATCATCGATGCGCCGAACCGCGCGGTGGTCGACCTTACGTCGGGCGAGGGCCGGCTGGTGCTGGCCGAGGGCAGCCGCATCGATCTGCGCCACGGCACCGCCGCGGCCCCGGGCAGCCAACCCGGGCAGCACGATGGCCAGGCCCGAGGCACTCTGGAACTCAATGCGCCTCGGCTGGGTGGGGTCAGTGGCGGCGATATCGATATCGATGCCAGCGGCCGCCAGCAGATCAGCGGGGCCAGGTCGATCGCGGTCAATGGCATCTGGCGTTATGACGACAGCGACAGCGACGCCTTGCTCAAGGACGGCAACGACGCCGCCAGCGGCAAGCCGTATCGGGTGATCGACCAGGTCTACATGAACCTCAAACACGACCAGAGCACGGCCTTCATCGACGCGGCGCTGGCCAACACCACGCTGCTCGACGGCAAGCTGGCCGGCCTGACCGCCGGTGGTTATGCCGATGTCCTGCACCTGCGTCCCGGGGTGCAGATCAGCAGCGAGCGGGACGTGGTGATCCAGGGCGACCTGGACCTGTCCGGCTACCGCTATGCCAGCCTCAATCCACGCTTTGCCAGGACCGCGGTCTACGGCTCCGGCGAGACCGGCAGCCTGGCGATCCGCGCCGCCGGCAACCTCGAAGTGCGCGGCAGCGTCACCGATGGCTTTACCCCGCCGCCCGCCACCCCGGACGACGCCGGTTGGGTATTGCTGCCCGGCATGCAACCGTTCGGCGGTGAGCTGGTGGTACCGGGCCTGGGCGTGACCCTGGCCGATGGCACGCTGTTCCTGGGCGGCAAGACCCTCAACTACGACTTGCCGATCAAGGCCACCACCTTCGCCAGTGGTGTGGTGCTGCCCACCGAGGGTCGCTTGGCGCAAGCGCTGATCCTGGATGCTGGCAGCGTCGTGCGCGCTGACGTGCGCGCCGCCGACGGCAGCCTGCTGTACGCCGCTGGCACCTTGCTGGAACAGGCGGTGACCCTGCCTGTGGGCACCCGGCTCGGCGCCGGGACCCTGTTGACCACGCGCACCGCCTTGCAGGCCATGCTCTGGCCCAAGGGCGTGGCGTTGCCGGCGACCCTCGATCCGAGTAGCGGCCAGCAAGACACTTATGCCCTCAATGGCGATCTGGCGCTGAAAGCGGGCGCGCTGATCCCGTCCCAGACCGACGTCAAGTTGCCCAACGGTGCCTTGTCGGTGGCCCTGCGTCCGGCCGATGGCGAAAGCCAGGGGCGCAACTGGGCGATCGCCGGGTTGCTGCCCGAGGGCTCGCAATCCTGGTCGCTGCGCCTGGTCAGTGGCGCCGATACCGAGGCGGCCGATACCCGCAGCGTCAAGCCCCGGGTGGTCGATGGCCAGTTGATCCTGGCCGATACCCATTACTCGTTGTTCAGGGATCGCGAGATCATTCCTGGCAAGCCGTCGGGCAATTGGGTCTGGGGACCTGAGGTAGAGAGTCCGGACTGGAGTTGGTTGGGCGGTGTAGTGGGGCAGCCGTTGTCGCCGGAAGATCTGGCTAACGGTTATTGCGACTGGGCGCCGGGACTGTGCGTCTTTAAGCCTAATGGTGATAGCTGGGTCTGGGGACCTGAGGTGGAGAGCCCGGACTGGAGCTGGTTGGGTGGCGTAGTGGGGCAGCCGCTGTCACCGGAAGATCTGGCTAATGGTTATTGCGACTGGGCACCGGGACTGTGCGTCTTCAAGCCCGGCGAGCCGGGCGAACCCGACAAGCCTGGCGAGGTGATCGCGGTGCGCGCCATGGCGCCGATCTTCAGCGTGCTGCGCACCGGCACCGGCGACCTGGACCTGATCGCCGGCGGCGATATGAGCATGCAATCGGTCTTCGGCGTCTACACCGCCGGCACCCAGTCCGAGGCCATGGGCGCAGGTTATGCGGCAACCCGCGGCGTGGGCAGCAAAGGCACGGTGCTGGGTGGTTACGACAAAGACAGCCTCGATCTGTACAGAGACGCCAACTACAAAGCCGGCTTCGACGAGCAGGTGGCGGCCTACGAAAAGCTGGTGGCAGGAGATAGCCTCTACCAGGCCTGGTACCCGGAGCAAGGCGGCAACCTGTTGCTGTCGACGGCGGGCAGCCTGCGCGGCGATGCCTTGGGCAGTACCTGGGAGCGGAGCGCGAGCAGCACTGCCCTGTCGAGTGTCGGCGCAGGCAACTGGCTATGGCGCCAGGGCAGCGGCTCGGCGGCGGTGGACCAGGCCGTTCCGACCGCCTGGTGGATCAACTTCGGGACCTATGTCACCCCGACCATAGGCGCGCCCATGCCTCAGGTCAGCGGTTTTACTGGAGTCGGCACCTTGGGCGGCGGCAATCTCGAGGTGCGGGTCGGCGCCGATGCCGGCACTCTGTTACGCCGTGGCGACCGTACAACCCTAGACTCGCCGCGCAGCGAGGCGCTGATCCTGGCGGTGGGCAGCACCGGGCGGGTGGCCGCCGATGGCAGTCTGACCCTGACCGGGGGCGGCGACCTCAAGCTGAATATCGGTGGCGGCCTCAATCCTTCCCTGGACGCCCGGGCATCCAGTGTTGTTCGCAGCGGGCCTGCGCAGGGGCAGAACCATGATTTGAACGGCGCCCTGATCAATCTGCGGGGCAATGTGCAGGCCAATGCCGGGGCCATGGGTGGCATCCAGCAGAATTTTGGTCGCTTCAGCCTCAACCAGGACGCCCGCGAAGTGCGGGCCTACGATCCGTATTCGGCCTCGGTGGCCAGTGCCACCGGCGGCCTGGTGATCATTCCCGGCGATGCCACGGTCAGCCTCACCACCCGTGGCGACCTGGTGCTGGGCGGTGCGGTCGACCCGGGCCGTACGCGGCAGCACAATACGTCGGCGTTCAGCCTGGACAGCAGCGCCTACCTGGGCGGCGGTAGCAGCTGGTTTTCGCTCTGGACCGAGCATACCGCCATCGACCTGTTCTCGGCGGGGGGCAACCTGACGCCTTCGACCCAGGCCGGAGAACTGGCCATGAGCAGCAATGATGGGATAACGCCACGGGCCCAGCTCAATACCTCGCCGACCGACGGGCGCTTTATCTATCCCTCGATCCTGCGGGCCGTGGCTCCGGGCGGCAATCTGTACTACGGTTCTTCGGCGCTCTATACCGATGCTGGCCAGATGAGCTCGTCTTATTCTTCCCTGGTACTGGCACCTTCGCCCAACGGTCAGTTGCAGATGCTGGCCGGCGGTTCGATCTTCGCCGGCGGTTATGCGCTCAACCAGTCCGGGGCCGACAGCCGCCTGCTGCCGACGCCGTTCATGCCGGCCTTCGAAGGGCGCGAGCAGGGCGGTGGCGAGCGCCTGCTGGTGAGCAATCTCAGCCCCGATGGCCTGTCTTCCACGCAAGGCATGGGTGGCTTCCCGCTCTTCGCCTTTGGCGGCGACACCCTGACCACCTTCGGCGGCCGACGTGAGCCGGCGCGCTTCTATGCCATGGCCGGCGACCTGGTGGGCATACGCTCGGGCGAGCAACTGAACTTCAACGCTTCCGGCTCGCGCCCGGGCCGGACCTGGTACGACGCGGCCGCGCCGGTCTGGATGCTGGCCGGTCGGGATATCGTCAACAGCGGCACCCAGTTGGGGCAGGCGACAACCATTGTGCCTTTGCTGGGCGGGGGGACGAGCAGCGGCAACCTGTTCGTGCACAACGATCCGCTGGATATTTCCCTGGTCTCGGCCGGGCGCGACATCCTCTATAGCAGCTTCAATGTCGCGGGGCCCGGCCTGCTGCAAATCAACGCCGGGCGCGATATCCGCATGGAAGACAAGGCGTCGATCACCAGCCTCGGCGCCTTGGTACCAGGCGACAACCGACCGGGGGCGAGCATCGTCCTGCAGGCGGGGGCCGGGGCCAGTGGGCCGAACTACACGGCCTTTGCCGCGCGCTACCTGGACCCGGCCAACCTGGCCAGCGACAGCGCTTCCCTGGCCGCGCAACCGGGCAAGGTGGCCAAGACCTACGAAACGGAACTGGCCAGCTGGCTGAAGCTGCGCTACGGCTTCAGCGGCAGCGACGAGCAGGCCCGGGCCTACTTCGCCGGCTTGCCGGCGGTGGAGCAGGGACTGTTTGCGCGCCAGGTGTATTTTGCCGAGCTGCGCGCCGGCGGCCTGGAGTACAACCAGGTCGACGGTCCGCGCCAGGGCAGCTATCTGCGCGGGCGCAACGCCATTGCCGCGCTGTTCCCGGACACCGATGTGGCCGGCAACCCGATTGTCTACCAGGGCAATATCACCCTGTATGGCGGCGCCGGGGTGCACACCAATGTCGGCGGCGATATCCAGATGCTGACCCCGGGCGGGCAGCAGGTGTTTGGCATCGAGGGCGAAGCGCCACCGTCCACGGCGGGGGTCATCACCCAGGGCCAGGGCAATATCCAGCTGTATTCCCAGGGCAGCATCCTGCTGGGCCAGAGCCGGATCATGACCACCTTCGGCGGTTCGATCCTCGGCTGGTCGGCCGAGGGCGATATCAACGCCGGGCGCGGCTCGAAAACCACCGTGGTCTATACCCCGCCAAGGCGTGTGTACGACAACTGGGGCAACGTGACCCTGTCGCCGTCGGTGCCGAGCACCGGGGCCGGTATCGCCACGCTGAACCCGATCGCCGAGGTGGCGCCGGGGGATATCGACCTGATCGCGCCCCTGGGCACCATCGATGCCGGCGAGGCGGGGATCCGAGTCTCGGGCAACGTCAACATCGCCGCCCTGCAAGTGGTCAACGCGGCGAATATCCAGACCCAGGGCAAGTCCTCGGGGATTCCGGTGGTGGCCTCGGTCAATACCGGGGCCCTGACGTCGGCCAGCTCGGCGGCGTCTTCGGCGACCCAGGCCGCCGAGGATGTGGCGCGCCAGCAGCAGGCGGCGGCGCGGCAGAACATGCCGTCGGTGTTTAGCGTGCAGGTGCTGAGTTTCGGCCAGGAGCGCCTGGCGCCGACCCAGGATGGCGCCAGCCGGGCCAACCCCGGTTACAACCCGGACAGCCCGGTGCAGGTGCTGGGCGCCGGGCCGCTGAGCGATCAGGCGCGGCAGCAGTTGACCGAGGAGGAGCGGCGGCAACTGACTTTATAGGTTCTCTCGTGGCAACACGCTTGGGGGCGATCATTGATCGCCCCTTTTTTTTGCAGACCTGCCACACAGGTGCCCATCACCCCTTGAGACCTAGGCGAAGGCTCTAGTCCGCGGTTTTGCCATTTTCTGCCCGGATTCATGGAGAAGACCGGCGCCTATCGACCGGCCCGGCGGATGATTGACGGCAAAATAATGAGGCACTCATTACCACGCTTGAGAAGAGCCCGCTATTGAGAGGTGACAATCCAGCTGAGCATGATCGGCTTGTGAACGCGGCCTCCAAACTCGTCGGTCTGTTGGCGGCTGCTGGCGTCAATGGTGATGTTGCACTGGGGTCTCAGATAGCTGGTAACGCGCAGTCGTACAACCGCAAACTCCATGCTTTAGAGGAAAAACGGCTTGCTGAAGAAGCTAAAAAGCTGGAAGCATCATTAGGTAAAAGTAGTTCCGGCCTTGATTGGGGCATGTTGCTCACCTATGCCGCTGATGGCGAACTTGATGCGCAGTCTAATAAACAGCTACAGGCAATCTTGATCGGTTATGGGCCGAACAACCCTGAGGGCGTGCATCTGGCTGAGGACCTTGATAGAGCCAGGGATGTTGTTAAGCAACTACAGAGTGAAAAAGTTCTTCTGACTTGGGCGGATGGTTCTCCTATCGTTGCGAATGGCGACAAGGTTTACGCATTTGGTGCAACCTCCAAGCAGTACAAGGACCCTCTGCTGTTCAACTCTGCAAGTAATACCACTTACAACAACTCTCCGGATGGATCGGGTGTCGTTCCTGATAAATGGATTGATCAGTATGGTGAGTCAGTTGCAACCAAGAAGCTCCGAGAGATCGGGGCTATCAGTAACGATGCTGAACTCACGGAGGCCCAATGGGGCGCGCTGAGACGTTACGCGACTGGTGGAGTTACCTCAGATATTGATCTAGAGGCGCTTCTCGCGGTGTTGCCGGTAGGTAGGGCAAGCAAGGGAAGCATTGCTGGCTTTTTGAAAGAGTTGGTGTCGCGTGATGCGCTTGCGACTAAAGGAGCACTCACTGCGGAGAAAACCGCACTGCCGGTAGGTTATCGCGAAGGCGGTTCAGTAGGGGCTGCTTTCAATGAGACGGGGGGGTTACCAGAGGGCTATCGCCGGGTTATCAATACCAAGACTGGCAACACAGAAGTTTTAGCTGCGGATGGCAAGCTTTATTTTGAGACCAGTAATGGACTGAAGCCGAAAGAGGGAGGTAATCTAGCGGGGTTGGTTGAGGCAGAGAAAAATATTGCTGGTGCGAAAGTAACAGGTGCAGGGAAGATAAAAGTAGAGGTAGGTGCAATACCTGATGCAAATGAAGTGCGTGCAGGACAAGGGTTGTCAAGTCTCGGTTACGATGTTACTCACCTGGCAACAGCATCATCGAAAGGTGTTCAGGGACAACGTACTGCGGATTTAAAGGTTGATGGACTAGGGGCGATTGACGTGTATACACCGCAAAATTTGTCTCCTTCAAATATAGTTAAAAATATTGAGAAGAAATCAAATCAGGCGGGTGGCGTATTTGTTCAGGCGGATCTATCAAGTGAGGATATGTCTTCAATTGCAGCTCGAATGTGGGGTAAACCCAATGCTCAAAGCATAAAGACTTTGTTTTTTCAGAAAGCTGACGGCTCTGTCGCTCGCTACGATCGTCCTTAAGGAAATGATCAATATGTCGAAATTTGCATGTGTTTGTGGGTATATAATTAATCTATCTAATGGAACATCTGAGTCTGAAATGAGCTTGATTTCAGAAAGAAAGATAGATGATATTGGTAGTTTGCTTTCTGTTAGAAGCATGTCCGAAGATGAGTTTTATGATGCGATAGGTGAGGGGGCGAAAACAGTTTATTCTTGCCCGAAGTGCGGTCGGCTCCATGTGGATGAAGGAGATGGGGTGTTTCGTTCCTACATTAAAGAAGGGATGTAGTCGGCACGAGAAAGGAACTGCTCAAACTACGTTTAGGCTTGGTGGAAAGTGGTTGGTGATGTAGGATTTCGCATGTGGTAAGCAGATTGTGAATGTATTGTATTCTTCAGAATAGAAAGCTTGACTTCTCAGTTTTTAGAGAGTTTATAAATATCCTTGAGGGGGTCATAAATATCCCTGGCGTTGCTGGGATGTTTTTTATTCTTTCATTGTAACTAGGCGCCCTTTTGTTGTTTGATCTAATGCTCTCAGTTATCTTGCCCAGTCTCACCTTAGTTGCAGTCCTTGTGGCTTTATATTCAGGGTGGGCTTTTCCGTATTGCTGGATGAGTAGTGGTCTATGACGACTTTTAACTTTAAACCAACTAAAAATTGGCGGCCTGAAATCGCGAATTACTACTTGTACTGAAAGCCATTCTTATAACTTTCGTCCCGCCACATCCATCAAATCACACCCATCGCGCAGCATGATGCTGCAAACCAGCGTCAGTTCCTGAAGCAGAACAGGTTCGTGTCGAGGGGCATCCGCTACCGAAAAACTTTCCAGTAGTTGGGTCACTGCGCGTATGCGATAAGCGGCCGCATCGTGCAGCATATCGATAGGCGCTTGGGTATCTATAAGCAAGGAAGGGATGTTGCAGTCGTGGCCGGTAATTGGCACGTAACGGTTCATAAACTCACCTCTGGTTGATTATCTGAGCTGTCACCCCATCGTCGCCAAACGAAAAGGGTGACGGCTGTACGCAGGTTGGCGAACCGACACCAGAAGTAAAGCCGGCAGACCCGAAGATCTCCCACGCACAGCCGTCATCAAGCGGTCGTGCGGATGCAAAAGTACCTGCAAGCAGGAGGTTTTGCATCAGTTCTGGTGTCAGGTCGCCAAACCCGGTCGCCATTTGGGCGACTAGTCGAAGGTAAACCGGCCTGTGCTGGGCGGGAATAAGGCGAGTTCACCGCCGCTTGTAAGGCTTTTCTGGTTATCAACGCAGCAGGCAGTTCTGTTTGATCTAGTCCTTCTCAAGGCATGACGACGTCGCGGCCGTTCCGGCCGATCGCAGCCTGCGGCAGCGGCTACGGGGGATCGCGCTCGATGCCTGCTGCGCAGCAGCGGCCTGCCCATCACCCCAGCCCTGTCACTACAAAAACTGCCCATCCGGCAGGGCGAGGTCGATGACCCCGTGGGTCAATACAGAGGCTGCCGCGATTGCCTTGGGTGAAAACAGGCGCAACAGAACGACTTTACCCAGCGTATCGCTGCGTAACGCCATTTCGTGCCGATTGCCGATCAGCACTACGTCGGGCGCAATGGGCCAGCCGCCAGCCCGGGCATAGAAACGCGCCAGCGGTGGATCGCAGGTGAAGACGCCGATATCGAGGTTGCTGTGTTCCATGCAGCGTGTGGCCGCGGCGACGGTCCTCAGGCCCAGGCCTTGTCCCTGGCAAGCGGGATCGGTCATGACGCAGCTGAGTCCGGCGATGTCGAACGTGTGGCCGGCATGCTCGATCGTCTTCATGGCGACAGCGGCGTAGCTGAGCACCCGGTCGGGTGCGCAGATGTAGAACGAGAAGGTCTCGAACACGGGAGCGTGCAGCGGGGCGGTTTCGGCGTCTTCAGGCACGTCCGGCTCGGGATAGACGCGCCGCTGCAGCAAGGCGAATTCTCGCTGCAAGGCCGAGGAGGCCCGCTGGTAGGCGATGGCGTCGACAGCCCCGGGTTCCGTGGGCCTGAGGTCTGTCATGGGTGTGTCCTTGTCGGCAATAGCCTGGTTGAGGGATCGATATTCTCGCATGCCGGCCGTGTGGCGTTCACCGTTCCCCACCTTTCCACTCCATATTTCCGAGCCGAGCACCCTGGCGCCCTCTGGCCTGTCCTGGCCGAACCTTCCTGGGGTGAATGAAGCTTTTGTGACAAAAGTTCGGTAGCACTTCGCCAGTCCCGTCATGGATATGTGACGCGCTTGAGGGGGCCTTCTGGCCACTGTTCTGAGCCGAGGCGGGACGCCGGGAGTGAGGTGATGGGGACTATGGAACGCTACGCGAAAGTGGGCATGCAGGAGCTGGACCAGCGGTTGTCGAAGATAGTCGAGGCCGCGCGCAAGAAGCCGGTATCGGTCTATCGCTACGGGGCGCCGTGGGTCTGGATCGTTTCCCAGGATGACTGGCAGGGCGCCTTGAAGGAGGTGTCGAGCTACATCCCGCCGGGCCATTCGCTGGTGTTGCTGCGCCCGCAGATCGACGCCTTGCTCGACCAGCACCGCGACATCCTCCAGGGCCTGGATGCCGAGCCCGGCATGCTTATCGCCCCACGCACGGTGATGCACATCCTGCTGTTGCAGCTCTTGTACTCGGTGCCCGGCGAGCAGCAGTTGTACGAGCAGCTCAATTACAACCTGCTGTTTCGCTGGTTCGTCGGCCTGGACCTGAACCACAAGGTCTGGAGCCTCGGCGTGCTGAGCCGCGATATCGCCACGCTGTTGAACGATGCGCGGGCGGTGCTGCTGATCCAGAAAATCATCGGTGAAGTGTTCTGTGGCGCCTTGCTGCAAATGCCTGAGTTCTCGTTGAACTTCGCGCTGCTGCACAGCTGGCTGGCCAAACACGCCACGACATCGACCTTGAGCAATTGAGGCGGCCAAACGCCGTACAGACGGCGACGGCGGTTTCGACGCGGTTGGACATTCTTGGAAATCTAGGGGGCGGTGTGGAGCATCTGTTCGATAGGGGGCGGCCGGGGCCGACCAGGCGCT
Source organism: Pseudomonas sp. FW305-25 (assembly GCF_017351415.1). Lineage (NCBI taxonomy): Bacteria > Pseudomonadati > Pseudomonadota > Gammaproteobacteria > Pseudomonadales > Pseudomonadaceae > Pseudomonas > Pseudomonas sp. FW305-25. The sequence continues at coordinate 8,604 of NZ_JACNDE010000049.1, read as the reverse complement.
GGCTGCCGGTGTGCGGCTGGCTGGCGCTGGTCGCGCTGAGCCAGCCGTTGTTGGCCGAGGAGGGCGGCCCGGTGGAGGGTGAACCGGTGCAAGGCGGCGCATCGCAAGGCGCGGCCGCGCCCGCGCGGCTGGTGGATGTGAATGAGTACTTCGTGCGCGGCAACACCGTGCTCGATGCCCGGGCCATCGAAGAAGCGGTGTATCCCTTCCTCGGCCCGCAGAAAGCCCTGAGCGATATCGAGGGCGCCCGCGATGCCTTGCAGAAGGTCTACCAGGCCCGCGGCTACCAGTCGGTGTTCGTCGAGCTGCCGGAGCAGAAGGTCGAGGACGGCATCGTCTACCTGCAGGTCAGCGAGACCAAGGTCGGGCGGGTGCGGGTGGTGGGGGCCAAGCATTATTCGCCGGTGGAAATCCGCGACGAGGTGCCGGCGCTGCAGGAAGGCGAGGTGCCGGACTTCGCCAAGGTCCAGGGCCAGCTGGCGAGCCTGAACAAGACCCCCGGGCGCCAGGTCATGCCGCTGGTCCGCGAAGGCCAGCGCCCCGGCACCATGGACGTCGACCTGCAGGTGGAAGACCAGAACCCGTGGCAGGCCAGCGTCGGCCTGAACAATGACTACAGCGCCGACACCAAGCACCTGCGGGCGGTCACTAGCCTCGGCTACAACAACCTCTGGCAGTTGGGCCACAGCATTTCCCTGACCTATTTCACCGCGCCCGAGGACCAGGACAACGCCAAGGTCTGGTCCGGTTCCTACACCGCGCCGCTGAACGAGCGCTGGAGCCTGCAGTTCGCCGGCTACCAGTCCGACAGCAACGTCGCCACCATCGGCGGCAGCAACGTGCTGGGCAAGGGCCATTCCTACGGCCTGTCGCTGATCTATAGCCTGCCGGCCAGCGGCGCCTGGGCCAATTCGTTCTCGGTCGGGGTGGACTTCAAGGACTTCGAGGAGGAGCTGAGCCTGGGCGGCGACAGCGACAAGGTGCCGCTCAAGTACGCGCCGTTCACCTTTGCCTACAACGGCTTCCGTTACACCGAGACCTCCCAGCTGGGCCTCGGCCTGAGCCTGGTGGCCGGCACCCGCAGCCTGTTCGGCTATGGCAGCTCGGACGAAGACTTCGACTACAAGCGCTACCGCGCCAACCCCAGTTTCGCCGTGCTCAAGGGCGACCTGAATTACACCTACACCTTCGCCAACGACTGGCAGACCGGGTCCAAGGCCGCCTTCCAGCTGGCCTCGGGGCCGCTGGTGTCCAACGAGCAGTTCTCCGCCGGCGGCGCCACCTCGGTGCGCGGCTACCTGGCGGCCGAGCGCACCAGCGACGACGGCTACCTGTTTTCCCAGGAGTTGCGCACGCCGTCCCTGGCCAAGTACCTGGGCGGTTATGTCAACGAATGGCGCTTCTATGCCTTCGCCGAAGGCGCGCGGATGTACCTGCGCGACGAGCTTCCCGACCAGGAGGCCGACTACAGCCTGGCCAGCGTCGGCCTGGGCACCCGCGCCAGCTTGAGCAAATGGCTTTCCGGCAGCCTGGACTGGGGTTACCCGCTGCTTGATGGACCGAACACCCAGAAACAGGACTCGCGCGTGCACTTCAGTGTGCAGGCGACGTTTTGATCTTTCACGGAGTAACTTTCATGCAGCGCTTACTGATTTCCCTGTTGATCTGCCTGGGCTTGGTGCTCCCGGCGACCGCCCAGGCGTGGTGGCAGGACGACTGGCACTACCGCAAGCAAATCTCGATCGACACCACGCCGCAAGGCGCGGCCATCAACCAGGCCCTGGGCCGCACCGCGCTACTGGTGCGCCTGCACACCGGCAATTTCAGCTTCGACGGGGTCAAGGAAGACGGCTCCGACCTGCGCTTCGTCAGCGCCGATGACAAGACCGTGTTCAACCACCAGATCGAAAGCTTCGACCCGTTGATGGGCATGGCCCTGGTCTGGGTCGACGTGCCGAACGTGGAGGGCGGCCAGCGCCAGGACATCTGGATGTACTACGGCAACCAGAAGGCCCCGGCGACCGCCAACGGCCAGCTGACCTTCGACCCGAACTACGTCGCCCTCTATCACTTCGACGGTGCCAACGGCACCCCGGCCAAGGACACCACGGCCTACGGCAACCATGCGCAGAACGCCACCGGCGCGAGCATCGACGGGGTCATCGGCCGCGCCTTGCAGTTCAACGGCCAGCCGCTGTTGTTGCCGGCCAGCCCGTCGCTGCAACACAACGCCGACGGCGCCTTTACCTTCAGCGCCTGGCTGCGCCTGGACCAGGCCAGCGGCGAGCAGTTGCTGCTGGCCCGGCGTGAGGGAGCCAGCAGCCTGCTGATCGGGGTCAACCAGGGCGTGCCTTTTGTCGAGGTCGACGGCCAGCGCGCGGTGTCGACCCAGCCGCTCAATCCCGGGCAGTGGCAGCACCTGGCCCTGACCGCCCAGGGCAGCCAGCTGGCGCTGTTGGTCAATGGCCGCGAAAGCGCCCGCCTGGCGGTGGCGCTGCCGGCGTTCAATTCGCCGCTGGCCATCGGCGCCGATTTGCCGCCGGCATCAACGCCAGGGGCAACGGCCGAGGCCAGTGCCTTCCTGCCGTTCAATGGCGCCATCGACGAGCTGCGCCTGTCCAAGGTGGCCCGTCCCGCCGGCCTGCTGCTGGCCGATGCCGCGGCCCAGGGCGCCGAGTCGAAGCTGGTGGTGTACGGCGTCGATGAAGAACAGTCGGGCTTCGGTTTCGGCAGCCTGGGCTTTTTGCTCAAGGCCGTGCCGGTGGACGCCTGGGTGATCATCGCGGTGCTGGTGCTGATGATGTTCCAGTCGTGGATCATCATGATCCGCAAGAACCGCATGGTCGGCCGCGTCAGCAGTGCCAACCAGCTGTTCCGCGAGCAGTTCGCCCGGGTCGGCACCCGCCTGGAAATGTTCGCCGACGACCGCGAGCTGGCCCAGCGCCTGGAGCATTCCTCGCTGTGGCGCCTGTACCAGGTGGCAGTCCAGGAGATCCGCACCCGCCGCGAGCAGGGCGCCGACACCTCGTCGGTCTCGGCGGCGACCATCGAGGCCATCCGCTGCTCCATGGACGGCGTGCGCACCCGCGAGAACCAGCAGCTCGGTTCCAAGCTCTCGACCCTGTCCAACGCCATCGCCGGCGGGCCCTACATCGGCCTGCTGGGCACGGTGCTGGGGATCATGGTGGTGTTTCTCGGCACGGCCATGGCTGGCGACGTGAACATCAACGCCATCGCCCCGGGCATGGCCGCGGCCCTGCTGGCCACCGCCATGGGCCTGTTCGTCGCGATCCCGGCGCTGTTTGGCTACAACCGGCTGATCACACGCAACAAGGAAGTCAGCGCCGACATGCGGGTGTTCGTCGACGAGTTCATCACCCGCCTGGCCGAGTTGCATGGCGCCAGCCAGTCCAGTGAAGCCGCGCCCGCGCGGGCTCATAACGCCAGCGTGCCGGCCTGAGGAGAAACGTCATGGCTTCTGTGAACGCCTCCCACGACGATGATGACGACGCGCCAGTGGACAGCATCAACATCACGCCCCTGGTGGACGTGCTGATGGTGGTGCTGGTGATGTTCATCCTCACCGCCACCGCCCAGGTCTCGGGGATCCAGATCAACCTGCCCAAGGCCAGCGCTTCGGTGTCGCTGTCCGAGGCCAAGACCAAGGCGATCTCGGTCAACGACGGCGGCCAGGTGTTCCTCGACGCCTACCCGGTGACCTTGCCGGAACTGGAAGAACGCCTGCGCATGGAAAAGGCCTTGAATCCGGACTTCCCGGTGATCGTGCGCGGCGACGCCACGGTGCAGTACCAGAAGGTCATCGAGGTCCTGGACCTGCTGCGCCGGCTGGAGCTGTCCCAGGTCGGGCTGGTCACCGGCAAACCGAGCCAGGGCTGAGCCATGACCGCACAACAACCTATCCAGTTGCCGCCAGTGAAGAACCGCACGGCGCCGCGCCTGCTCAAGTGGGGCGTGGGCGTGCTGTTGGGGGCCGGCGCCGCCTGGCTGCTCTGGCAGTGGGCCAACGACATGAGCGGCGTGCGCCGGGAGGCGCCCAAGGTACCGACCATCATCCCGCTGCCGCCACCACCGCCACCGCCGCCGGAAAAACCCAAGGAACCGGAGCCGCCGGTCGAGGAGAAGGTGCCCGAACCGGAACCGACCCCGGAGCCGGAGCAGGTCAAGCCCGAGGAAGAGGCGCCGCCGTCGCCGGTGGACGACCTGGCCAATCCGATGCAGATGGATGGCGATGCCCAGGCCGGCAGCGACGCTTTCAACATCGGCGCCGGCAAGGGCGGCGGCATGGCCGGCTCCGGCGGTGGGCGCCTGGGCAACGGCACTTACAGCCAGTTTCTGGCCTTCACCTTCCAGCGCGTGCTGCGGGAAAACCCGGACCTGCGCAACCAGGCCTTTTCGCTGCAAACCGACGTCTGGCTGAGCGCCGTCGGCGAGATCACCCGGGTCGAGCTGGTCAAGTCCAGCGGCAACCCGCAAATCGACACCCTGGTGCTGGCCGCCTTGCGCGGCGCGGCGCATTTGACGGAGCGGCCACCGGCCTCCCTGACCCTGCCTGTACGCCTGTCCCTGCAGGGGCGGCGTCCGGGTTAACCGAACGACTGATGCAAGTTTTGCCAAAAGGAGCTGTGTGCAAATGATTTCCAACGTGAATCGATTGTCCCTGGCGATCGGCATGGTCATCGCGACCCTGGTGGGACCGGTAGCGGCCGCGCCCGCTGCGCCCTCGGAAAACGCCACGATCAATCTGATCCGTTTGCTGGTGCAGCAGGGCGTGCTGAAACAGGAACAGGCCGACGGCCTGATCGCCCAGGCCGAGCGCGAAGCGCAGCAGGCGCGCCAGGCCAGCACCGCGGTGGCGGCGGGCCCGGCGGCGACGCCGGGGGATGTGCGGGTGCAATACGTGCCGGCCATCGTCCGCGACCAGATCCGCGACCAGGTCAAGGCCGAGGTCATGGCCACCGCCAAGCAGGAGAACTGGGCCCAGCCCAATACCTTCCCGGACTGGGTGTCGCGCATCAGTTTCGACGGCGACATTCGCCTGCGCGACGAGTCGCGCTACTACTCGGGCAGCAACAGCAACGAAATCGTCGACTTCGCCAAGCTCAACGACAAGGGCCCGTACGATGTCAACCCCAACAGCAGCTCCAACCTGCCGCCCTTGCTCAACACCCGCGAGGACCGCGAGAACCTGTTCCGCCTGCGCGCCCGGCTGGGCATGAAGGCCCAGGTCGCCCAGGACTGGACCGCCGGCATCCGCATCGGCACCGGCTCGGACAACAACCCGGTGTCCACCACCCAGACCCTGGGCGGCGGGTTCGGCAAGAAGGACATCTGGCTCGACCAGGGCTACCTGACCTGGAAGGCCACCGACGCGCTGACCCTGACCGGCGGGCGGATCGCCAACCCGTTCTTCTCCACCGACCTGCTGTATTCCAACGACCTGAACTTCGACGGCGTGGCGGCGATCTTCAACCACAAGCTCAATCGCGACTGGGGCCTGTTCGGCACGGTCGGTGCGTTCCCGGTGGAGTACACCAACGACACCTCCACCAGCAACGGCTTCGACAAGGAAGAAAGCGACAACAAATGGCTGTACGGCGCGCAGATCGGCGCCAACTGGGCGATCAACGGCAACCACCGGCTCAAGGGCGCATTGGCCTACTACCGCTTCGACGATATCGAAGGCCAGCGCTCCAGCGCCTGCGAACCCTGGGCCGGGGCCCCGGGCTGCGACAGCGACGGCAGCCGCGTGGCCTTCATGCAGAAGGGCAACAGTGTGTTCCTGTTGCGTGACATCACGCCCAACCCGCTCAACCCGGCCGCCACCCCGCAGCCGCAGTTCGTCGGCCTGGCCTCGGAGTTCAACCTGCTGGACTTGAACCTGGTGTGGGACGCCGACCTGCCGGAGAACTTCAAGCTGCGCAGCCAGGCCAACTACATCCACAACCTGGGTTACGACGAAGGCGAGATGCGCAAGCGCTCCGCAGGCCAGATCGTCAACAACCTGGACAGCAACGGCGAGCTGGAAAGCGGCGCCAACGCCTGGATGGTGCAGTTCACCCTGGGCAATAGCCTGGAGCTGGCCAGGCAGGGCGACTGGAACCTGTTCGCCGGCTACAAGTACATCCAGCCCGATGCGCTGCCTGACGGTTTCAACGATTCCTCGTTCCACCTCGGCGGCACCAACGCCAAGGGTTATTTCCTCGGCGGCAACTACGGCCTGGCCAAGAACGTCTTCGCCACCGGCCGCTGGCTGAGTTCCGAGGCGGTGTACGGCGCGCCGTTCGACATCGATGTCTTGCAGCTTGAAATCAACACGCGCTTCTAGGGCGCAAGGGTGCATTGCTATGAACAGTCTCGATATGAACACGCGAGCCAGGGCAGGGCGCTGCCTGTGGTTGGGGCGCGGTCTGTTGTTGACCCTGGGCGTGCTGACGGCCAGCGGGGCCAGCGCCGAAGGCATGGAGGAACGCCTGCGTACCCAGTTGCGCAGCACCACCCAGCAGTTGCAGGCCCTGCAGAGCGAACAGGCCCAGGCCAGCGCCGCCCGTGTCGCCGCCGAGAACCAGGCCAGGCAGGCGCAGGCGCAGATCAAGCAACTGACCGCTGACCTGGCCAAGGCCCGTGGCGTCGCCGAGCAACTGGCCGGCCAGCAGCAGAACCTGCACAGCCAGGCCCAGGCGCAGATGGCCGCCAGCAGCGAGCAGATCGGCAAGTTCAAGAAGGCCTATGACGAACTGCTGGTCATGGCCCGGGCCAAAGAGGCCGAACGGGCCAGGCTTGAGGCGCAATTGAGCGAACGTGACACACAAGTGCAGCAATGTTCGGTCAAGAATCAGCAGATGTATGGCGTGGCCAAAGAGATCCTCGCGGCCTACGAGAAGATCGACGTGGCCGAGGTGATGAAAATCCGCCAGCCCTTCGCCGGCGGCGCCCGGGTCAAGTTCGAGGAACTGGCCCAGGGCTTTGGTGACGAGTTGTACAAAACCCAGTTCGATGCCCCACGGGCAGCGAGCACCCACTGAATACCAGGGAAGAATCGAGCATGACTGAACAAGCGCAACTGATCGCCAGCGTCACCCCGCAGAGCCTCACGGAGCTGCTGCAAGGTGCCGGCTACCGGGTCAACCAGACCGACCAGAACGGCATCGTGCAACTGCTCAGCGCCAGCCAGGGCATCGGCTACGCCGTGCGCTTCGGCAACGCGGCGGGGGTTGAACAGGGCCGCTATGTGGACTTCACCTTCAGCTGCGCGCTGCGGGTCCAGGGCGAGTTGCCGGCGGGCCTGGCCGAGCTGTGGAACGCCTCGCGGCGCTTTGCCCGGCTGTCGGTGCAGGGCGAGTTCCTGGTGATGGAAATGGACGTGGTGGTGGCCGGGGTCGGCCACGATCACCTGCGCAGCCAGCTGGAACTGTGGGATCGGCTGTTGCAGGAGTTCATCGTCTACCTGCGCGACTACAGCCAGCACGCCGCGCGCCTGCAGGCCCAGCCTGAAGCCACGCCGCAAGCCACGCCAGAAACCATGCCTGAAGCAGCGCCCGAGGCCGTCGCCGAGGCTGTCGTTGAGGTGCCTGGGCAGTGAAGAAGCCAAGCCTGGTGGTCGGTGTCGGCGCCCTGGCCCTGGTAGCGCTGGCGGTGTGGCTGGGCGTGCGTCCGGGCAGCGATCCGGTGGCGGCGCAACAGCCCAGGGTGGCGGTAGCCAGCCCGGTCGATGACGGCCCGGCGGTGGCGCGCCTGGGCAACCAGCGGGTGGCGCCGGAGGAGCTCAAGGCGCTGTTCGCGGCGTTGCCCGAGGCGTCCCGCGAGCAGCTGCGGGGCAATCGCCCGGCCCTGGAAAACTGGATTCGCACGCGCCTGGCGGAAAAGGCCGTGCTCGAACAGGCCGACGCCCAGGGCTGGCGCCAGCGTCCGGAGGTGGCCTTGCAGACCCGGGTGGCCACTGAACAGATTGTCTTTCGCGACTACTTGCGCTCGGTCAGCCAGGTCCCGGCCGGCTACCCGAGCGAGGCCGAGTTGCAGCAGGCCTACGACGCCGGCAAGGCGCAGTGGCAGACCCCGGCCTTGTACCGGGTCAGCCAGATTTTCCTCGCGGTGAATGACCCGCAGGCGCTGGAGGCGACACGCAAGCAGGCCCAGGAACTGAGCAAGAAGGCCCAGGCCGCCCCCGGTGAATTTGCCGCCCTGGCCAGCCAGTATTCCCAGGACCCCGACAGCGCCCGGCGCGGCGGCGACTCCGGGTTGCAGCCGTTGCAGCAACTGCTGCCCGAGGTCCGCGGCGCGGTGGCGCGCCTGAAGGTCGGCGCGGTGTCCGATGCGGTGCAGAGCGCGGCGGGTTTTCATGTGCTCAGGCTGACCGAGCAGCAACCGGCCCGCACGGCGACCCTGGATGAGTTGCGCGAACGCCTGACCCAGGCCCTGCGGGCGCAGCGCCAGGAGCAGATCGCCAAGGCCTACCTGGAAGGCATGCTCGACACCGCGACCCTGAGTATCGACGGCGCGCAGTTGAACAAGGTGCTGGAGGAGAAGCTTTAGGCAAGCGGTGTGGCCGCTACCGCTTCGCGAGCAAGCTCGCTCCTACAGGATCGA
>NZ_JACNDE010000048.1:0-43688 GCF_017351415.1 Pseudomonas sp. FW305-25 | reverse complement strand
GAAATACGCATTTATTAATCGCATTAAATTACATATTTTTATAATTAACTTATAACTATTCAGACTTTTACACGGCGTATTTATACAAATACTGTTACATCCAGCACCGACCACCCGACCAGGTGGAGGCCCACGGAACTGCATTTTTTCCGGCCGACACCACTCCACGGTCAATAGCTCCACCCGAACCTGAAACCGGCTCAAGCCCCCGCCGCGATGGCTTTCAAAGCATGGCCCCGGCGCAGCTTTGCCCGAAAAAACATAACAACGCCAACCTACACACCTGGGGTTCACCATGCAGCACTTCACCGCACACCACCTGACGCTGGCCGTCTCCCTGAGCGCCGGCGTCTCGCTGAACCTGGCCGGGTTGCCGGCCCACGCCGAAGAAAGCACCGACAAGGCTGCCCTGCCGGTGGTCACCGTCACCGCCGAGCACCACGCCGAGGACCTGCAAAAGGCCCCGCTGGCGATCTCCGCGTTCGACGAAAAAGCCCTGGAAGACAAGCAGATCAAGAGCATCCGCGACCTCTCCGGGCAGGTGCCGAACCTCACCCTCAGCCGCCAGTCGATCTCCTACAGCGCGCAGACCTACGGCATCCGTGGCATCGGCGAGACCGATCCGATCCAGGAAGCGGCCGTGGCGGTCTACGCCGACGACCTGTACATCCCGCGGGCGATTTCCTCGATGCTCGACTTCAATGACGTCGAGCGCGTCGAGGTCCTGCGCGGCCCCCAGGGCACCCTGTACGGACGCAACAGCAGCGCCGGGGCGATCCGCGTGATCACCCGCGACCCGACCCAGGAAACCCGGGGTTTCCTCGAACTCGGCGCCGGTGACTACGACGCCCGCAACGGCCGCCTGCTGATCAGCGGACCGCTGGTGGACAACACCCTGTTCGGCAGCTTTTCGGCGATCCGCCTGAGCCGCGACGGCACCGTCTCCAACCCCACCCGTGGCAAGGACGTGAACAACGTCGATATCCAGTCGTACCGCGGCAAGCTGCGCTACAAGCCGGACGATTCGCCCTGGGATGTGCAACTGACCCTGGCCGGCACCTTCGACCGGGGCGACACCACCAGCTACACGCCCTTCGATGCCAACGGCCACTTCGACAAGTTCAAGAGCTACAGCAGCCTCGATCCGAAGAACCGCCTCGACCAGGGCAGCTCGGTGCTGCGGGCGATCTACGCCATCGACGAGCACCTGAACTTCAAGTCGGTGACCGCCTACTCGGCCTTCCACCAGCCGGTGGACTACGACAACTCGGGCCAGGCGGCGCTGATCCAGAACAACCTGATCCTCTACAAGCAGGACTACGCCACCCAGGAGTTCCAGCTCAACGGCGACTACGACGACCTAAGCTTCAGCACCGGCCTGTACCTGTACCGCGAGAAGTTCGACGCCGAGCGCGACAACCTCACCTACTCGGTGGCGCGCAACCGGGTGATCGGCCAGGGCCAGTACAGCACCACCCACACCGAGAGCTATGCGCTGTATGGCCAGGGCAGCTACAAGATCACCCCGCAACTGTCGCTGATCGCCGGGCTGCGCTTTACCCGCGAGCACAAGAACTTCGAGTACGACAACTACGCGATCGACAGCAATCGACGGATCACCGGCACTAATTTCAGTGCCGATTCGAGCAAATCCTGGCAGTCCACCAGCCCGAAACTCGGCTTCGAATACGCCTGGACGCCGCACCTGAACCAGTACGCCTACGTGGCCAAGGGCTTCAAGGCCGGTGGCTACGACAACCGCGCGCCGACCCGGGCCGCCGCCGAGCAGGCGTTTTCCCCGGAAGACGTGACCACCTGGGAAACCGGCTTCAAGGGCGACTTCTTCGACCGTCGCCTGCGGGCCAACCTGGCGCTGTTCTACAACGACTACAAGGACCTGCAGACCAACGCCTACGACCCGGCGCTGGGCGTCAGCCTGCGCACCAATGTCGGCCAGGCCCACACCTACGGGGTCGAGCTGGAAACCCTCAGCGCCCTGACCCGCGACCTGCAGCTGACCTTCAACCTCGGCTACCTGCAAAGCCAGTACGACGACTTCGAGAACGCCAGCGGCGCCGGGGTCGACGCCAACGGCAAGCAGCTGGTGTTCTCACCGCGCTGGAACACCAGTGTCGGCCTCAATTACACCATCCCCGCCGGCCTGCCCGGCACCTGGCTGGCCGGCATCGATGCGCAGTTCCAGACCAAGTCGTACGCCAACGCGCTGAACGACGACATCCAGGAAATCCCCCGGCAGACCTTCTGGAACGCCAACACCCGCTACATCTCCGGCGACGGCCACTGGACCACCACCCTGGCGGTGAAAAACCTGCTCGACCGCGCCTACCCGCAGTCGGTGGGCTACGTGCCGTCCAGCGGCGCCCGCTACTACTCGGTCAACGACCCGCGAACCCTCTTGCTGTCCGTGCGCTACGACCTCTGACCCCCTCATCGGCAAACATGCCAAGGAGCACCTTATGGCTTTTACCCGCAGGCAACTGATTTCCCGTATCGCCGCCGTCGGTGGTTATTCCACCGCCGTCGGCGCCCTCGATGCCCTGGGGCTTGCGCCCAAGGCGATGGCGGCGAGCTTCGACCCGCTGCAACTGGGCAGCAGCGGCAAAGGCAAGCATGTGGTGGTGGTCGGCGCCGGCATTTCCGGGCTGGTCAGCGCCTATGAACTGCGCAAGGCCGGTTTCAGCGTGACCATTCTCGAGGCCCGCGAGCGTGTGGGCGGACGCAACTGGACCCTGCGCCGCGGCACCAAGGTCGATTTCGACGACGGCGTCAGCCAGACCGTGGACTTCGATGAGGATCAGTTCTTCAACGCCGGCCCGGCGCGTATTCCCAGCCATCACCAGACCCTTCTCGGCTATTGCCGCGAGCTGGGCGTCGAGCTGCAAGTGCTGGTCAACAGCAGCCGCAATGCCCTGGCCTTGCCCGACGCCCGGCAGCCGGCGTTCCAGCTGCGCCAGGCGGTCAACGACAGCCGTGGCCAGCTGTCCGAACTGCTGGCGCGCAGCGTCAGCCGCAAGGCCCTGGACCAGGACCTGAGCGCCGACGACCGCCAGGCACTGCTGAATTTTCTCAAGGTCTATGGCGACCTCAACGCCGACTTCCAATACAAGGGCTCGGTGCGTTCGGGCTACACCCGCCTGCCCGGCGCGGGCGAGCAGACCGGCATCACCCGGGCGCCGCTGGAATTGCAGACCCTGCTCAACCCCAAGCTCTGGGGCGCGCTGGTGTTCGATGAAATCCCCGAGTTTTCCTCGACCATGTTCCAACCGGTGGGCGGCATGGACCGGATTCCCCTGGCGTTCTACGACAAGCTCAAGGACGCGGTGCGCTTCCACGCCGAGGTCAGCGACATCCAGACCGCAGAGCTTGGCAGCCGCATCACCTACAAGGACCGCCAGACCGGCAAGAGCCAGACCCTGAGCGCCGACTACGCCATCGTCACGGTGCCCCTGCCGCTGTTGGCCAAGCTGCCGAACAACTTCAGCACGCCGTTCAAGCAGGCGATCCTCAGCGCCCAGAGCGACCAGGCGAACAAGGTGGCCTGGCAGTCGCCGCGCTTCTGGGAAACCGACTTCAACATCTTCGGCGGGCTGTCCTACCTGGACCACGAGGTCAAAGGCCTGTGGTACCCCAGCGACCGGCTGAACAGCGCCCAGGGCATCCTTATCGCCGCCTACAACACCAGCGCGGCGGCCCAGGCCTTCAGCCAGAAATCCCTGGCCGAGCAGTTCGCCTCCTCGCGCCAGGCCGTCGAGCTGCTGCACCCCGGGCACAGCGCCAAGCTGCAAAAACCGGTGGCCATCAACTGGTCCAAGGTGCCCTTCAGCAAAGGCCCGTGGATCGTCAACGACGAGGTCGGCGAACAGGCCTACCACATCCTCAACCAGCCCCAGGGCCGCACCTACCTGGCCAGCGACGCCCTGGCCCATGGCGGCGTCGGCATCTGGCAGAACAGCGCCGCCGATTCGGCGCGCCGCATCGTGACCTTGATCGGCCGCCATGCCGAACGTCTGCAACCGGGCGTTGCCGCCTGATTTTCCCGCCATTTTCTCCACAGCAAAAAGGACCGACCGATGAAAACCAAGACACTGCTCGCAGGACTGCTTATGACCGCCACCGCCTGCACCAGCCTCAGCCACGCCGACGAGATCAAGCGCATCGCCCTGCCCAATTCCAACTTTCCGATTTCCCTGGCGGTGGCGGTGCCGGCGCAGACCGAGCTGCTGTTCGTCAGCGGCCTGCTCGCCGACCTGCGCGACCCGCAAGCGCCGAAGGACTCCTTTGCCGCCTACGGCGACACCGCGACCCAGACCACCTCGATCCTCAACAAGCTCAAGGGCGTGTTGCACAGCCAGGGCCTGGACCTGGGGGACGTGATCCAGCTGCGGGTGTTCCTGGTGGGCGACCCGGCCAAGGGCGGCAAGCTGGATTTCGCCGGGTTGCAGCAAGGCTATACGCCGTTCTTCGGCAGCGCCGAGCAGCCGCACAAACCGGCGCGCACCGCGGTGCAGGTGGTCGCCCTGCCGCTGCCCGGCGGCCTGGTGGAAATCGAAGCCGTCGCCGCTCGCAAGAAGTGACACGGCCCCAAACCGACATTCAGGAGCTTCATGCTTATGCCCAGCTCAACCGTCCAACACGCCGTGCCTGCGTTTCGCCCGTTACTGCTGCCGCTGTCGATTGCCTGCGGCCTGGCTTGGTTCAACCTGGCGGCCGCCGAAAGCGCCTCGCCGACCCTCGATACGGTGGTGGTCACGGGTAACCGGGGCACCGCCGAACGCACCGTGACCACCAGCCCGACGCCGATCGACGTGGTCACCGGCGAACAACTGCGCGCGGTGGGCAAACCCAGCCTGCTGGAAGCGCTGAGCAAGTTCATCCCGTCCTTCAACCTGCCCGACCGCGCCGGCTGGGACGCCAGCGGCGTGGTGCGCTCGGCGACCCTGCGCGGGCTCACCGCCTCCCATGTGCTGGTGCTGGTCAACGGCAAGCGCCGGCACACCAGCGCCACCTTGAACATCAACGGCATCAACAGCGGCGCGGCGCCCAGCGACCTCGACCTGATCCCGGTGGCGTCCATCGACCATATCGAGGTGCTGCGCGACGGCGCCGCGGCGCAGTACGGCTCGGACGCGATTTCCGGGGTGATCAACATCATCCTCAAGCAGACCACCGGCGGCAGTTCCGACACCACCCTCGGCCAGGGCTACGACGGCAAGCGCGGCACCGCCCAGGAGGCGCTCAACTACGGCTTCCAGGTCGGCGAGGCCGGGGTGCTGAATGTCTCCCTCGACAGCCGTTACCAGGAGCGCGACAACAAGGCCGGCAGCAACGGCTACAGCCGCCATTACTACCCGCTGGCCGACGGCTCGCCCGACCCGCGCGAGGCCGATGCCAGCCACCACACCTACAAGGGCTACGGCCTGCCCCGCAGCCAGCTGGCCGATGTCGGCTACAACCTCGACCTGCCGCTGAACGACGCCGTGACCCTGTATTCGTTCTCGACCCTGGCCACCCGGGAGAACAACGACGGCCAGAACTTCCGCCTGCCCAACGGCCGCAACACCATCACCACCGGCCCCAATGGTTACCCCAACGGCTACAGCCCCTACTGGCTGGTCAACGAAACCGACTTCCAGTCGGCGTTCGGCGCCAAGGGCGGGGACTTCGGCGGCTGGGCCTGGGACCTGAGCAGCACCTACGGACGCAACTACGCCAAGCAGCGCACCTACGACAACCAGAACCCGTCGCTGGGGGAAAACACCCCGAACAAGTTCACCTCCGGCATCTACATCGCCGACCAGTTGACCAGCAACCTGGATCTGAAGCGCAGCTACGAGATCGGCCTGGCCAAGCCGCTGGACCTGGCCTTCGGCTTCGAGCACCGGCGCGAAAGCTACGAGACCCGCGCCGGCTCCGAAGCCTCCTATATCGATGGCGGCTATGTGTTCCCCGCCGGCCACCCGCGCGCCGGGCAACGCCCCGACCCAGGCGCCCAGGTGACCAATGGCATCAGCCCCGAGGATGAGCAGAAGATCAGCCGCAACAGCGTCGCCAGCTACATCGACCTGGGTTTCTACCCCGTGGCGCAGTGGTATGTGGGCGTCGCCGCGCGCTACGAGCATTACAACGAAGGCGTGGGCGCCACTCGCAGCGGCAAGCTCAGCACCCGCTATGAGTTCAACCCGGTGTTTGCGCTGCGCGGCACTATCAGCAACGGCTTTCGCGCACCGTCCCTGGCCAATCAGATCTTCACCGCCCGCTCGACCGGCTTCGACACCATCAATGGCGTCTACCAGTCCTACAACTATGTGATCCTGCCGGTGGACTCGGCCGGCGCCCAGGCGCTGGGGGCGCAGTCCCTGAAACCGGAGCGCTCGACCAACTTCAGCCTGGGGTTTGCCCTGACCCCCAGCGAAGACCTGAGCCTGACCGTGGACGGCTACGTGATCAACCTGCGCGACCGCCTGGTGCTCAGCGAACGCTTCCAGGGCCCCGGCGTCGCCGCCCTGCTCGACAGCATCGGCGTGCCCGCCACCGCCGGCGCGCAGTACTTCACCAACGGCGCCAACACCCGCACCTCCGGGGTCGATGTGGTGGGCAATTACCGGCAGAACCTGGCCAGCTACGGCTCGGTGAAATGGACCGCGGCGCTGAACTACAACCACACGCAAATCCTCAGCGTCAGCGACACCCCCGCGCAACTGAGCGCCCTGGGCAGCAACTTCCAGCTGCTCGGGCGCCAGTCGCGGGCGCTGCTCACCAAGACCTCCCCCAGCAGCAAGATGATTTTCTCCGCCGACTGGGCGATCCGCGACTTCGACGTCAACCTGCGACTGACCCGCTACGGCACCTACACCGAGGTCAACAGTTCGAGCAACCCGGACCTGGACCGCGAATACTCGGCCAAGTGGATCACCGACCTGGACGTGGCCTATGCCTTCGACAAACAACTGACCGTGGCGGTGGGCGCGCAGAACCTGTTCGACAAGTACCCCGACCCTATCGGCGTCAGCAACTCGTCGTTCGGCGACAACTGGGGCAGCTACTCGCCCTTCGGCTTCACTGGCGGTTACTACTACACTCGGGTGCAATATGCCTTCTGAGTAACTGCCCATGACCGACGTGTTCGCCAAGGTGGCCCTGGGGCCGCTGTTACTCGCCCAGGGCCTGTACACCCGCTGGGTCACCCCCAGGTTGCCGGAGGCCGAAGGCCCGCGCCAAGGCCGGCACGCCGACGCCTGCGGGCCGGCCCTGCGCCTGTTGATCCTCGGCGACTCCGCGGCGGCGGGCGTGGGCGCCCTTACCCAGGACGAGGCGATTGCCGGCCGGCTGGTGGCTGGTCTCGCCGGCGACTTCCAGCTGTCATGGCAGCTGCGGGCACAGTCCGGGCTGGACTCGCGACAGTTGTTCCAGCTGTTGGAGGACGGCCCGGCCGAGCCCTTCGATGTGGCCCTGGTGTCCATCGGCGTCAACGACGTCACCAGTCGCATCGTCGCGGCCGAATGGCAGGCGCGGATCTCGCGCCTGATCGCACTCTTGAGCGAGCGCTTCGAGGCCCGGCATATCGTCTTCCTGCCCGTGCCGCCCATGCACCTGTTCCCCGCCCTGCCCCAGCCGCTGCGCTGGTACCTGGGCCTCAGGGCCCGGCGTTTCAACAGCCTGCTGGTCGAACTGCTGGCCGGCCAGGATCGCTGCGCATTGCTGGCGACCCGCTTCCAGCCGGCCACCAGCCTGATGGCCGGGGACGGCTTCCACCCCTCCCCGGCGCTCTACCAGATCCTCGCGGATGAAGCGGCGCGGGTCATTCGCCAGCGTTGCAGCCGCTAAGCCGCTCCCTCTCTCCCACACACCCGCACCCGCCCTGGACGCCGGCCAACAAACTCCGGGGTTTCGCGCATGGTGCCCGGCGGCGTGCCCGATATCATTTGCTGGCCGGTTCGCAGCAGCCTGCCGGCGCCGAATCGACGCCCTGACGTTCACCTCGATACCCAACGGACCCCATACCTTATGCCCGCATCCACGCTTGCCGGTGGACGGCGTTCGAGCAGCTTTTTGTTTTGCCTGGCGCTGTCCCTGATGGTGCCCCTGATGAACAGCAGTGCTCCGACGCCGCTCTACCCCTTCTACAAAGAGCAGTTCGACCTGAGCGCGCTGGACCTGACGCTGATTTTCGGCGCCTATGGCATCGGTGTGCTGATCGCCCTGGTGGCCATGGCGCGGATCGCCGGCAGTGTCAGCGACCTGCGCCGCCTGTTCGTTCCCGCCAGCCTGCTGGTGCTGGTGGGGGCTGCGACCTTTGCCCACGGCACCGCCCTGGGCCCGTTGTGTGCGGCGCGGTTGCTGGCCGGCCTCGGGTCGGGGGTGATGACCGCGGCGGTGAATGTGGCGCTGGTGCGTTTCAACCCGGGGCACAACGACAAGTTGCCGGCCCTGGTGGCGACCCTGGCGATGGTTTCGGGCTTGGCCCTGGGCCCCCTGGTCAGCGGCGCGGCGTTGCAGCTGGACCTGCGCCCCCTGTCTGCGCCTTTCTGGCTGATCGCCGCGCTCGGCCTGGCTTCGGCGGTCGCGACCCTGATCCTCTGGCCATCCCGGGCGGCCAGCGATGCGGCGGCACCCGCGGTGGCAAACACCCGCCCGGCCAGCCTCAGGCAAGCCTTGCGCGGCATCGGCCTGCCCTTTCACTTGTGCGCCTGGAGTGTGTTCTTCAGCTGGTCCTTCGCCGCCTGCGTGTTCGTGATCGGCCCGCAGGTGGCGCAGCAGGTGTTCGGCCTGGAGGACCGCGGAATCTTTGGTTATGTGGTCTCGGCCTATCTGCTGATCGCCGGCATCAGCCAGCTCTGTTGCCAGCGCATGGACGCGCGCCAGGCGCTGCTCAGCGGTTGGCTGTGCCAATGCCTGGCATTGCTGGTCCTGCTCCTGGCCTGCTACAGCCAGGCCCTGTACCTCGCCCTGCCGGGGCTGGCGATCGGTGGCTATGCCTATGGCGCGCTGTTCGTCGGCAATGCCCGCCTGGTCAACCAGCTGGCGCCCCGGCACAGCCACGGCAAATTGATTGCGTATTTCTACGCCACCGTCTACCTGTTCAACGCCACGCCGGTGCCCATGGGCCTGCTGGTGGACGCCTGCGGCATCGTCACCGCCAGCCACCTCGCGCTCGGGCTGTTCCTGGTCATTGGCCTGGCCTTGTTCGCCTTGGCTCGCCGTACGCGTTTTGTCGCAGGCGCCGAGCACACTTGATCGGGGCTGGTGAGCGGCGTTCAGAAACCTTTGCCGAAGACGGACAGAACGCACCCTCGAAGGCCCTGTCCCTAGCGGCTAACCACTCGTCGTACGCCGCCGAACAAATTTCAACTTTTGAAAAATACCGGCACTCCCAATTAGTGTCGGCAGAAAGCATCGGACGCCAACAAGAAAGGCGGCCAGCCCGGCGGCGCCCGTGGAGGCCGTAGCTGATCGTTGAGCCTTACCTGCGAGGGCCTGGGCCCTTGCTTTCATGCCGGGCCACCGCGGCCCGGCCTTTCGAGGAGAAGCATGATGAAGATCTCTGAAGTCATGACCCGTAACGTACAGACCGCACGCCCCGAACAGACGCTGCGGGAAGTCGCCAACATGATGGCCAGCATCGACAGCGGCGCCATCCTGGTGAACAACGAGGACCGGCTGGTCGGCATGATCACCGACCGCGATATCGTCATTCGTGCCGTGGCCAAGGGCCAAAGCTGCGATATGCCGATCAGCAGCGTCATGAGCAATGACATTCGCTATTGCTTCGACGACCAGGAGGTCGACGAGGTGGCCCGCAACATGGCCGATATCCAGCTGCGGCGCCTGCCGGTGGTCAATCGCCAGAAACGCCTGGTGGGCGTGGTGTCCCTGGGCAATATCGTCAAGGCCCACGATAGCCAGGCCAACAGCACGGTGCTGCAGGGCGTGGCCAAGGCCCATTGATAGCCTGGCCCCAGACGGCAGTGGCCGAGCGGCCACTGCCGGTATCTACCCGGTGGGCCGGCGCAATGGCGAGGCAGCCGTCGGCCCCGGGTTCTGTCGTCGCCCGGTGAGACGGCGCAACGGTTGCCCCAGAGGTATTGCCCGGCGTGACCTCAACGTCGGACCTTCACCACGGCCATCAGCAGCGCCGAAGACAGCACGCCGAGGGTCATGAACACATAGGCCGCCCCGGGATTGCCGGTGAGGCCGATCAGATAGCCGACGATCCACGAGCCGACGAAGGCCCCCAGCGCGCCACAGGCGTTGATCAGGCCGATCGCCCCGCCGAACACATTGGCCGGGAGCACTTCCGGGATCAGCGCGAAAAACGGTCCGTAAGGCGCGTAGAGCGCGGCGCCGGCGACGGTCAGCAAGGCGAACGACAGCCAGAAATGGGATGGCCCCAGCAAGTACGAACAGAAGAACGCCAGCGCGCCCACCCCCAGCAGCGGCCAGACAAACGACTTGCGCCGCCCGGAGCGGTCCGAGGCCCAGGACACCGCGAGCATGGCGGCGACGGCGGCGACATAAGGCACCGCGCTCAGCCAGCCGACCGTGACAATGTCCGTGGCGGCCGCCTGCTTGATGATGGTCGGCAGCCACATGATGAAACCGTAGACGCCGATGCTCCATAAGGCATGCACCGCGCAGAGCTGGATCACCACCGGGCTGGTGAAGGCCTGGCGATAGTTGCGCACCACCTTCAGGCCTTTCTGCTCTTCGGCGAGGATGGCGGCCAAGCGGTCTTTTTCCTGCCGGCTCAGCCAGTCGACCTGCTCGGGTTTGTCCCGCGCCAGGCGCCACCAGACAAACGCCCACAGCACCGCCGGCGCGCCTTCGATGACGAACATCTCGCGCCAGCCCCAGGCATGAATCAGGTAGCCCGAGACCACCGACATCCACAGCACGGTGATCGGGTTGCCCAGTACCAGGAAGGTATTGGCCCGCGAGCGCTCCTGGCGGGTGAACCAGTTGCTGATGAAGATCAGCATCGCCGGCATCACCGCGGCTTCGACTATGCCCAGCGACACCCGGATCACCATCAGCATCGGGATATTGGTCACCAGGCCGGTGGCCATCGCACACAGGCCCCACAGGATCAGGCTGCAGAACACCAGCTTGCGCACGCTGTAGCGCTGCGCGTAGATGGCGCCGGGCACCTGGAAGAAAAAGTAGCCGAGGAAGAACAAGGCGCCGATCAGTGACGAGGTGCTCTTGCTGATGCCCAGGTCCTGCTCGATGCCCGCCGCGCTGGCGAAGCCATAGTTGGCCCGGTCCAGATAGGCCAGGCTGTAGGTGATGAAGATCAGCGGGATCAGGTACAGCCAGCGCCTGGGCGCGAAGCCCGTGGCGGTGGTTGGCGCATGCCCGGCCTGGGCGCGGGTGTGCGGCGGCAGTGCCGGTTCGTTGAGATGGCTCATGGGTGTCCCCTGTTTGTTGTTGTTTTTCAGGTATGGGTGCGGGGCTCAAACGACGCTGGTCAATCCTCCGTCGACAAAGATCGTCTGGCCATTGATGAAGTCCGAGGCCGCCGAGGCCAGGAACACCGCCGTGCCGCACAGCTCCTCGACCCGGCCCCAGCGCCCGGCCGGCGTGCGTTTGCACAGCCATTGGGAAAACCCCTGGTCGTCGATCAGCGCCCGGTTCATTTCGGTCGCGAAATAGCCCGGGGCCAGGCCGTTGGCCTGGATGCCATGGCGCGCCCATTCGGCGCACATGCCTTGGGTGAGCATCTTCACCGCGCCCTTGGACGCCGCGTACGGGGCGATGCTCGGCCGGGCCAGCGCGCTCTGCACCGAGCAGATGTTGATGATCTTGCCGCGGCGCCGGCCGATCATGTGCCGCGCCACGGCCTGGGACACATGGAACACCCCGTCCAGGTTGACCCGCATCAACGCGTGCCAGTCCTCGGCGGCGAACTCCTCCAGCGGTGCGCGCCGCTGGATGCCGGCGTTGTTCACCAGGATGTCGATGGCCCCGACCTGCGCCTCGAAGGTGTCTATGGCCTCGAACAGCCCGGCGCGATCGGTGACGTCGAACACCGCGATCTCCGCGCCAATGCCCTCGTCGCGCAACTGCCGGGCAGCGGCCTGGGCCTTGTCTCTATTACGATCGTTGATCACCACCTTGGCGCCGGCGGCGCCCAGGCCCCGGGCCAGTTCCAGGCCAATGCCCTTGCCCGAACCGGTGATCAGGGCCCTTCTCCCATCCAGCTGGAAACAACCGGGATTGAATGACATGCTTTTCTCCGCAAGACGGCCGCTGTTTTTTAAATGGGCCTTGCGGGCACTTCAACGCAGCTGGCGGGTGCTGTCCAATCGTCATTGGTGATCTGGTAATCAACCTTCGTGATCACCGCCTCGAATCGTTTTCAGCCTGGAGTCGCCCGATGGAAATCAAACACCTGCGCTCGTTCGTGACCCTGGCAGAGGAGCTGCATTTCGGCCGCGCGGCGCAACGGCTGGCCATCGTCCAGCCGGCCTTGAGCATGCAGATCAAGCTGCTGGAGGAGGAATTGGGCGTGCGCCTGTTCGAACGCAACCGCCACGCCGTGGCACTGACCGAGGTCGGGGCGATCTTCCTGCCGGAGGCCCGCGCGACCTTGCATCAGGCGGCTCACGCGATGGATGTGGCCAGGGCTTCGGGCCGTGGGGAAATCGGCCGCGTGCGCCTGGGGTTCGTTTCCTCGGTACTGCCGGAGTTCCTGCCGGCGCTGATCCGCGCCCTGCATCAGCGCTTCCCGCGCATCGAGCTGGAACTCAAGGACATGCCGGGGCCGGACCAGGCCGCGGCGCTGAAAAACGGCCAGCTGGACTTCGGCCTGATGCGCCTGCCGGCGATCATTCCCGGCATCCAGACCCGGGAGGTGTTGCAGGAGCGTTTCATGGTCGCACTGCCCAGCGATCATCCGCTGGCCTCGTGCGCCACCCTGCAACCGGCGGCGCTGGCACAACTGCCGGTGTTGATCCTGGCCAGGCGTTACGCCCCGGGCTTTCACGATCAACTGATGCAAGTGCTGAACAGCCATGGCCGGCAACTGGAAGTCGCCGCGGAACTGGGCGAGTTCACCACCATGCTCGCCCTGGTGTCCGCCGGGCTCGGCATTGGCTTGCTGCCCGCCCACGCCGGGCGCGCAGTACCCGCCAACGTCGTGGTCCGCCCCCTGGAACTGGGGGATTACCGGGCGACCACTGGCCTGGCCTGGGTGGAACTGGACAATGCCCTGAAAAGCACCGTGTTCGGGGTGATCGGCGACGTGTTCTTTCAGGGCCGCGGGCAATGATTTTCGGCGACAACCCTGGACCGAGGATTTTCTCCTGGCAGCCCCGCTCCAGGATTATCGGCATGCTAAAGTCGGTTAAATTTTGTCAATCGTCCAAAAAGGTGCCCCATGGATCCGCTTTCCGGTGTCCTTTCGCTGCTGAGAATCCGTAACTACCATTCGGCGGCCTTGAAGCTGGGCGGCGACTGGGCCTTCGACTTTCCCAGCCGGGCCGGCATCAAGTTCACGGCCGTGGTCAAGGGCAGCTGCTGGGTCAAGGTCAGTGGCGAACAAGCGCCGCAGCACCTCCAGCAAGGCGATTGTTTCCTGATGACCCGGGGCCTGCCCTTTACCTTGTCCAGCGATCTGTCTGTGCCGGCCATGGATTCCGCAGGCTTCTTTCAAACCCCGGCCCCGGACGAGCTCACCCTCGATTACGGCGGCGACGATGTGCAACTGGTGGGCGGGCGTTTCGACTTCACCGGCATTCCCACCCGGTTCCTGCTCAGTACCCTGCCCTCGCTGGTGCATGTGCAGGGCCACTCGCCGCAGGCGTCGATCCTGCGCTGGGCGCTGGAACGCTTTACCGCCGAACTGCAACAGCAGCGGCCCGGCCGCTCGCTGATGAACGAGCACC
Source organism: Pseudomonas sp. FW305-25 (assembly GCF_017351415.1). Taxonomy (NCBI): domain Bacteria; kingdom Pseudomonadati; phylum Pseudomonadota; class Gammaproteobacteria; order Pseudomonadales; family Pseudomonadaceae; genus Pseudomonas; species Pseudomonas sp. FW305-25. Next base: position 29,784 of record NZ_JACNDE010000048.1, on the reverse strand, counting down.
TGGCGCACATCATGCTGGTCGAGGTGCTGCGAGCCCACCTCGCGGCCCTGGAACGCAACGGCCTGGACCGCGATGACATGGGCTGGTTTTTCGGCCTGGCGGACCGCAACCTCAGCGCCGCCCTGAGCGCCCTGCACGCCGCTCCGGCGCGACGCTGGACAGTCGAGCAGCTGGCGCGGCTGGCGGCCATGTCGCGCTCGGCCTTTGCCCTGCGCTTCAAGCAGATCGTCGGCGCCGCGCCGATGGAATACCTGACCCACTGGCGCATGCTGCTGGCCGGCGATCGCCTGAGAAACTCCAGCGACTCGGTGGCGACCATCGCGTTTTCCCTGGGCTATGAATCGGAGAGCGCCTTCAGCACCGCGTTCAAGCGGGTCATGTCGCACTCGCCACGCCAGTACCAGCGCGAGCAGTCGGCCACCGTCGAGGCTGATTCCAAGGCTGATTCCAAGGCTGACTCCAAGGTTTAGTGCAGACCGCCGCCGATCACCAGGATTTCGCCGGTGATCCACCCGGCGTCACTGGACGCGAGGAAGGCCACCGCGGGTGCAATGTCCTCGGGCTTGCCGATCCGCCCCAGGGGGGTGATGGCTTCGATCTTCTGCCGGAAGGCATCCTCGAAAAAACCGCTGGCGTGCACGCCTTCGGTGACCACCAGCCCGGGGTTGACCGAGTTGACCCGGATGTTCTTCGGCCCCAGTTCGTTGGCCAGGGTCCTGGTGATGGCGTCCACCGCGCCTTTGGAGGCGGTGTAGACCGTCGAATGGGCCGGGGTGAACGAAGTGACGCTGGAGCTGATGTTGACGATGCTGCCGCCGTCCGGGTTGAACACGCCGACCGCTTCGCGGGTGCACTGAATCAGGCCCAGGACGTTGAGGTTGAACTGGCGGTGGAACTCCTGTTCATCGATCTCGGCCAGGGGCGCGGTGGAATAGACGCCGGCGTTGTTCACCAGGATATCGAGATGGCCGTGCTCATGGACGATGGCCTTGAACAGCGCCTTCACTTCCAGGGCATTGGCGACATCCGCCTGGATGGCATGGGCGCGACCGCCCGCCTGCAGGACCTCTTCGACCACCCGCTCGGCCTCTTCGCGCCCGCGGCTGTAGTTGACGATCACCGTGGCGCCGTCCCTGGCCAGCTGCTTGGCGATGGCGGCGCCGATACCTTTGGACGAGCCGGTGACCAGGGCGATTTTCTTGTGCAGTCTTTTCATTCTCGTGTGCTTCTCTTGCAGGTTCAGAAACGCTGACCAGGCCTTGAACAACTGGCCTTTGGTCGACGAACCCAGCTTATGAGCGACGCCACGAACGGGTAATAGCCGGTCCTCCAGAATAGCTTCGCCATCGTCCAGAGACGCGGCGACCCTTTGCACCACCGCTTCTTCGATGGCCCGCTCATAAGCTGCAGGGCGTGGCCAAGGCCCATTGATATCCTGGCCACAGCCGGTGTTTACCGGTGGGCTGATGGCATCCAGGCGTTGACTGGCCAACCTTCGGTCCCCAGGCGGGAACGCCCTCTCTTCGGCGACGTCTTCTCTGTATCGACCCTGGCAATTCAGATCCTCTACCTGGAAGGAGGCTGCGCCATGAACCCACGCAAAGGCCGGCAGGAGATCTCCGGGCGTGGCAAGGAGCCTGTCAGTAGGCTCCAGGCCTTGCTGCGCCGATACGCCGAACCCTTGCCCGCCCTCGAATCCGCGGCTTTCGGCGAGCTGTTCGACCGTTATGCCGACGCCAGGGTGGTGCTGATCGGCGAAGCCAGCCACGGCACCCGTGAGTTCTATCGAACCCGCGCGGCCATCAGCCAACGGCTGATCACCCACCACGGCTTCGGCATCGTCGCCATCGAGGCCGATTGGCCCGACGCCGGGCACATCGACCGGCATGTGCGCGACCTGGGCCCGTCCACCGCCGGGCAGCAGGCGTTCAGCCGCTTTCCGAGCTGGATGTGGCGCAACGTCGAGGTGTGCGACTTCATCCGTTGGCTGCACCGCCACAATCGCCCCCTGCCCGCGCAGCAGCGCGTCGAGTTTCGTGGACTGGATGTCTACAGCCTGCGCAACTCCATCAGCGAAGTACTGGCCTACCTCGATCGCACCGACGCCCGGCTGGCGCATGAAGCACGTCACCGTTATGGCTGCCTGACGCCCTGGCAGGACGACCCGGCGCTGTATGGCCATTTCGTCGAGCGCGGGCACGAGGCTTCCTGCGAGGAGGCGGTGGTCCAGCAGTTGAACACCTTGTTGAGCGAACGCCTTGCCAGCAACCCTGAAGCGCTGTTCAGCGCCACTCAGAATGCCCGGGTCGTACGCTCTGCCGAACAGTACTACCGGGCCATGTACCGAAGCTCGGCCGCCTCCTGGAACCTGCGCGACAAGCACATGTTCGATACCTTGCAAGCCTTGCTCGCGCACCGCGGCGCGGGCGCCAAGGCAGTGGTCTGGGCGCATAACTCGCACATCGGCAACGCAGCGGCGACCGACATGGGCTGGCGCGGCGAATTCAACATCGGCCAGCTGTGCCGCACGGCCTACGGCGACGCTGCGGTGCTGATCGGCATGAGCACCGACCGCGGCCAGGTGGTGGCCGCTGATAACTGGGACGGTGACATGGGGGTCAAGGAGGTGCGGCCTTCCCTTGCGGACAGCTGGGAGCAGCAGTTTCTCCAGGCGGGCATTCCCGCCTCGCTGACTGACTGGCGCGCCCCCGAGCGCGAAGACCTGCGCCAGGCGCTATCCGAGCCGCTGCTGGAGCGGGCGATCGGCGTCATCTACCGGCCCGCGACGGAGCGCCAGAGCCATTATTTCCAGGCGGTGCTGGGCGAGCAGTTCGATGCGCTGGTCTGGCATGAAACAACCGGCGCCGTTACCCCGCTGCCGGTGGCGAGCGGTCTCAGTCATGAAGAAGACACCTTTCCTTTCGGGGTATAAGCCTCCCCCTTGGCGATGAAGAACCCCAGCGAGGGCCCCACCATGAACCACGAATCGTACAATCCGAAAGCATCCACATCGACCTCCGGGACCGCCCCCGAAGAACGCCCCGGGCAGCCGGACCCTGGCGACGAGGAAGAGCAGAACCATGGCGTCGATGACGCCGCCACGCCAGACCCTGCGCCAGGCAATGAGCAGGAGGCCGAGGACATCGCCAGGAAAATCGCCGAGATAGAAAGGAAGGTCGCCGATGGCAACTGAGCCCCTCGGCCTGGCAGCACTCAGCGCCCCTGCGGCTCTTCGAGCATGCGCTTGGGGTGCATGCCATTGACCATGCCCATGAACGGCGCGTGGATCGAGTAACCGAGCATGCGCTGGATGTGTTCGCTGCATTGCCGGGCGACGTGGCGCGGGGTCGACAGGATGAAGTTCTCCTGCTGGCGCGCCCAGGGTTCGCAGTACTGCGCCGTCAGCGCCAGGCGTGGCGCGCCGCTGCGATTGGCGCCGCCGCCGTGCCAGAGGGTGCCGAGGAAAAACACCACCGAGCCCTTGGGCATGACCACCGGCAGCACGGCGGCCTGTTCGGCGGCGGTGGGCAGGCGCCCGTCCCACAGATGGCTGCCGGGAATCACCACGGTGGCGCCGTTGTCGCCGGTGAAGTCGTCCAGGGCCATGATCGTCGCCGCGCCATAGGCCGGCCGCGGGCGGGCCATGGGATAGAAGGCATCGTCGTAATGCAGGTGCTGGGCGCACTCGCCCGGCAGGATATTGATCGCCTGCAGCTGCGACAGCAGGTAATTGGGCGCCAGGAGTCGGTCCAGCAGGCCCAGGATCAGCGGGTGCTCCACCAGCCCATCGCAGACCCGCGTTTTCGCAATCACCGCGTACAACCGCTGGGTGCGTGCGCCCTCGAACGAGTTGCGCCCGGTCTGGCAGAAACGTCCCAGCAGATCCTCGCGCATGCGACTAACCTGCTGCTCATCGAACAGCCGTTCGAGCACCACGAAGCCGTCGCATTGCAGGCGGGCCATCAGCTCGTCGAGTTGCGCGGCGGGCACGGCGGGCTGGGTACCGGCGGTCGACCTATAGGTCCTGGCGCATCCGTTGCTCATGTAGTCGTGCCGCTCGGGCAAGGTTGTTGTTGTCATCGACTGGCTCCTTGGGAGTGGGTCGTATCAATCTGCAGGACGCCGGAGTGGCCGCCAATGACGCTTTGCCTCAACTGACATGACCCGCCCTTACCCGCACTGGATCGTCGCCCCGACCATTCCCGCGCGTTTTGTGCGCGAGATGCTGGGGCAACTGCGTCTCGACGCCGACGCACGCGCCGCGCTGCTCGAGCGCTGCGACTTGCCCAGGGAGGCCCTGCGCGACGGCTATCGCGTGGCGCCGCTCAACTACCGCGCCTTGAGTCGCCTGGCCGTGGGCGTCGGCGCCGACGAAGCCTTGGGGTTCTTCGCCCGCACCGTGCCGCCGGGCAGCTTCGAGCAATTGCTGCGGCTGCTGGTGCATCTGCCGACCCTGGCCGATGCCTTCGAAGAGGCCGCGCGCTTCTACAAGCTGTTCGACGATTCGCCGCCCTGGCGCCTGGAAAAGCACGCCAGGATTGCCCGCCTGGTGCTGACGCCGCGCCCCGGGGCGCAAACCGACTCGGTGCTCTGGCCGCATATGCTGCTGTTGGCGCTCTGGCACACCGGCAGCTGGCTCACCGGCGAAACCCTGCCGCTGCGGCGGATCGTCCTGCCCGGGCACCTCGGCGCCTTCACCGCGCAAACGCGCTTTCTGTTCGGCCGCCAACCGACTTTCGCCACGCAGGCATGGCTGGAGCTACCGGCGGTAAACCTGCAGGCGCCGCTGATGCGCCGGCCGTCGGAAGCGGCGCGCTTCGCCCGCCACCTGTTGCCGGCGGTGATCGCCCCCGGCCCGCTGGCCAGCTTCGAAGCCCACCTGCGCGCCTTGCTGTGCGCCGCCGAGCCCTTTGCCGGGCTGTCGGAACTCGAGGCGGCCAGGGCCCTGGGCATTTCGCGGCAGACCCTGGCCCGCCGCCTGGCAGCGCTCGGCGTGACCTTCCTCGGGGTGCGCGATGAATTGCGCCGGGACCTGGCCTGCACCCTGCTCGCCCGCGGCTCGGTGAGCGTCGCCAAATTGGCCGAACGCCTGGGCTACTCGGAACCCAGCGCCTTCCAGCGCGCCTTCAAACAGTGGACCGGGCTGCCACCGGGGGCCTATCGTGGCGGCCGGCGCTGAACGGCTGGTTTCCCCTTAGGGATTTTTTCACCGCCCCCGTTCTCGAACACCGCGTAAACCGGCATGCTGCGCCACCCTGATCGCCATGGCAGCGGGCCGCCCACCGGGGAATTTATGCCGCGATGGCGCGGTCTATGCTCGTCAGGGCTGGTGAACAGCAAAAGAGGACATGACAGATGCAGCGAGTGAGACAGAACCGCTGGGGGATGGGGCTGTTGGCCCTGTTGCTGTGTATTGCGCTGCCGGCCTTCGCGGCCCCGGCGTCCGGGCCGCAGAGTGTTGCCCGCAACCAGCTGCCGCTGCTGGCCGAGGGCGCGGATCTTGAGCAGCTCAACGACCGGCTGGAGCTGATCCGCCAGAGCGTGTCGGCGAGCGGTAACGACGACCTGCTCTCGGACCTGCGCCAGGCCGCGCTGCAAGTGCAGAAGCAGGCCGACAGCCTGATCGCCCTGCGCGCCACCGATATCGAGCGCCTGGACGACCAGCTCAAGGTCCTCGGCCCACCGTTGCCCGACGAAGCGCCCAGCCTGACCAGCCAGCGCCAGGTGCTGAGCGCGCAGAAGGACAACCTGCTCGACGAAGAGCGCCAGGCCAACCTGCTCAGCCAGTCCGGCCGCGACCTCGCCGCGCAGATCATCAACCTGCGGCGCAGCCTGTTCAATTCGCAGATCAGCACTCGCTCGGCGAGCCCCCTCAGCCCGGCCTTCTGGTCCACGCTGATCCGCCCGACCGAGGATGACCTCGGGCGCTTGAACCGCCTCTACGACGAAGTCTGGACCGCGTTCGAGACGGCGCTGGCTCCCGGCAATCGCGGGTTGTTCATTACCACGCTGGTCATCGCGGCGCTGATCTGGGTGGTCGGCCGGCGCCTGCTGGAACGCCTGGCGATCTGGTCGATGATCCGCTGGCTGCCCGAAGGCCGCCTGCGCCGCAGCGCCCTGGCGCTGACCGTGGGGCTAGCGACCATCGTCACCATCAATGCCGCCGCCTCGCTGCTGCGCTGGGGGCTGGTCAACAGCGCGACGCTGAGCGCCGATGTGCTCAACCTGATCGGCCAGTGGCTGACCCTGCTGATTTTCTGCTCCTTCATCGTCGGCCTCGGCCGCGCCATGTTGATGTTGTCGCGGCCGTCCTGGCGCCTGCCGCCGATTCCCGATCAGATCGCCACGGCCCTGGGGCCGTTCCCGCTGATCCTCGCGCTGGCGCTGCTGCTCACCGCCGGCGAGGAGCGGATCAACAGCGTGATCGCCAGCAGCCTGGCCCTGACCGTGGCGGTCAACGGCCTGACAGCGCTGGTCACCGCGCTGATCTTTTTCTTCGCCCTGCTGCGCCATCGCCGTACCCGCCGGCGCTTCGAGCTGGAGCGCCCCACCGGCATCGCCGGGCTGCTGCCCTTCATCGTGGCGGTCTGGGTGGCGGTGATCCTGCTGTCGCTGCTCAGCGGCTACCTGAGCCTGGCGTACTTCCTCACCGTCAAGCTGCTGTGGATCAGCGTAGTGACCACCAGCGCCTACCTGCTGATCGCCTGCTTCGGCGACCTCTGCGAAACCCTGCTGTCGCCCAAGCAGCCCGGCGGCCTGGCGCTGGCGGCGGCCCTGGGCCTGTCGCCGCGCCACCAGGCCCAGGCCACCACCGTGCTGGCGGGCATCGGCCGGACCCTGCTGCTGTTCACCGCGGCGCTGCTGGCGTTCATGCCGTCCGGCTCGAGCCCGGGGGAACTGCTGGAAGGCTTCACCCAGCTGGATGTCAGCGGCCGGTCCCTGGGCAACCTCAACATCGTGCCCCAGGACCTGCTGCTGGCGGCGGCGTTCCTGGTCGGCGGGATGTTCGCCGTGCGGGTGCTCAAGCGCTGGCTGAGCGAGCGGCTGCTGCCGGAAACCAACATGGACGCCGGCATGCGTGCCTCGCTGGTGACCCTGGTCGGCTACATCGGCTTTGTCCTGCTGGCGATCGTGGTGATGTCAACCCTGCGGATCAACCTGACCAACCTGACCTGGGTGGTCAGCGCCCTGTCGGTGGGTATCGGTTTCGGCCTGCAGGCCATCGTGCAGAACTTCATTTCCGGGTTGATCCTGCTCACCGAACGGCCAGTGAAGGTCGGCGACTGGGTCAGCCTGGCCGGGGTCGAGGGCGATATCCGGCGGATCAACGTGCGCGCCACGGAAATCCAGATGTCCGACCGCTCCACGGTGATCGTGCCGAACTCGCAGTTCATCTCGCAGAACGTGCGCAACGTGACCATGGATAACGCCCTGGGCGTGGTCGGCATCACCCTCACCCTGCCCCTGGAAACCGATGTGCTGCAGGTGCGCGAGCTGTTGCTGCAGGCCTATGCCGAGCACGAGGCGATTCTCAAGGCGCCGGCGACCTCGGTATCGTTCAAGGACCTGACCAGCAACGGCCTGATCATCAGCGTCAGCGGCTACGTCGGCAGCCCGCGCTCGGTGTCCGGCGCCCGCAGCGACCTGCTGTTCACCATCCTCGGGCGCCTGCGCGAAGTGGGCATCGCCCTGTCGTCGCCGCAGAACCTGATGCTGATCAGCGACAGCCAGGACAAGGCGGCTGGCGAGCCACCGGCCCAGCCTAGCGCATGAACCAGCCCCTGCAGGGCGCACTGCCGGCGAGCGCCCTGTTTTTTATCTTGCGGTGGGAAGCACTGAGCTATCGTGGCTAAGGCCCTGGCAACTTTTTTCAACGAGCCGCAGCTGTCATCGAGGAACCCGATGACAGCCCTGTTTCACTCCCGGCAAGACAAGGAACACCATGGACGGAAAACCCGACATCAGCCCCGAAGATATTGCCCTGGAGTCGAAACGACTTCCCGCACTGGCGGTCACCATCGCCTTCCTGATGGTGGTCGCAGTGTCGATTCTCAGCATTTATGGCATCCAGGTCATCAACAGCAAGGCCCATGAACTGGCGCAAGCCCGGCTGATCTCCGGCAACCTGGCCCTGTCCATGGCACAACAGGCGACCGATACCTTCGACGAAGCCAACCTGATTCTCGAAGAGCTGATCGAGCGCCTCGACGACCTGTCGCCCCAGGCCCTGGAAAAAACCCAGAAGCTGCTGAAAAAGCGCGTGTTCACCACCGAACAGTTGCACGGCCTGTTCTTCTATGACCGGGAAGGCAACTGGGTGCTCACCTCGTTCGACTACAAGCCGCCAAAGGCAAACAACTCGGACCGCGACTACTTCAAGTTCCACCGCGAGAATGCAACCCTGTCCCCCAGGGTCGGCGCGGCCCTGCGCAGCAAGACCACGGGCGACTGGGTGATCCCGTTCTCGCGCCGGGTCAACGACGCCCAGGGCAACTTCAAGGGCGTGGTGCTGGCGACCATCAAGATGGAGTACTTCGACAAGTTCTTCGATCGTTTCAGCATCGACGACAAGGGCGCGATCTTTCTCGCCCTGCCCCAGGGCACGATCATCGCCAGGCGGCCGTTCGACGAAAAGCTCATCGGTGCGTCCCTGGCCCGGGGCGAAATCTTCTCCGTGCACATACCCCGTGCCCCCGCCGACACGGTCATGGTCAAGTCGATCATCGACGGCGTCGACCGCCTGTTCGGCTATCGGGTGCTGTACAAGTACCCGCTGGTGGTGGCGGCGGCCAACTCCCAGGAGTCCATTCTCAGCAGCTGGCGTGCCGATACCTACCAACTGACCGCAATGATCGCCGTGGTGCTGCTGATCAATCTGCTGGTCGGCATCCTGTTGTTCAAGCAGGTGCGCAAGGGCCTGCGAGTGGAAAGCCATTTGAAGAAAGCCCGCTCGGTGCTGGAGACCCTGGTGTTGCAGGACGGCCTGACCGGCCTGGCCAACCGCCGGCACCTGGAGCGCAACCTGGAACTGGAGTGGCTGCGGGCGGCCCGGCAGCGCTCGTCGATCAGCCTGATCATGCTCGATATCGACCACTTCAAGAGCTTCAACGACCGCTATGGCCACGTGGCGGGCGACCATTGCATCTGCGCCGTCAGCCGGGCCATCAGCCAATGCGTGCGGCGCCCCTCGGACCTGGCGGTGCGCTACGGCGGCGAAGAGTTCGCGGTGCTGCTGCCGGACACCGAGCCTGGCGGCGCCTACGTGCTGGCCGAGAGCATCCGCCTGGCGGTACAGGAACTGGCGATCGAGCATGTCGACAACCCCGGCGGCGTCGTGACCATCAGCCTCGGCGTCTACAGCTGCGTGCCCGCCACGCCCGAGTTCAAGACCCTCTTGATGCAGGCCGACTCGGCGCTGTACATGGCCAAGCGCGCGGGGCGCAACCAGACCGTACCAACCTCGTGAGGAGCTGCAAGCTCTAAGCTGCAAGCTCTTCTAAGCTCTAAGCTTGCCGCTCGTAGCTTGTAGCTTGCGGCTGCGTCTCCTCCAGCAAGCGCACGAAGTGGGTCAGGCTGCGCGATACCGTGCCGCGGCGCCAGATTAGCCAGGTCTGCAGGAAACGGAACGGCTGCGCCAGCTGCCAGATGCTCACCGTGCTGCAGCCCGGCATGCTTTCCAGCATGCTGCGCGGCATCAGCGCCAGGCCGGCGCCGGCACTGACGCAGGCCAGCATGCCGTGGTAGGACTCCATTTCGTGGATCTTGCCGGGCACCGCGCCATCCTCGCTGAACCAGCGTTCGAAGTGATGGCGGTAGGAGCAGTTGGCGCGAAAGGCGTAGATGCTCTCGCCGTTGACGTCGCGCCCGCGGGTGATGGGCGCATGCCCCAGCGGCGCGATGATGAGCATTTCCTCGTCGAACACCGGCACGCCTTCCAGGCTCGGGTGCAGCACCGGGCCATCGACGAAGGCCGCGGTCAGGCGCCCGGACAGCACGCCATCGATCATGGTCCCGGAGGGGCCGGTGGACAGGTCCAGCTCGACCTTGACGTGCTTCTGGTTATAGGCCGCCAGCAAGGCCGGAATCCGCACCGCCGCCGTGCTCTCCAGGGAGCCGAGGGAGAACGGGCCCTGGGGTTCTTCGCCAGCGACCGTCAGCCGCGCTTCCTGCACCAGGTCGAGAATCCGCCGGGCGTAGTCGAGGAAACTCCAGCCGGCCGGCGACAGGCGCAGGCGGCTTTTCTCGCGGATAAACAGCTCCACCCCCAAATCCTGCTCCAGCTGCTTGATACGCGTGGTCAGGTTGGATGGCACCCGGTGGATGAGTTGCGCCGCGGCGCTGATGCTGCCCTGCTCGGCCACCGCCTTGAAGATTTCCAGCTGCACCAGGTCCATCTCATTCTCCAAACGTGAAAGATAGGCTCTTTATTATTCAGTTTTCATAAGCCATGTACCAGCCTAACCTGCGACCATTCCCCAGCCCACAGGACGCTGCCATGACCCCGGTTTCTAGCCAGACACACGCCCTTTCGATCAACCCCGCCACGGGCGAGCAGATCGCCCATTACCCCTATGAATCCGCCGAGGCGCTGGACGCCGCCCTCGCCCGCGCCGCCTTGGCCGCCGCCCAGTGGCGCCGCAGCAGCCTGGAACAGCGCTCGGCCCTGTTGCAGGCCTTGGCCACGGCCCTGCGCGACAACGGCGAAACCCTGGCCCGCAGCATCACCCTGGAAATGGGCAAGCCAATCGCCCAGGCCCGCGGCGAGATCGAGAAGTGCGCGCAGCTCTGCGAATGGTACGCCGCCGAAGGCCCGGCGATGCTCGCCCCCGAGCCGGCCGCGGTGCCGAGCGGCAAGGCGCGCATCGAGTACCGGCCGCTGGGCCCGATCCTCGCGGTGATGCCGTGGAACTTCCCGATCTGGCAGGTGCTGCGCGGTGCGGTGCCGGCGCTGATCGCCGGCAATACCTATGTGCTCAAGCATGCGCCGAACGTCATGGGCAGCGCCTACCTGCTGCTGGAAGCCTTCCAACGCGCCGGTTTCCCGCAAGGCGTGTTCGAGGTGATCAACGTCACCGCGGACGGCGTCTCCCGGGCGATTGCCGATCCGCGGATCGCCGCCGTGACCTTGACCGGCAGCGTACGCGCCGGCATGGCCATCGGCGCCCAGGCCGGCGCGGCCCTGAAGAAATGCGTGCTGGAACTCGGCGGTTCCGACCCCTTTATCGTGCTCAACGACGCCGACCTGGACGCCGCCGTGCAGGCCGCGGTCATCGGCCGCTACCAGAACACCGGGCAAGTCTGCGCCGCCGCCAAGCGCCTGATCGTCGAGCAAGGGGTGGTCGAGGCCTTCACCGAGAAGTTCGTCGCCGCCACTCGCCAGCTGGTAGTCGGCGATCCGCTGGCCGACGCCACCTACATCGGCCCCATGGCGCGCTTCGACCTGCGCGACGAACTGGACGAACAAGTGCAGGCCACCTTGAGCGAAGGCGCGACCCTGCTGCTGGGCGGCGCCAAGGCCGAGGGCCCGGGCAACTTTTACCTGCCGACGGTGCTGGCCGGCGTCACCGACCGGATGACCTCGTTCAAGCAGGAACTGTTCGGCCCCGTGGCCTCGATCATCAGTGCCCGGGATGCCCGACACGCCCTGGAACTGGCCAACGACAGCGAATTCGGCCTGGCCTCGACTATTTACACCCGGGATGTCGCCCTGGCCGAACGCCTGACCGCCGAGCTGGAAACCGGCGGCGTGTTCATCAACGGCTATTGCGCCAGCGATCCGCGGGTGACCTTCGGCGGCGTGAAGAAAAGCGGCTTCGGCCGTGAGCTGTCGCACTTCGGCGTCCGCGAGTTCTGCAACGCGCAGACGGTGTGGCTGGACCGCAACTGATCCCCCACCCCCGACACTGTAGGAGCGAGCTTGCTCGCGATGATCGCCAACGATGACGTGAATCCAGCCTATACGCGCGGCGTTCTCAGGCTCATCGCGGGCAAGCCTCGCTCCTACAGTGGGTCTCCTGTTCCTTCAGCCACCCGTCGTGTCACGGTCAGCGGCGGTCATCGGACAGTGGCGTCGGTTCGTTCGGTGCCGGCAGATCGGGGATCATTGGCCGCTCCCTGTCATCGTCACGCCGCTTATCGCGTTCGGCATCGCCGTTGACGTTGGGATCGATCACCGGGTCGTGCCGGCGAGCCGGTTGCAGAGGGTCGGGTTCAGGAGTGCGGGGCTCGCTGGGGTCATGCATCGACTGGGACATGGTGCACCTCACGGCAGGCCCGGTGAATCCGGGCCCTACTCCGTTAGGCACCGGGCCGGGCCAGGGGGTGCAGGGCAATGGATGAGCGGTCGCCCGGCCCTCCTGGCCAGACACCTGCTCAGCGAAACTTTCGCCGCCACCCGGGCTCAATCGTAGAGCCAGGTCACGCACCGTGGCCCACACCGGGAGGCCGTCCGATGACCGAGCACATCGTGCATTTTCACTGCCAGATCGACCAGGGCACCACCGAACGCTTTCGCGACAGTTGCCTGGAAGCCATCGAACAAGGCGCCACCTCGCTGCTGCTAAATCTTTCCACCACCGGCGGCAGCACCAACTTCGGCTTCACCCTCTACACCTTTCTCAAATCGCTGCCGGTGCCGCTGTGCGCGATCAACGCCGGCAACATCGAGTCCATGGGCATCATCATGTTTCTCGCCGCCAACCGGCGCATCACCGCGCCGCATTCGCGCTTTCTGATCCATCCGATGAACTGGTACTTCAGCCAGAGCTCGGTGGATCACCAGCGCCTGCGCGAATACCTCTCCAGCCTGGACAACGACCTGGCGCGCTACGTGAAAATCTACGAGCTGGAAACCGCCGACGCGGCGACCCAGCTGGATATCTTCAAATGCCTGTCGGCCGAGGAAAAGGTCATCGCCGCCCATGAGTCGCTGGCCTACGGCATCGCCCACGAGGTGCGCCAGGTGGTCTTCGCCGACGACGTCAGGCACTGGAAAGTCTCGGGCGGCTGACCCTGTTGCCCCGGGCGACCAGGCGGCCCCGTCGCTGCGCCAAGGCCTCAACCGGACTTTTCGTTGTCCTGTTCCGGGGTTTCGTTGCCCGGTTCAGTGGCGCCCGGTTCGGGCTCTGGGCGATTGGCCGGGCTCCTGGCGAGCGGTTTCTCATCCCTGGACGCGGCCCGCCCGGGGTAGCCGGGCAACCCGTGGGCATCCTGCGGTTCCAGCGGTTCGGGGGCGCGCGTGCGATCGTTCTGCGGATCGTTGCGCGGATCAACGGGCTGGCGAGTCATAAGCACCTCCGTATCGGTCCGGACGGCATTGCCTGTTCTTGTTCGATACCGGCCCGCGCCCCGGGTGCGAAGCACTGGACGAATGGCCATGGCGCCTGCCGTACGGCTCTCCGGTGGAACGTCCGGGCCTGGCGGGCGTCTTCAGCTTGAGGGCCCGCTGTTTCGAGCTGGCGAGTGTTCCTGCCTTGTACGTCCGCGCTCATGAGGATCTGTCCATGCCTGTCGTCCCGAGCCCGTTCATGATCGCCGCGCCGCTGGCCGGGCCTGCCAACACTCAAGGCAGCCTCGCTGCGCGCGACCCGAGGCCGGCATGACCTTCATTGCCTGGGTCGCGGTCCTGGGCGCGGTGCTGCTGATCCTCGCGCTGACCTCCTCCTACCTGCGCTGGATGCCCGTGACCACCTCGGTGGTCTGCCTGGCGCTGGGGATCGCCATCGGCCCCGCCGGCCTGGGCCTGCTGCAACTGGACATCCACCAGGCCGCGGGCTGGATGGAACACCTGACCGAAGTGGCGGTGCTGTTCTCGCTGTTCGTCAGCGGCCTCAAGCTCAGGTTGCCGCTCAACAGCCGCAGCTGGCGCATCGCGTTCGGCCTGGCCGGGCCGGTGATGCTGCTGTCGATCGCCGGGGTCGGCCTGCTGCTGCACTACGGTTTGCACATGCCCTGGGGACCGGCGCTGCTGATCGGCGCGATCCTCGCCCCGACCGACCCGGTGCTGGCGACCCTGGTCCAGGTCAGCGACGCCCAGGACTACGACCGGGTGCGCTTCGGCCTGTCCGGCGAGGCCGGGCTGAACGACGGCGTAGCGTTTCCCTTCGTGATCCTCGGCCTGCTGCTGACCCGCCAGGGCGACGACCCCGGCGCCTGGCTCGGCGACTGGGCCTTGTTCAGCCTGCTCTGGGCGGTACCCGCGGGGCTGCTCAGCGGCTACTGGATGGGCCGCGGCCTCGGCCACCTGACCCTGCACCTGCGCATCAAGCACGCCGACAGCACGGTCTCGCCGAACGACTACCTGACCTTCGCCCTGATCGCCCTGGCCTATGTGGTGGCGGAATTGATCCACGGCTACGGTTTTCTCGCGGTGTTCGCCGCCGCCCTGGGGTTGCGCCAGGCTGAGGTGCACTCCAGCGACCATGCCCGGGCGCCGGCCGAACACCTGGTGCAACCGGTGGTCGGCCACCAGCATGTCGATCCGACGCAGGCGGTGCATGGCGACGTCGAGGCCCTGCAGGAGAGCCAGGTCGCGGCGGGCATCATGCTCGGCGACATGCTGGCCTTCGGCGGCCTGGTGGAACGGGCCATGGAAGTGTTCCTCGTGACCCTGCTCGGCGTGGTGCTGGTCGCCCATTGGGAGTGGCATGCGCTGACCGTCGGCGCCCTGCTGTTCCTGCTGATCCGCCCGCTCAGCGTCTTGCTGATCCCCTGGGGCCGCCTGCTCGACGGCCGCCAGCGCCTGCTGCTCGGCTGGTTCGGTATCCGCGGCATCGGTAGCCTCTATTACCTGTTCTATGCCCTCAACCACGGCCTCGACCCGGCGCTGGCCGATGCCAGCGCCAACCTCACCCTGTCGGTGGTGGCCTTGAGCATCCTGGCCCACGGCCTGAGCACCCAACCGATGCTCGCCCGCTACGAACGCAATAAGAAACGCCGGCGCCATCCCGACCGGGCACCGGGATAAGCCAGCAGAATGCAGGGCGCCTGGAGATTGTCGGCGCCCGGCGAGCTCAACCGGTCAGCGGCACGTCCTGAGGCTGGACGGCGTTTGTCTCACCGCTTGCGCCAGCGCCTCGATCAACTGCAACTGGGTATAGGGCTTGGGCACCCGCGGCAAGGCCGCGGCCAGCCCATCCAGGCGCTGGGCGTAACCGCTGGCGAGAATGATCGGCAGGTCCGGGCGCAGCTCGCGCACCGCGCTCGCCAGTTGTCCGCCGTCCATCATCGGCATCGCCAGGTCGGTGATCATCAGATCGATCGCCGGGTATTCGGCGAAACGTTGCAGCGCCTGGGCGCCGGACATCGCGCAGAGCACCTGGTGTCCGAGGTCTTCGAGCAGCAGCGTGGTACTGGTCAGCACCAGGCTGTCGTCGTCGACCACCAGCACGCACAAAGGCTGCTGCTGCGAGTCCGGAGCCGGCAAGCGAGGCGGGACGACGGGAGTCGCCTGGCTCGCCAGGGGCAACCACAACTCGGCGGTGGTGCCCTGCCCCTTGAGGCTCTTGAGGATCAGCCGCCCCCCCAATTGCTCCGCCAGGCCATGCACCATCGACAAGCCAAGACCCGTGCCCTTGCCCACGCCCTTGGTGGTGAAAAACGGATCGGCGGCCAGGGCTAGGGTCTGCTCGTCCATGCCTTCGCCGCTGTCGATCACGCACAGGCGCACATAACGCTCATGGGGCAGGTTGACGCCGGCGGCCTGGCCGCTGTCGCACAGATCGGCCTTGAACACGAGGGTGCCGCCGCCCGGCATCGCATCGCGGGCATTGGTCGCCAGGTTGAGCACTGCCAACTCCAGCTGGTTGACGTCGGCGAGCACCGTCGGCAGGGATTCGGGCAGCTCGGTGAGAATGGTCACCTGGGGCCCCAGCGAGCTGCCGAGCAAGCCACTGAGGTTGGTCATCAGCTGCGTCAGGGCCACGGGCTCGGTCTTGAGTTCCTGGCGCCGGGCAAAGGCCAGCATGCGCTGGGTCAGCGACACCCCACGCTCGGCGCCGACCACCGCATTGTCCAGCAGGCGCGAGAGTTTCGGGTCGTCGCCGATGCGTTTGCGCGCCAGCTCCAGGTTGCCCAGGATCACCGTCAGCAGGTTGTTGAAGTCATGGGCGATGCCGCCGCTGAGCTGACCGATGGCTTGCAGTTTCTGTGCCTGGAACAGCGCCTCGCGGGCACTTTCCAGGGCCTTCTGGGCCTCGACTGTTTCGCTGATATCGCGGGTGACCTTGGCGAACCCCAACAGCTCACCGGCATCGCCACGAATCGGATCGATGATCACATGGGCGAGGAACTGCGTACCGTCCTTGCGTACCCGCCAGCCCTGCTTCTCGAAACGGCCTTCGCGGGTGGCGACTTCCAGGGCCCGTTGGGGCACGCCGTCGAGGCGATCCTGCTCGGTGTAGAAGCGCGAGAAATGCTCGCCGATGATTTCCTGCGGCAGGTAGCCCTTGATCCGCTGCGCTCCGAGGTTCCAGCTACTGACCCGACCGTCGGGGTCGAGCATATAGATGGCGTAGTCGGTGACGCTCTGCACCAGCAGGCGAAACTGCTGCTCGCTCTGCTTGAGGGTTTCTTCGGCGATCTTGCGCTCGGTCAGGTCGCGGGTGATCTTGGCGAAACCCAGCAGCTGCCCGCTGGAATCGCGGATCGGGTCGATCACCACATGGCACCAGAAGCGCGTACCGTCCTTGCGCACCCGCCAGCCCTCGCCCTCGAAACGCCCCTCGGTGAGCGCGGTATGCAACGCGCGTTCCGGCAAGCCGGCCTGGCGGTCTTCGGGGGTGTAGAAACAGGAAAAGTGCGCACCGAGGATTTCCGCTTCCTGGTAACCCTTGAACCGCCTGGCGCCGGCATTCCAACTGGTGACGATGCCCTGGGGATCGAGCATGTAGATCGCGTAGTCGACCACCGCTTCGACCAGCAAGCGAAAACGGTCCTCGTCCAGAACTCTGCGCGGCTGATCAGCCATATCGGTCTCCGCCAGGCTATTTTTATGCATTCTTGCGCATGGGCCAGTAGGGTCGGTTGTCTGGCCATCGGCACGCGGCCAACGCAAGTGCGGCCAGCCAGCCGGCAAATGCCGCGCATCGTTCAGTCAGACCGCTAGGCCCCCGGTCCTCCAATTGAACATACAACTCGATCCCGCAGGCCCTATAAACCGACTTCATGTTGGACAACTGCCCGCTGGCAATCGATCCCCCGCCACTCGTCGTCCCGCAAGAAACTTTTTCAAACTTTCGTTTGCGGTTGTGTTTCCCAATCTTGCGAGGTGTCAAATCGCTCACTATCGAGGATTGAAAAAATGGCTACCAGCGGAAAAAACCCACTCATGGGCAACAAGGACACTCAAAAACCCTCCCCGGCCGGCAAGAAATCCGGCGGCCAGGGCTCGGGGGGCAACATCCCCGCCGATCGGCAAAAAGCCCCTGACGCAGGCAAGAAAGGCGGCACCCAAGGCTCCGGCGGCGGTACCCGCAAAGCCTGATCCACAACGCCGGAGTGTCGTCCCTGACGCACTCCGGCTTTTTTTGCCCGGACCGCCCATGCCACCGGCCTGCCCGCGCCGGTTGTCGTCGAGCGCGACCGGCTATGCTTGCACCACGGTGAAACCACGTTAGACAGCCTTCGATGAAAAGCGACGCATGAAAATAGGCCTGATCTCCGACACCCACGGTTTGCTCCGTCCCGGCGCGCTGGCGGCGCTGCAGGGCTGCGCGCATATCCTGCATGCCGGCGATATCGGCGACCCGCAGATGCTCGCCACCCTCGGACACCTGGCGCCGGTGACCGCGGTATTCGGCAATGTCGATCAGCCCCATGACTGGGCCCGGGCACTACCCCATCACGTCACCGTGCAGCTCGATGGCGTCGACCTGCTGCTCTGCCATGTCCTGGCCGAGGTGCCGAAGCCCCTGCCGCCGGGCGTGCGGGTGGTGGTCACCGGCCACTCCCACCGGCCACTGCAGTTCTGGCAGGACGATGTGCTCTACATCAACCCGGGCAGCGCCGGGCCAAGGCGCTTCAAGTTGCCGGTCAGCCTGGCCTGCCTGACCATCGAGGCCGGCCAGGTCGAAGGCCGGTTGATCGAACTGGCGGTCTAGCGGCCTGGCTGTCTAGCGGCTTGGCCCAGGCCCGGGCATGACCGGCTATCGGAGCGCGCCCTTCGGCCGGGCTTTGCAGGGTCCACACTTAATCCAGCGATTGGCGGCGTTCATGACGAAAGCCGCGCGAAGCCACTTGGCCGGGCCGCGTTGCGCCCTCGAGCAGAAGATTCCGTACCCGGCCCCGCGCCCCCGAGAAGGTGGCGCGCAAGGATGGCCGAGGGCGCGCAATGCGCAGGAGAAAAGCGATGACCTTTTATGTCGTGGCCCGCCTCGACCAGTTGCCCGAAGACCGCGGCACCCGGGTCCAGGTCGGCGCCGAAGCCGTGCTGCTGGTTCGCACCGGCGATCAGGTCCAGGCCTACCAGGCCGATTGCCCCCACGCCGGGGCGCCACTGGAACAGGGCGCGGTGTATCAGGGGCGACTGATCTGCCCCTGGCACAAGGGCGCCTTTGCCTGTGACAGCGGGCTGGTCTGCGAGCCGCCTCCGCTGGCGAGCCTCAAGCGCTACAAAGTCGACATCCGCCATGACAACCGGGTCTGGGTTGCCGACCAGCCCATGGCCGAACCCGCCCCGCCACGGCAGGCCGACTCGCGCCGGTTGCTGGTGATCGGCGCCGGCGCCGCCGGGGCAGCCGCGGTAGCGACCCTGCGGGCCAAGGGTTACGCCCGGAACCTGACCTGGATCGACAAGCAAGCGCGGCCCGCCTATGACCGCACCGCCTTGAGCAAATACGTGCTGGCCGGCGAAATGCCGCCGGCGGAGGTTCCGCCCCTGCTCGAGCCGGAGTTTTATCGCAAGGCCGATCTACAGGTGCTGCAGACCGAGGTCCTGCGCCTCGACCCGGGACGGCGGCAGATCCTGTTGGCCAACGGCCAGCGCCTGGACTACGACGCCGCGCTCCTGGCCACCGGCGCCGAGCCGCGCCTGCCGGCCATCGAAGGCGCCGACCTGCCGGGGGTGTTCATGCTGCGCTCGCGGGAGGATGCCGCGCGCCTACTGGAACAGGCCCTCCCCGGTAAACGCGTGGCGATCGTCGGCGACAGCTTTATCGGCCTGGAAGCCGCCTCGGCCCTGCGCAAACGCGGGCTGATGGTGCACCTGATCGGTCGCCATCCGGTACCGCTGCAACACCAGTTGGGCGAACGCATCGGCAGCGCCATACGAGCCCTGCACGAACGACACGGGGTGATCTACCACGCCGGTTGCGAAGCCCGGGCCCTGGTCGGCGAGGGCCAGGTGCAACAGGTGGTCCTCGACAACGACCAGCGCATCGCCGTCGACCTGGTGCTGTTCGGCATCGGCGTCAGCCCTGCCACGGCCTTCGTCGAAGGCCTCGACCGGGCCGAGGACGGTTCGCTCAAGGCCGATGCCGGCCTGGCCGTGGCCGATGGTCTGTGGGCGGCCGGCGATCTCGTGAGTTACCCCTGCGACGGCCGCACGCAGCGTATCGAACACTGGCGCGTGGCCCAGCAACAGGGCCGGCTCGCCGCCTGCAATATGCTCGGCGAACAGCTGAGTTTCAGCGTGGTGCCGTTCTTCTGGACCTATTTCTACGACCAGACCTTCGAGGTGCTCGGCCATGCCCGCCGGTGGAACCAGATCGTCTTCGAGGGCGAGCCGGAGCAGTACCGCTTTATCGCCCTGCTGTGCTTCAACGAACAGGTGGAGTCGGTGGTCGCCTGCGAATACCCGCGGGCCATGGCCCTGTTGTCGCAGCGCATGCAGCGGCCGCTGTCGCGCAGCGAGGCCCTGGAGCTGATCCATGGCACGCCGGAATAACCTTGACCCGCGCCCATCCGCGCGCTGCCGACAACCACTCGGCAGCGCCATGGAACCCCGGGTAAAAGGCGATTCTCCAAATTCAGGCAGGGTCTCGATAGCTCGGCCAGCGGCCGAGGCACCCGGTGCAAGGTGACTACCCATGGGCTCAGGTGTCTTGCCGTGGCCGGCCCTATGCAGGATTAAGGAGGACGATGCATCCATGAGCAGGACAGAACGAATCAACCGGGAGCTGGCGAACAACGCCCGGCTGTTTGCCGAAGCCGACCGCCTGGATGTCCAGGCCTATGAGCTGCTTAACACCGACCATGTCGACGACGACCGCCTGGCCCTGTTCAGCAGCGCCAAGCAGCGGGCCAACGAAAAGTACCTGGAAGCGCGCAACGACTGGCTGCGCATCAAGCAGTTGATGGACGGCACCGACTGAAGCCCCCCGCGCCGGCGGGAAGATCCGGGATGCTGGGTTTGCGGTCGCTGCGTCGGAATGCCGCCCAAACCGGGCGCAGCCTCGCAGGCTCGGCAGCGGCTACAGGAACCACGTTACCTGTGTAGCCGCTGCCGCAGGCTGCGCACGACCGCGCAGCGGGCGCTGGACCGGACACCGCGTTTTTCCAGGCAGACCACGGACTCAGGCTTTGCGGCAACTGCGTTGCCGTACGCAGCCTCGCGGGCTCGGCAGCGGCTACATCGCCCCCTGTCGTCAGGTCGCTAGAGGGCGTTTACGCAGTTGTTCCAACAGAGCCTGGAGTGGATGCTGCAGGCCCTGCCCCTCCTGGCGCTTGACCTGGCTGCGGCAGGAATAACCGTCGGCCAGCAGCCGGCCGCTTTGGCCGTGGCGGGCCACCAGCGGCTGCCAGGACTGCTGGTAGATCACCTGCGAAGTCGCCAGGTTGCGGGCCTCGTGGCCGTAGGTACCGGACATGCCGCAGCAACCGCTGGCCAGCACTTGCAGCTTCAGGCCCATGCGCGCGAACACCTGTTGCCACAGGCCGATGCTGCCCGGCTCGTTGGTCTTCTCGGTGCAGTGCGCAAGGAACTGATAGGGCTCGGCCTCGGCGGTCGGGTTCGCTTCGGCCGATGCCTCACTAGGTACTGCAGGCAGCACCCGGGCCAGCCATTCCTGCGGCAGCAGCACTTCGGGCGCCTGAGCCGCACCCAGGGTCTTGCGGTATTCCTGGCGGTAGACCAGGGTCATCGCCGGATCGAGGCCGACCAGGGGCACCCCGCTGGCCTGCAGCTTCAGCAGCGACTGCGCGTTGTAGCGCGCGGCCCGGGCAAAGGCGCCGAGGAAGCCCTGGACCTGCAAGGGCTTGCCGTTTGGCGCGAACGGCGCGAGGTAGATCTGGAAGCCCAGGCGCTCGATCAGCTCCAGCCACTCGGCCGCCAGCGGCGTCTCGAAGAACCGGGTAAAGGCGTCCTGCACCAGAATCACGCTGCGTTCGCGCTGTTCGGCAGACAACGCCGCCAGTTGCGCGGCGTTGGCCATGCGCACGTTGCGCCGGCGGCACACCGCCTGGAAATCCAGGGTGCTGAGCAACGGGCTGTCGACCATCCCCGCCAGGTGCTGGAGCGCCCGGCTCACCGGCGCCGCGCCGATCAGCGCGTTGTACAGCCGCGGCAAGCGCGCCAGATAGGGAACGCTGAACTCCAGGGAGCCGATCAGGTAATCCTTCAGCGGGCGCAGGTAACGGCCGTGGTACAGCTCGAGGAAGCGCGAGCGGAACTCCGGCACATTGACCTTGACCGGGCACTGCCCCGCGCAGGACTTGCACGCCAGGCAACCGGCCATGGCGTCGTACACCTCATGGGAGAAGTCCTCGCGCCCGGCCAGCCGCGCCGCGCTGTTGTAGACGCGCCGGGCCAGGTTGGAAAGCCGCGCGCCACCGCCGTTCAGCACATCCACCCCCTGCTCGCCCTGCAGGCGCAGCCACTCGCGGATCAGCGAGGCGCGGCCCTTGGGCGAATGAATGCGGTTGCGGGTGGCCTTCCACGACGGGCACATGGCGTCGTCCGGGTCGAAGTTGTAACAGGCGCCGTTGCCGTTGCAATGCAGGGCGCTGTCATAGCTCTGCCAGACGCGCTCGTCGATGGTGCGGTCGAGTTCGCCGCGCAGCACCACTTCGTCGACCTGGGTCAGGCGCGCTTCCGGCACCGAGGCCGGGGTGGCGATCTTGCCGGGGTTGAGCTGGTTGAACGGGTCGAACGCGGCCTTCAGGGCCTGCAGCGACGGATAGAGTTCACCGAAATAGTCCGGCACGTACTGCGAGCGCAGGCCCTTGCCGTGCTCGCCCCACAACAGGCCGCCGTGCTTGTGGGTCAACGCCGCCACCGCATCGGAGATCGGCCGGATCAACGCCGCCTGCTTGGGGTCCTTCATGTCGAGGATCGGCCGCACGTGCAGCACGCCGGCATCGACATGGCCGAACATGCCGTATTGCAGGCCGTAGCCATCGAGCAGCGCACGGAATTCGAGGATGTAGTCCGCCAGGTTCTCCGGCGGCACCGCGGTGTCTTCGACAAAGGGCTGCGGCCGCGCCTCGCCCTGGACGTTACCCAGCAGGCCCACCGCGCGCTTGCGCATGGCGTACACCTGGTTCACCGCCTGGGCGCCGATGGCCAGGGTATGGCCCAGGCGCACCACCGAGTTGTCCTGTTGCAGGTGGCGGACGAAGGCGTCGACCCGCTGCTCCAGCTCTTCCTGGTCGTCGCCGCTGAACTCGATCAGGTTGATGCCCAGGGTCGGGGTGTCGGCCTGCTCGGGGAAATACCGCGCCACGCCATGCCAGACGATGTCCTGCATGGCCAGCATCAGCACCTTGGAATCCACCGTCTCGATCGACAGCGGCTTCAGCGCCATCAGCGCCTTGGCATCGCGCAGCGCATCCATGAAGCCGGCGTAGCGCACGTTGACCAGGATCGAGTGCCGGGGAATCGGCAGCACATTCAGCCGCGCCTCGACGATAAAGCCCAGGGAGCCCTCGGAACCGCAGAGCACGCTGTTGAGGTTGAATTGCTCCGGACTCTCGCGCAGGTGCGCCAGGTCATAACCGGTCAGGCAGCGATTGAGCTTGGGAAAGATCGCCTCGATCAGCTCGGCCTGGTGGTCGGCGATGTCCTGAGCACAGCGGTAGACCTCACCGATGCGCCCGGGCTGCGCGGCCTCCTCGGTCAACTGGCGGTTGTCGATCGGCGCGCTGTCCAGGCGGCTGCCGCCCAGCAGCACGGTACTCAGCGCCAGTACGTGGTCGCGGGTCTTGCCATAGGTGCAGCTGCCCTGGCCGCTGGCGTCGGTGTTGATCATGCCGCCGACGGTGGCGCGATTGGAGGTCGACAGCTCCGGGGCGAAGAACAGGCCGTGGGGCTTGAGGGCGGCGTTGAGCTGGTCCTTGACCACCCCGCTCTGCACCCGCACCCAGCGTTCCTCGACGTTGATCTCGAGGATCTGGTTCATGTGCCGCGACAGGTCGACCACGATGCCGTCGGTCAGCGACTGGCCGTTGGTGCCGGTGCCGCCGCCACGAGGAGTGAGCACCACCGCGCGGTGTTCCGGGCTCGCCGCCAGCCGCGCCAGGCGTTCCACGTCCGCGACATCCCGGGGGAAAACTGCGGCCTGCGGCAGCCGCTGGTAGATCGAGTTATCGGTGGCCAGCACCGTGCGCAGGCCCAGGTCACGGGCGATCTCGCCACGAAAACCGTCGGCGGCCAGGGCGTCGAGGAAGCTTTGGTAGTGGGCCAGCGGGTCACGTTCGGGGGCAAGCAGAGCAATCATCAAAAAGGTTTCCAGGCAGAGAAAAGGCGCAGCGGTGCATGCAAAACACGTATGCTTGCACGCAGCCCGAGGGGCGGCGGCCAGCCGAAAAAGCCTATTTTCCTAAAGCCTTGCACCGTGGGCAAATGTATTTCATGTGCTTTTTCCATGAGTTTTATGAATGAACCCCAGACGTCTCACTCCGTCGATGTCGGTGCTGGTGGCCTTCGAGGCCGCGGCGCGGCATGGCAGCTTCACCAAGGCCGCCGAAGAACTGGCGCTGACCCAGAGCGCCGTCAGCCGCCAAGTCCAGGCCCTGGAGTCGCTGCTGGAAGTGCCGCTGTTCAGCCGTGACGGCCGGCATATCGAGCTGACCGCCGCCGGCGCCCTGTATCACCACGAACTGGCGGCGGCCCTGGCGCGGATCCGCAACGCCACCTTGCAGACCATCGCCCACAAGGCCGGCGGCGGCCCGCTGCACCTCGCGGTGCTGCCGACCTTCGGCTCGAAATGGCTGCTGCCGCGCATGCATGACTTTTACGCCAGCCACCCGGGCACCCTGGTGCATATCCATTCGCGGATCGTCACCAGCGATCTGTCGAAGGACACCGCCGACATGCACGCGATCATCTGCGCTGGCACCGGCCACTGGCCCGGCTACGAGGCCCATCGGCTGCTCTCGGAAAAGCTCACGGTGGTGGCCAGCCCCAAGGCCCTGCCCGAGCACGCTTCGATGTCCGTCGCCGAGGTGACCGGGCAGTTGCTGCTGAACGTGGTGTCGCGTCCCGATGCCTGGCCCGAATGGTTCGAGCAGAACGGCCTGCATCCGCGGGCGATGCGCATGGGCCCAGGGTTCGAGTTGACCGCGCATCTGATCCAGGCGGTGGTCGCCGGCATCGGCATCGGCCTGGTGCCGCGCATCCTGGTGCAGGACGAGATCCACAGCGGCGAGCTGGTGGCGCTGTTCGAGCCGGTGGACAGCGGCCGCGGCTATTACCTGGCCTACCCGAGCCGCTATCAGCACCTGCCGTCGTTGCAGGCGTTCAGCCGCTGGCTGCTGTCGATCCCCTTTCCCGACAGCTGACAGTCCCTTCGCTCAGTCGTACTCGGCCTCCTCATGCTCACCCAGCAACCGCCGCTGGCGCGCCGAGGCCGCCGCCAGCACCTCGGGGTTGAAACGCCAGTGCAGGTACGGCGAAAACTTCTGCGCCACCATGCGCCGGCCATAGTGCACCTGCAGCAGGTAGCGGATGCGTTCGGCGCTGCTGTTCTCGCTGCCGGCATGCCACAGCTCGCTGCGAAACATCAGCGCGTCGCCGGCCTGGCACAGCACGGCCTGGGCAGTTTGGCCATGCCAATGTTCCTCGCCGGCCCGTGGCGGCCGCCCGGCTCGATGACTGCCCGGCACCACGCGGGTCGGGCACAGGTCCTGGTCGATATCGTCCAGGTACAGGTGGCAGCTGCAGATCTGCATCGGCAGCTCGAAGGCCGGATCGCTGAGCAGGCTGCGGGGCAGCTGCAGCGCCAGGTAATCCAGGTGCAGGCCCATCCCCTGGAAACCCGGATGACAGCGCCAGGCGGTCTGGCCGATGACATGGCAATCGTCGCCCAGCGCCGCTTCGGCCAGCTCGATCACCCCCGGCAGGTCGAGAAACGCCAGCCACAGCGGGTCGCGGTTGAACACGCATTTGTAGTGTTCGAGCAAGCCGCTGTAGTCCCAGTGCTGGGGCTTGAGGCCGTCGATAGCGCGGCGCAGCAGCTGGATCTGCAACCCGTCGAGCACTCCGGGCAGCAGCACGAAACCCTCACTGTGCAAGGCCCGTAGACGCTCGGCGGTCAGCGCTGGCGGGGGCTGGACGTGGGCCATGGCGGCTAGTCGATGGGGCCGATATTGATCAGCCGGTCGCTGCCCAGCCCCGGCACCCTGGCCAGCACCCCGACCGGCGTGGCGGCGGAAAACTCGATGACATAGCCCATGCCACTGCCGTCCTCTTCCATGGCCACCACCCAGCGCGCCACTTCGTCGGGGTTCAGGCTCAGCGCCCGCGCCACCCGGCGCTGACGGCGTTCCTCGAGCGTTTCGTCCAGGGAGTCGTCGTTCATCTGGCTCAACCTCCGGCGGATAGCAGCCCCTCCGGGCCTGGTGCGGCCCTTACAACGGCTGTGAAAATCATTGTGGGCAAAAGTTGAATCCCGCTCCGTGCGCCGTGACGAACGGCAGCTTTTAGCGCCAGAAACGGATCGCCGGTTTTATCGCCGGCCCACAAGCGAGTTTTCTTTCGAGCGTTTCAGAAAGGGCCTAGAGCGCCGCGCCAGGATGGCCCCCTAGCATGCGTGGCTTATCCAGAAGCCGGGGCCGCTCATGCATCTACTGATTTGCGCTTACTGACATGCGCTTGTTGAAAGCCTCCGACCGGCAGGCATGGAATGCGCACGATCCGTATTTCGCCGAAACCCAGGTGCGCATGGCCCTGCAACGCAACAGGTCAAGCCTTGAAGGGTTGGACGAGCTGTTGCGCGAGCACTACACGATCAACAGCGATCGGGAGATTCTGGCCGCCGTCAGAAACGGCGACTGGGTGCTGGTCACCGACAGTTCCGCAGCCACAGCCAGCGGCAGCCTGCTCTGCCCCGTGCCCGAACCGCAGCCGGTCTACCTTCGGCAAGACCCGTGGCCCGATCCCGCTCCTCGCACCGACCTGGTCTTCGCCAAGTCCATCAGCAGCGCGCCCTGGGGCACCACCCGGGCCGGCAGCGCCAGCGAGCCCGCGGGCAATTTCGGCAAGACCATGCTGATGGCATCCTCGGCCACCGAGGTCGGGCTCGGCAGGGTCGCCGGCGAACGGCTCCTCAGGAGCTTCGCCTGGTCAGTGCAGATGGCCGGCACCGCGGCCAGAACCCTCGGCGGCCCGGCGGGACAGGTGCTGCTCCTGGCCATGACCCCGACCCGGCTTGGCGACGATTCCTTCTACAGCGAAGAACAACTGCGCGAGCTGCGCGCCGCCACCACCCGGGTGCGCTTCCAGTTCCGCCGCGACCGCCAGGGTGTGCTGCAAATCCATGGCATCCACACCAGCGCCCAGTCGGGCCAGGACAGCGTCCCGGTGATCAAGGCCCACTGGAACGCCGACAAAAACGCCATGCAGGCCCACCTCGGCACACTCACCATCACCTGGACACCGCACAACGGCCCGGTGGTCACCGCCCCGACGCCCTACCCGGGGGTGACCGACGAACTGGCCAACCTCATGGTCCACCCCATCGCCGAAGGCGGCGACAGCCAACTCCAGGGCGCGCCCATCGACGAGCTCAAGGTCGAAGACTGCATCATCACCTTCCCGATCGGCAGCGGCCTGCGCTCGTTGTACCTGGTCTTCGCCAAGCCCCTGGTCAACCCATTGGAAGTCGGCCCGGCGAATGATCTTTCCAGTAGAAGCGCCAAGGATGGGTTGGATATTGATCACATACCGTCGCAAGGTGCTTTGAGAGAATATGTAGTTAGACTCAACCCGAAGATAGACCGGCAAAATTTACAAAAAATACTGCGGAATGCACCCGCTATGGCGATCCCGCGCAATGTGCATCAAAAATATAGTGAAACGTATGGGGGTAGAAACACCAAGGCCAAACAGATTGAGGATGCCGCCGATCTACGCGCAGCAGTAGACAACAACCTCGACGCGATCAAGCCATTCCTTCAAGACATGGGTTTCACTGAAGATCAGATCGAAAGTGCACGCACCGACCTGCATAACCTTCATCAAGAACAAGGCTGGTATTGATATGAACGCAGCAATGATCGATGACCTGATTAAAAGTATGGGGAGTACTTATTCCGAATTGATAGCGTCTGGAATGTACCTTCCTGGTGGGCCACCTAAAGGAATGTTCGCAGGTGATGAGACCAGCTCCATGTCTCCTGCATCCGGAATAGATTTAGGATTCTCGGCCAATCAACACTTTGAATCTCTCCAAATCTACTTGCACAAAACCTCGGACGAGGACCCGGTTTATGAGAGTGGCTTACCCTACAAACTCCGACACCGAATGAGCCAGAACTGGGTCAGGTCCCATTACGGCAAGCCTTTGGAATCAAAAGCACCTTTTAAAATGCCGGTACTTGGCATGATTGGCGGTTGGGACACTTATCACCTTCCCGGTACTGCTAAAAATATTGAAACTGTGTTCCAGTACGACATTGAAATGAATGTTGAGGGGGTCATGTTCAAGTTAATCACTGAGCCCAATACTTAGGTGAGTATTGAGATGACTACTGTAATTATCAATGGCTTGGTCAAAAGCCTTGGCCGTACCTATCCTGAAATGACTGCCTCCGGAATGTATTTCCCGGGTGGGCCACCAAAAGGCATCTTCGAGGACAGCGATACCATAGCCATATCACCGGAGGCAGGTATCGAACTTGAGTTTTGGGCCAGTACCCAACGCTTTGAAGCCTTATATATTTCCTTGCTAAAGCGCTTCCCAGAACAGTCAACCTATAAAGGAAAACTGCCCTACCACCTCGAAATCAAGATGAACCAGCAATGGGTCAGATCCCATCACGGCGAACCTCTGGAGTCAGGAGCCCCCTATAGAATCCCGGTGCTGGGCATGACTGGCGGCTGGGATACTTATCGTTTTGCAGGTTTCCCCAAACATATCCATGTGCGGTTCAAGTACACCGTCGACATGGAAGTGGAAGGGATCGTGTTCAGGCTCAACGAAAAATCACACACGGGCATATGAACGCAGTAATGATCGATGACTTGGTTAAAAGTCTCGGCCGTACCTATCCCGAAATGATTGCCTCCGGAATGTATCTTCCAGGTGGACCGCCTAAAGGTATTTTCGAGGACAGTGACACCTTGGCAATGTCACCTGAGCCTGGAATCGAATTAGGTTTTTGGGCTAAGAGTCAGCGCTTTGAAATGCTGTTCATCAGCTTGCTGGAAAGCTTCCAAGGGAAGTCCCTCTACAAGGGAAGCCTACCCTACCAACTTAAAAGTCAAATGAATCAGGGGTGGATAAGGTCTCGCTTTGGAGAGCCACTGGAGTCAAAAGCACCTTTCAAAATGCCCATACGGGGCATGACGGGAGGGTGGGACATTTATCGCTTTCCGAGCATTCCCAAAGGAACACAGGTGGTTTTTAAATACAGCGCCAGAATGGAAGTTGAAACGATAGTGTTCGAGCTGAACGAAAGATCACACGCTTAAATGATCGATGACTTGGTTAAATGCCTTGGCCGCACCTACCCCGAAATGATTGCCTCAGGAATGTATCTCCCAGGAGGACCACCAAAGGGCATCTTTGATGACAGCGACAGGGTGACAGTGTCGCCGGAGCCAGGGGTCGAATTGGGTTTTTGGGCCAGCACTCAACGTTTTGAAAACCTGTTCATTACCTTTCTTGAGGTTTTTGAAGGAGAACCCATATACCGAGGGAGCCTTCCCTACCAGCTCAAAACCAAGATGAATCAGGCGTGGGTTAAATCTCAATATGGCGAGCCGCTGGAGTCAGGAGCGCCTTATAGAGTTCCTATCTCCGGCATGACAGGCGGCTGGGATAGCTATCGTTTTCCAGGCATGTCCAAGAGCGTCCATGTGTTGTTCAAGTACACCGTTGAAATGGAAGTGGAAGGTATCGTCTTCAGGCTGAACGAAAGATCACAGGCTTAGTTCTGCTGGGACAATGCTGGTCTTTGGTATGAACGCCGTATCCCCTCCGGGAAGGTTTTTCAGCTGAACAGGATGCGAAATTACAAGCCAAGAGGAAGATGGCATGACAGTAGATAAAGCCTGTCCGGTAGTGCTACGGAGCAGTGAAACGCTAGAAATCTTGGCGTTTGAGCATCCGCTGGCAGGTCTGCAACTGGTCAAGGGTAGCGTGGAACCCGGAGAGTCAACCGAGATGGCCGCTGCCCGAGAGCTGGTCGAGGAAGCCGGGATTCAAGGCAAGGTGGTACGAGATTTGGGGGCGTGGCGCTCGCCTATAACCGGACAGATGTGGGCATTCCATGAGTGCCATGTCGCGCAGGACCTCCCTGATACCTGGGTTCATCATACTGAGGATGATGGAGGGCATGAGTTCAGGTTTTTCTGGCATCCATTAATGAGTGAGCCCTCTGAAGCCTGGCATCAAATGTACAAAGATG
>NZ_JACNDE010000047.1:0-45671 GCF_017351415.1 Pseudomonas sp. FW305-25 | reverse complement strand
ACCGCGCTTCTTCAGTGAAGTGGTGCAGCGCCTGGGGGCGTCGGGGTTGCTGGTCGAAGGGGACAACGCGTTTCGCCGGGTGGTGGTGGAGAAGCCGTTCGGCTCCGACCTGCACACCGCGCAAGCGCTGAACGAATGCCTGCTCAAGGTGATGAGCGAGAAGCAGATCTATCGGATCGACCATTACCTGGGCAAGGAGACGGTGCAGAACATTCTGGTCAGCCGCTTCTCCAACAGCCTGTTCGAGGCTTTCTGGAACAACCATTACATCGACCACGTGCAGATCACCGCGGCGGAAACCGTCGGGGTGGAAACCCGTGGCAGCTTTTATGAAAACACCGGCGCCCTGCGCGACATGGTGCCCAATCACCTGTTCCAGCTGTTGGCGATGGTCGCCATGGAACCGCCGGCAGCCTTCGGCGCCGACGCGGTGCGCGGCGAAAAGGCCAAGGTGGTGGGGGCGATTCGTCCCTGGAGCACCGAAGAGGCCCTGGCCAACTCAGTGCGTGGCCAGTACGTGGCGGGCAAGGCGGGCGACAAGCCGGTGGCCGGCTACCGCGAAGAGGCCAACGTAGCCCCGGACAGCAACACCGA
Source organism: Pseudomonas sp. FW305-25 (assembly GCF_017351415.1). Taxonomy (NCBI): domain Bacteria; kingdom Pseudomonadati; phylum Pseudomonadota; class Gammaproteobacteria; order Pseudomonadales; family Pseudomonadaceae; genus Pseudomonas; species Pseudomonas sp. FW305-25. Next base: position 45,077 of record NZ_JACNDE010000047.1, on the reverse strand, counting down.
AACCTACGTCGCCCTCAAGGTGATGATCGACAACTGGCGCTGGGTCGGCGTGCCGTTCTACCTGCGCACCGGCAAGCGCATGAGCGTGCGCGACACCGAGATCGCCATCTGCTTCAAGCCTGCGCCGTACGCGCAGTTCCGCGATACCGAGGTCGACCACTTGCAGCCGACCTACCTGCGCATCCAGATCCAGCCCAATGAAGGCATGTGGTTCGACCTGCTGGCGAAAAAGCCCGGGCCGACCCTGGAGATGGCCAATATCGAGCTGGGGTTCGCCTACAAGAACTTCTTCGAGATGCAGCCTTCCACCGGCTACGAGACGCTGATCTACGATTGCCTGACTGGCGACCAGACCCTGTTCCAGCGCGCCGACAACATCGAAAACGGCTGGCGCGCGGTGCAGCCGTTCCTCGATGCCTGGAAGGAAAAGGCCAAGGTGCATATCTACCGGGCCGGTGAAGACGGACCGGCGGCCGGCGACGAGTTGCTGACCCGCGACGGCCGTGAATGGCACAGCCTCGGATGAGGGGCGAGGGGCAGCATCCCATCCAGTTCCTGCTCAGCGACATGGACGGCACCTTGCTGCTGCCCGATCACAGCCTGAGCCAGCGCACCATCGCCGCGGTGCGCGCGCTGCGCGAAGCCGGGGTGTTCTTCAGCCTCGCCACCGGGCGGCCGCCGCGGGCCATGTTGCAGCAGATCGAAGCCCTGGGCGTCGACCTGCCGACCGCGGCGTTCAATGGCGGCACCCTCGTCAACCCCGATGGCAGTTTCCTGGTGCGTCACCATGTGCCGGTAGCGGTCGCCAACACTGTCCTGGCGCTGTTGTCGCCGCAGCCGGAAGTCGAAGTCTGGGTGTTTGCCGACGGTGAATGGCTGCTGCGCAATCCCCACGGGCCGATGGTGCCGCGCGAGCAGCATGGCCTGGGTTATCCGCCGGTGGTGGTGGAGAGCTTCGAGGACTACCTGCCGCGCATCGACAAGATAGTCGCCGCCAGTGCCGACACTGAACTGTTGGTGGAACTGGAGGCGCGTTTGCTGGAACAGGTCGGTGGGCAGGCGCAGGTCTCCCGTTCGCAGCCGGTGTACCTGGATGTGACGGCGCTGCAGGCCAACAAGGGGCAGGCGCTGATCACCCTGGCGGAGTTTCTCGGGGTGCCACTTGCGCGCACCGCGGCGCTGGGCGATGGCGGCAACGACCCGGCGATGTTCCAGCAGGCCGGGTTGTCGATTGCCATGGGCCAGGCCGAAGCGGCGGTGAAACGCCAGGCCGACCTGGTGACGGGCAGCAATGTCGTGGATGGCGCCGCCGAGGCGATCGAACGATTTATCCTGCCGCGCTAATGCAAAACCTGTAGCCGCTGCCGCAGGCTCGGGCCGCGTTCGGACGATAAGGCCGAAGGCCTTCAGCGATCTGGAGACCGCCGCGACCCTGCGGGTCGATCGCAGCCTACGGCAGCGGCTACATCCTTACAGCCAGTAGCTCACCGCATACCAGCCCAGCACCCCCATCACCACGGTGTAGGGCAACGCCATCCACACCATGCGTCCATACGACAGGCGCACCAGCGGCGCGATCGCCGAGGTCAGCAGGAACAGGAACGCCGCCTGGCCGTTGGGCGTGGCCACGCTCGGCAGGTTGGTGCCGGTGTTGATCGCCACCGCCAGGGTTTCGAAGTGTTCGCGGCTCATCAGTCCGGAAGCGAAGGCCTGTTTCACTTCGGTGATGTAGATGGTGGCGACGAACACGTTATCGCTGATGGCCGACAACAGCCCGTTGGCGATAAACAGCATGCCCGGCTGCTGGCTCGCCGGCAGCGCCAGCACCCACTGGATCAGCGGGGTGAACAGCTGCTGGTCGTGAATCACCGCCACCACCGCGAAAAACACCACCAGCAGGGCGGTGAACGGCATCGCATCCTTGAACGCGCTGCCCAGGCGGTGCTCGTCGGTGATGCCGGTGAACGCGGTAATCAGCACGATCACCATCAGGCCGATCAGGCCGACCTCGGCGATGTGCAGGGCCAGCGCGGCAATCAGGATCAGCGCCGCCACGCCCTGTACCAGCAGCGCCGCGCGTTGCCGGTCGGTGCGTTCGGCGTTGTCTTCGGCGGCGTAGTTGGCCAGCACCGCGCGCACGTTGTCCGGCAGCAGGGTGCCGTAGCCGAACCAGCGCAGTTTCTCCAGCAGCACGCAGGTCACCAGCCCGGCCACCAGCACTGGCAGGGACACCGGGGCGACCTTGAGGAAGAAGTCGGCGAAGTGCCAACCCATTTCATGGCCGATCAGCAGGTTCTGCGGCTCGCCCACCAGGGTGCAGACGCCACCCAGGGCGGTGCCCACCGCGCCATGCATCAGCAGGCTGCGCAGGAAGGCGCGGAACTGTTCCAGGTCCTGGTGATGCAGTTGCGGCAAGTGCCGGTCGTCGTTGAATTCGCTGTCCTGGCGCGGGTCGTTGCCGGACGCCACCCGGTGATACACCGAATAGAAGCCCACCGCGGCGCTGATGATCACCGCGGTCACCGTCAGGGCATCGAGAAACGCCGAGAGGAAGGCCGAGAGAAAGCAGAACAGCAGACCCAGCAGCGCTTTGGAACGTACCCCCAGCAATAGCCGGGAGAACAGGAACAGCAGCAGCTCCTTCATGAAATAGATGCCGGCCACCATGAACATCAGCAGCAGGATCACCGGGAAGTTATGCACCAGTTCGTCGTACAGCGCCTGGGGCGTGGTCATGCCCAGCGCCACGGCTTCCAGCACCAGCAGGCCGCCGGGCATCAACGGGTAGCACTTGAGGGCCATGGCCAGGGCGAAGATGAACTCGGCCACCAGCATCCAGCCGGCCGCCACCGGGCCGACCGTGAACAGCAGCAAGGGATTGAGCAGCAGGAAGGCGAGGATGCTGGCTTTGTACCAGCGCGGTGAATGGCCGAGAAAGTTGTGGGTGAAAGCCTGGGCCAGTGAACCGGACATTGGCTGCTCCTTGTATTGAAGAAGCGCGCAACTTGCCGCAAGCACCGGTGAAGATCAAGAAACTCTGAAATCTTTTGCCACAAATACTGACCTGGGCTTTTGTAGGAGCCAGCTTGCTGGCGATGAGGCCCTTCGATGTCGTTCTGCAGGCCGTCATCGCGAGCAAGCTCGCTCCTACAAGTTTGAGGTGTGTCGGCGATCTGGGCGCGCGGTCAGTCTTCGCGTTTGACCACCAGGGTCAGGATGTCGTAGCTGGCCACCAGTTCACCCAGCTGGTTGCTGACCTCCACGTCCCAGGCCACCACACCCTGGGGGATGCCTTGCGGGCTCTGCTTGCCCTGGTCGATCTTGCGTTTGCAGGTCAGGCGCGCCTGGATGGTGTCGCCGATGCCCACCGGGTTGATGAAACGCAGGGTGTCCAGGCCATAGTTGGCCAGCACCGGGCCCGGCGCCGGGGACACGAACAGCCCGGCCGCCGCCGACAGCACGAAGTAACCATGGGCGATGCGCTTGCCGAACTGCGACTCCTTGGCCGCGATCTCGTCGAAGTGCATATAGAAGTGGTCGCCGGACAGGCAGCCGAAGTTCACCAGGTCGGCCTCGGTCACCGTGCGTCTGTGGGTCAGCAACGACTCGCCGATCTGCAGGTCCTGGAAGAACCGGCGGAACGGATGCACCTCGGTCTCGATGACCTTGGCGCCACGCACGTATTCGCCGGTGACCGCCGCCAGCATGGTCGGCGAGCCTTGCACCGCCGCCCGTTGCAGGTAGTGCTTCACCGCGCGCAGGCCACCGAGTTCTTCACCGCCGCCGGCGCGGCCCGGGCCGCCATGCTTGAGCTGCGGCAGCGGCGAGCCATGGCCGGTGGATTCGGCGGCGGATTCGCGGTCCAGCACCAGCAGGCGACCGTGCCAGGCCGCGGCCACCGGGATGGCCTTGGCGGCGATGCGTGGATCGCGGGTCACCAGGCTGGCCACCAGGCTGCCTTTGCCTCGCGCGGCCAGGGCCAGGGCTTCGTCGAGGTCGTCATAGGCCATCAGCGTGCTGACCGGGCCGAAGGCCTCGATATCGTGGGCGCCGCCTTCGGCATGCGGGTCGCGGGCCTGCAGCAGGGTCGGGGCGAAGAACGCGCCCTCTCGGGTGTTTGCCCCGCGCGGCTCGAAGCCGTCGCGGGCGCCGAACAACAGGTCGCTGCTCTGCAACAAGCTCTCCAGGCGTTCGGCCACGTCCCGTTGCTGGTCGTGGGAGGCCAGCGCGCCCATGCGCACGCCTTCCACCGCCGGATCGCCGACCACCACCTTGGCCAGCCTGTCACGCAGGCGGCTGGCAACCGCGTCGAGGTGCCGGGTCGGCACTATGGCGCGGCGAATGGCGGTGCATTTCTGCCCGGCCTTGGTGGTCATTTCCCGGGCCACTTCCTTGATGAACAGCTCGAACTCTTCGTCGTCCGGGCTCACGTCCGGGGCGAGGATTGCGCAGTTCAGCGAGTCGGCCTCGGCATTGAACGGCACCGAGTTGCGAATCAGCTGCGGGTTGGCGCGCAGCCTGGCCGCGGTGTCGGCCGAGCCGGTGAAGGTCAGCACGTCCTGGCCCTGCAGGCGATCGAGCAGGTCGCCGGTGTCGCCAATCACCAATTGCAGGCTGCCGGCGGGCAACAGCCCCGATTCATCCATCAGGCGCACCACGGCTTCGGTCAGGTAGCTGGTGGCGGTGGCCGGCTTGACGATGCACGGCATGCCGGCGAGGAAGCTGGGGGCGAATTTTTCCAGCATGCCCCAGATCGGGAAGTTGAAGGCGTTGATATGCACCGCCAGGCCGCCGCGGGGCACCAGGATATGGGTGCCGGCGAAACTGCCGAGCTTGCTCAACTGCAGCGCCGGGCCTTCGTGGACGATATTGCCCGAGGGCAGTTCCCGCGAACCCAGGCTGGCATAGGTGAACAGGGTGCTGTTGCCGCCCTCGATGTCGATCCAGCTGTCGGCGCGGGTGGCGCCGCTGTGGTGGGAGATGGCGTACAGCTGTTCCTTGCGTTCGCTCAGGTACAGCGCCAGCGCCTTGAGCCGCTGGGCACGCTGCTGGAAGTCCAGGGCCATGAGGGAGGCGATGCCCTGGCGCCGGCCATGGTCGAGCGCCTCGGCGAAATCCAGGCGCTCTTCGTGGGTGCGGGCCAGTTCGTGGCCGTCGATGGCGCTGCGCAGCACCTGGGCGCCGTGTTGGCCAATCCAGCGGCCGGCGATGAAGCTTTGCAGGGTAGGGGCGTGAGGCATCACGATTCCTCCGGATGATGAATGAGGCCGGCGCGGCCAGCGACCGCGCCGGCGGGGTTTACCAAAGAGCCAGGGTGTAGCCGAGGATCAGGCGGTTCTCGTCGAGGTCGGTGGTCAGGCCGTTGCCCGAACGAAAGGTCACGTTGCGCCAGCGGATGCTCAGGTCCTTCAGCGGTCCGCTCTGGATCACGTAGGTGATGTCGGTGTCGCGTTCGGTCTCGCGGCCGTTGTCGATGTTGCCCGCCTTGACGTGGCGGCCGTCGGTGTAGCGGGTCATGAAGGTCAGGCCGGGCAGGCCCATGGCCGCGAAGTCGTAGTCGTAGCGCAGCTGCCAGGAGTCTTCCTCGGCACGGGTGTAGGTGTTGTAGGTCACCAGGTTGACCACATAAGGATCGCCGCCGTTGAGGAACGGGAAGGCGCTGTCACCGGACAGCTGCTGCCAGGTGGCGCTGATTTTGTGCGCTCCCTTGATCAGGCTGAACATGCTGTTGAAGTTGCGGTTGTCGATCCGCCCGGCGCGCTCGGCGCCGTCGCCACGGCTGTCGAAGTAGCGCAGGTCGCTGCGCAGGCTGAAGCCGCCGCCCAGGGGCTGGGTATGCAGCAGGCCGAGGTACTGCTGGCGATAGATCTGTTCGAGCTTGCCGTAGTAGTAGCTGAGGCTCAGTTGCGGGTTGAAGGCGTAGCTGCCACCGGCGAAGTCGAAATGATCGCTGCGGGCGGCGCCATAACCGATGTCGTCGTTGCTCGAGGAGTCCCGCAGGTTGGCTTCGGTCAGGCGCCCGGCATTCAGGGTCAGGCCGCTGATTTCCTGGCTGGTCAGCAGGCCGCCCTGGAAGGTCGAGCCGAGCAGGCGGGTGTCGTTGTAAGTCGCCACGGGCAGCAGCGGTTGCAGGGTGCCGATCTTCAAGACGCTTTTCGACAGGCGCAGCTTGCCGGTCAGGCCCAGTTCGCTGAACTCGTCCGCAGGTTCGTGGCTGTTGGGGCCGAACGGCAGCAGGCCAGTGCCGCGGCGATCCGCGCTGGAGTCGAGCTTGAGCCCGAGCTCGCCGAGGGCGTCCAGGCCGAAACCCAGGGTGCCCTCGGTGTAGCCGGACTCGATCCGCGCGGTGAAGCCCTGGGCCCATTCCTCGGCCTTGGACTGCGCGGCGTTGGCCTGGCGGAAGTCACGGTTGATGTAGTGGTTGCGCATTTCGATCCGTGCCTTGCTGTCGCTGATGAAGTCGGCTTGTACGCTGCAGGTGAACAGGCCCAGGCCCAGCGAGGCTATGGCCGGCAGCAGGTGTTTCGGTGAGGCGATGGAAACGGGGTTCATTGTTGTTATTCCCTGTCATCGATCGGAACGGGTTCAGTGTTTGCTGGCGCCGGAAGCGCCAATGCCGGTCATCGAGCGGATGAACTGCGCGAGGTAGCGGCCACGCTCCAGTTCGGCCCGCGCCGAGGTGTCGGTCACCGAGAACAGCCAGGCACTGAGGAACGCCAGGCTCATGGAAAACAGCGCCGGGTTGGAATAGGGGAACAGCGCCCGTTCGTGATGCAGCACGTTGACCCAGACCGCCGGGCTCAGCACCAGCAGCACGATCGCCGACACCAGTCCGGCCAGGCTGCCGGTCACCGCGCCGCGGGTGGTCAGGCCTTTCCAGAACATCGAAAGGAACAGCACCGGGAAATTCACCGAGGCGGCGATGGCCAGCACCAGCCCGGAGAGGAAGGCGATGTTCTGCGACTCGAACAGCAGGCCGAGGACGATCGCCAGCACGCCGATGCACAGGGTGGCGATGCGCGACACGCGCATTTCCTGCCGCTCGCTGGCCTGGCCCTTGCGCAGCACGCAGGCGTACAGGTCGTGGGACACCGCCGAGGCCCCGGACAGCGCCAGGCCGGCGACCACCGCGAGGATGGTGGCGAAGGCCACCGCTGAGATGAAGCCGAGGAACAGGTTGCCGCCCACCGCCTGGGCCAGGTGCACGGCGATCATGTTGCCGCCGCCGATGATCGCGCCGCTGGCGTCGCGGAACGAAGGATCGGTGCCGACCATGACGATCGCGCCGAAGCCGACCACGATCAGCAACAGATAGAAGTAGCCGATGAAACCGGTGGCGTAGAACACGCTCTTGCGTGCTTCCTTGGCGTCGCTGACGGTAAAGAAACGCATCAGGATATGCGGCAGGCCGGCGGTGCCGAACATCATGCCCAGGCCCAGGGAAATGGCGTCGATGGGGTTCGACAGCAGCCCGCCCGGGGCCATGATCGCGCTGCCCTTGGCGTGCACGGCGCTGGCCCCGGCGAACATCGCCTCGGTGCTGAAGCCGAAATGCCTGAGCACCATGAACGCCATGAAGCTGGTGCCGAACAGCAGCATCACCGCCTTGATGATCTGCACCCAGGTGGTGGCGAGCATGCCGCCGAAGGTCACGTAGAACACCATCAGCACCCCGACCAGCATCACTGCATAGAGGTAGCTGATGCCGAACAGCAACTCGATCAGCTTGCCGGCGCCGACCATCTGCGCCACCAGGTACATCAGGGCCACGGTCAGGGTGCCGAAGGCCGAGGTCAGGCGCACCGGGGTCTGTTCCAGGCGGTAGGACACCACGTCGGCGAAGGTGTACTGGCCCAGGTTGCGTAGGCGTTCGGCGATCAGGAACAGGATGATCGGCCAGCCAGCGAGCACGCCCAGGGCGTATAGCAAACCGTCGTAGCCGTTGAGGAACATCATCGCCGAGATGCCCAGGAAGGACGCCGCGGAGATCATGTCGCCGGCGATCGCCAGGCCGTTCTGCAAGCCGCTCATGCCGCCGCCGGCGGTATAGAAGTCGCTGGCCGAGCGGGTGCGCAGGGCGGCCCAGCGGGTGACGCCGAGGGTGAACAGGACAAACACCAGGAACATGCCGATGGCGTTCCAGTTCAAGGGGCGCGCGCTGCCTTCGGCGGCCAGCGCCAGGTCGGTGGCGAACAGGCACGGCAGGGCGAACAACGCCAACAAGCGCTTCATTGGGCGCACTCCTGCTTGAGCTTTTCGTTCAGCGGGTCGATCACGTTATTGGCGCGATAGACGTAAAAGCCAGTGAGGGCGAAGGCCAGCAGCACGATCGCCACGCCCACCAGCATGCCCACCGTGGTCACCCCGCCACTGAGCGAGCGCCCCAGGGTGCTGGGGGAAAACGCCACCAGCAGCACGAAGCCGTAGTAGATCACCAGCATGGCCAGGGTCAGGGACCAGTAGAGGTTCTGTTTGCGCCGCACCAGCTGGATGAAGTCGGGGTGCTGGCGGATCTGTTCGATGTCTTGCGGGGTCATGGGAGCGCTCTCTTGATGTTGTTTTTGTTTTGCTTGAAACGCGGTGAATTTTTTCTGTAGCCGCTGCCGGAGGCTGCGATAAGGCCGAAGGCCTTCAGCGATCTCAAGACCGTGCACCCGCTTCGTCGGAGTGCCGCCCAAGTCGATCGCCGCCTCCGGCAGCGGCCACAGGTCAGAGCTGGTCGAAGTCCAGCACCACCTTGTCGCTGACCGGGAACGACTGGCACGACAGTACGTACCCGGCGGCCACTTCGTAGTCCTCGAGGGTGTGGTTGCTGTCCATCTCCACTTCGCCCTCGATCACCTTGCACTTGCAGGTGGAGCACACCCCGGCGCGGCACGAATAGGGCAGCTCGGCGCCCTGGGCATTGCCGGCGTCGAGGATGCTCTGGCTGTTGCGCGGCAGGTCGAAGGCCAGGGCGCGACCGTCGCTGATCACGGTGATCTGGCTGATCGCCGCGTTGTGCTGCCGGGCCGCCTCGCGCGCCTCGCGCTTGTGCGGGCTGCCCGCGGCGGCGAACAGCTCGAAGTGAATGCGCTCGGCGGCCATGCCATGGGCTTTCAGGCTGTCGCGCACGGTTTCGGTCATCGCCTGCGGGCCGCAGATGAAGGCGGCGTCCAGGGCCTTGACGTCGAGCCAGCGGGAGAACAACCGGGCGCATTTGCCGGCGTCGATCCGGCCGTTGTAGAGGTCGACGTCCTGCTGTTCGCGGCTGAACACGAAGATCAGGTTCAGGCGTTGCAGGTAGCGGTTCTTCAGGTCTTCCAGCTGTTCGCGAAACAGGGCGGCGGAGCTTGCGCGGTTGCCGTACAGCAGGGTGACGCGGCTGTGGGGCTCGGTTTCCAGGGTGCTCTTGATGATCGACAGGATCGGTGTGATGCCGCTGCCGGCCGCCACCGCCAGGTACTGGCCATGGCGCGCGGGGTCGAGTTCGACATGGAAGTGCCCGGCGGGCGGCATCACGTCCAGGCAGTGCCCGGGCTTGAGTCGCTCATTGGCGAACGCCGAAAAACGCCCGCCGGCCACGCGCTTGACGGCAATGCGCAACTCGCCGTCGTTGACCCCGGCGCAGATCGAATAGGAACGGCGTACTTCCTCGCCATCCAGCTGGGTGCGCATCACCAGATGCTGGCCCTGGGTGAAATGAAAGCTGTCCTGCAGGTGCTGCGGAATCTCGAAGGCGATGGACACCGCGTCGCGGGTTTCGCTGCGCACATCCTTGATGGTCAGGCTGTGGAATTTGCTCATGGTTGTTCTCCCACTGACACGGCGTCAGATGCACTTGAAATAGTCGAACGGCTCCAAGCAGTCCCGGCAGCGATACAGCGCCTTGCAGGCGGTCGAGCCGAACTCGCTGAGCTGTTCGGTGTGGCTGCTGCCACATTGCGGGCAGCAGATGGCGGCGCTTTCGCCCAGCAGGCTGCGCTTGCTGCTACTGCCCACGGGCGGGGCGATACCGTAGGCCCGCAGCCGTTCGCGGCCGCTGGCGGTGATCCAGTCGGTGCTCCAGGTCGGGGTCAGCCGGCGTTGCAGTCGGGGCGCGGAAAACCCGGCGAGTTCCAGGGCCGCGCGGATATCGCCCTCGATCACCTCGGTGGCCGGGCAGCCGGAGTAGGTCGGGGTGACCACCACCTGCAGGTGGCCGTCGTGCCAGTCGAGGTCGCGGACGATGCCCAGCTCCACCACGCTGACCACCGGCACCTCCGGGTCCATGACCGCGCCCAGGATGTTCCAGGCCGCCTCCAGGTCGCCCGGCTGCTGGGCACGGGCGCCGCGGTCGCTGGAAATCAGCTCACCAGGTCGCATCGGGGTACGCTCGTGGCAGCGCCTGCATTTCCGCCAGCAGAATGCCCAGGTGTTCGCTGTGCAGGCCGCGGCGGGCGTCCAGGTAGAAATGGCTGGGGGCCGGCGGCAGGGGCAGGGTGGCGCTGGCGAAGATTCGCGCCACCGTCGCCTGCCAGGCGCTGGCGACCTGCGCGGGGTCGGCAATGATGCCGGCGCCGTGCAGGTGGTTTTCGCTGTCGTCGCCGCCGATCAGCTCGACGGTGAAGCGCCAGAGCAGGGGAATCGCCTCCAGCATGCGCTGGTGGCTGTGCTCGGTGCCGTCGCCCAGGCGCTCGACCCATTCGCTGGAGCGGCGCAGGTGATAGGTGACTTCCTTCACCGCCTTGGCGGCGATCCCGGCGATGCGTTCGTCGCTGGACTGGGCCAGGCCCTTGAGCACTTCCAGGTGCCAGGCATCGTAGAGAAACTGCTTGAGCATGGTCACGGCGAAATCGCCGTTGGGCTGTTCCACCAGCAGCAGGTTGCGATAGGCCCGCTCGTCGCGGCTGAACGCCAGGTGGTCGGCATCGCGGCCGTCGTCCAGCAGTTCGGCGGCGTAGTCCAGCCAGTTGCGGGCCTGGCCCACCAGGTCGAGGCCGACGTTCATCAGCGCCAGTTCTTCTTCCAGGGCCGGCGCGCGGCCGCACCACTGGCACAGGCGCTGGCCCTGGACCAGGGCGCTGTCGCCCAGGCGCAGCAAGTATTGGATCAATTCGCTTCGCGTGTTCATGGTCGACCTCACATGTGCCCGACTTCGGCCGGCAGCTCGTAGAAGCTGGCGTGGCGATAGACCTTGTCGTCCGCCGGGTCGAACAGCGGGTCCTTTTCATCCGGGGACGAGGCGACGATCAGCGCCGAGGGCACCACCCACAGGCTCACGCCTTCGCTGCGGCGGGTGTAGAGCTCGCGGGCGTTCTCGATGGCCATGGCGCTGTCGGCGGCATGCACGCTGCCGACGTGCTTGTGGTTGAGCCCGTGCTTGCTGCGCACGAAGACTTCGAAGAGGGTCCATTCGGACATATCGGTGACTCCACATCAGGGGGCTGAATTCATGTAGCCGCTGCCGCAGGCTGCGATCGGCCCCGAAGGGGGCGCGCTCTTGAGGCCCTCGAAGGCCCTTCGGGCCTTATTGCAACCTTCGGCAGCGGCTACGGTTCACGCGGCGTTTTTATTGGTTTTCTTGCGGGCGTGGGCGACCGCGGCTTCGCGCACCCAGGCGCCGTCCTCGATGGCCTTGCGCCGGGTAGCGACGCGTTCCTGGTTGCAAGGACCGTTGCCCTTGAGCACTTCGTAGAATTCGTCCCACTGGATCTCGCCGAAGTCGTAGTGGCCGCGTTCGGCGTTCCACCTAAGGTCCGGGTCCGGGCAGGTGCAGCCGAGCAGTTCCAGCTGCGGGATGGTCTGGTCGATGAAGCGCTGGCGCAGTTCGTCGTTGCTCTGGCGCTTGATCTTCCAGGCCATGGACTGCGCGCTGTTGGGCGAGTGTTCGTCGCTGGGGCCGAACATCATCAGTGCCGGCCACCACAGGCGGTTGATGGCGTCCTGGACCATGTCCTTCTGCGCCTGGTTGCCCTCGCGCATCATGGTCAGGAGGATTTCGTAGCCCTGGCGCTGGTGGAAGCTCTCTTCCTTGCAGATGCGCACCATGGCCCGGGAGTAGGGGCCGTAGGAGGTGCGCTGCAGCACCACCTGGTTGACGATCGCCGCGCCGTCCACCAGCCAGCCCACCGCGCCCATGTCGGCCCAGTTCAGCGTCGGGTAGTTGAAGATGCTCGAGTACTTGGCGCGGCCGCTGTGCAGCTTGGCGATTTCCTCGTCGCGGTCGGCGCCCAGGGTTTCCATCGCGCTGTACAGGTATAGGCCGTGGCCGGCTTCATCCTGGATCTTGGCCATCAGTTGCAGCTTGCGCTTGAGGGTCGGGGCGCGGGTCACCCAGTTGCCTTCGGGCAGCATGCCGACGATTTCCGAATGGGCGTGCTGGGAAATCTGCCGGATCAGGGTTTGCCGATAGGCATCCGGCATCCAGTTCTTGGCTTCGATCTTGATTTCCGAATCGATTTTGTCCTGGAAGGCGCGTTCCTGTTCGGACATCTCCGAACGCGGCTTGATGCTTTTGACTCCGGTCTCTACCAGCTGTGCGTACATGGTGCGTCTCCTGCCGTGAAGGATTGCCTGGGCATGGAGAACTTTATATGTGATACAAAAGTAAATATCAAACACAAAATAACGTGTCGTATATAGTTTTGTATCGCTTTGCTCATTGAAGGCTTTCCCTTGGGCAAAAAAAAGCCCCGCCGAAGCGGGGCTTTAAGCTTGGAATGGCTTATTTCTGCCGGTTATCCATCACGTGGCTGGCCTTGCCCTCGGAGCGCTTGAGGGAAAAGGCCGGGCGCAAAACGATACGCGAGCTGATGCCGATGTAGGTCTTGATGTGCCGGCTTAGTTCGTCGCAGATGGCTTTCTGCTGCTCGTCGCCCAGCTGTTGATGCTCGTTCTTGAGTTCCACATGCACCTCGACGCTGTCGAGGTTGCCGTTGCGGTACAGGTGGATCTCGTAGCATTCGCAGAGTTGCCGGACCTTGAGCACCTGCTCCTCGATCTGTGTCGGGAACACGTTGACTCCGCGAATGATCAGCATGTCGTCGCTGCGCCCGGTGATCTTGTCGATACGCCGCATGGGTCGCGCGGTACCGGGCAGCAGGCGGGTCAGGTCGCGGGTGCGGTAGCGGATCATCGGCAGGGCTTCCTTGCTCAGCGAGGTGAACACCAGCTCGCCCATCTGGCCGTCCGGCAACACCTGGCCGGTCACCGGGTCGATGATCTCGGGGTAGAAGTGGTCCTCCCAGATGGTCGGCCCGTCCTTGGTCTCGGCGCATTCCATGGCCACGCCTGGGCCCATGATTTCCGAGAGCCCGTAGATATCCAGCGCGGTGATGCCCAGGCGCTGTTCGATGGCGCTGCGCAGTTCGGCGGTCCAGGGTTCGGCGCCGAAGATCCCCAGGCGCAGGGCGAGTTTTTGCGGATCGATGCCCTGGCGCTCGATCTCGTCGGCGATGTTGAGCATGTAGGAGGGCGTGACCATGATGATGTCCGGCTGGAAGTCCTTGATCAGATGCACCTGTTTTTCGGTCTGGCCGCCGGACATCGGAATCACCGTGCAGCCCAGGCGTTCGGCGCCGTAGTGGGCTCCCAGGCCACCGGTGAACAGGCCATAGCCGTAGGACACATGGACCTTGTCGCCACGTCGGCCGCCGGCCGCGCGAATCGAGCGCGCGACCACCCTGGCCCAGGTGTCGATGTCGTTCTGGGTGTAACCGACCACCGTCGGCTTGCCGGTGGTGCCGCTGGAGGCGTGCAGGCGCACCACGTCCTGGACCGGCACGGCGAACATGCCGTAGGGATAGTTGTCGCGCAGGTCGGACTTGCTGGTGAACGGGAACTGCGCCAGGTCCTCCAGGCTGCGCACGTCGTCCGGGTGCACGCCCAGCTTGTCGAAGCGCTGGCGGTACAGCGGCACATTGCGGTAGGCGTGGTTCAGGCTCCAGCGCAGGCGTTCCAGTTGATGCTGGCGCAACTGGTCGACGCTGGCGGTCTCCAGCGGGTCCAGCAGGGGATCAAGCACGGCTTTGGCAATTGGCATGTTCATGGCTTCACTCGAATTATTGTTGTGTATCGAGCCGCCGGCGGGCGGCTCCTGAGTGCCTGCGCCCAGGATACCCGTGGGGGCTCCGGGCGCGGGTGTATCCCGTCTTAAAGTCGTTCGATGATCAGCGCGATGCCCTGGCCCACGCCGATGCACATGGTGCACAAGGCGTAGCGACCCTGGCGCTGCTCCAGCTCGTGCAGCGCGGTGGTCACCAGGCGCGCGCCGCTCATGCCCAGGGGGTGGCCCAGGGCGATGGCGCCGCCGTTGGGGTTGACCCGCCCGTCGTCGTCCGCCAGGCCCAGCTCGCGCAGCACCGCCAGGCCCTGGGCGGCGAACGCCTCGTTGAGCTCGATCACGTCCATGTCCGCCAGGCTCAGCCGGGCCAGTTCCAGCACCTTGCGCGTGGCCGGCACCGGGCCGATGCCCATGATCCGCGGTTCGACCCCGGCGGTGGCCATGGCGACCACCCGGCCGCGTGCCTTGAGGCCGTAGCGTTGCGCGGTTATCGCGTCGGCCAGCAACAGGGCGCAGGCGCCGTCGTTGACCCCCGAGGCGTTGCCCGCGGTGACGCTGCCGCCCTGGCGGAACGGCGTGCCGAGCTTCTGCAATTGTTCGAGGGTGGTGTCGCCCCTTGGGTGCTCGTCGTGTTCGACCAGGGTCGGCGGGCCTTTGCGCTGGGGGATGGGCACCGCGACTATTTCCCTGGCCAGGCGTCCGCTGGCTTGCGCCGCCGCGGCCCGCTGCTGGCTGCGCAGGGCGAAGGCGTCCTGGTCGGCGCGGGAAATGCCGAACTGCGCGGCGACGTTTTCCGCGGTCTCCGGCATCGAGTCGATACCGAAGCTTTGTTCCATCAACGGGTTGACGAAGCGCCAGCCAATGGTGGTGTCGAACAGCTCGGCCTGGCGCGAAAACGCGGTCTGCGCCTTGCCCATCACCAGCGGCGCGCGGGACATCGATTCGACGCCGCCGGCCAGCACCAGCCCGGCCTCGCCACAACGCAGGGCGCGGGCGGCGCTGCCAATGGCGTCCAGGCCGGAGCCGCACAAGCGGTTGAGGGTGGTGCCGGGGACCTCCACCGGCAACCCGGCCAGCAGCGCCGACATGCGTGCCACGTTGCGATTGTCTTCGCCGGCCTGGTTGGCGCAGCCGTAGATCACTTCATCGACCCGGCTCCAGTCGACTCCGGGGTTGCGCTGCACCAGTGCGCGCAACGGCACCGCGCCCAGGTCGTCGGCGCGCACGCTGCTCAGGGCGCCGCCGTAACGGCCGATGGGGGTGCGGACTGCATCGATGATCAGGGCGTCATTCATTGGGGGCCTCCTGCGCCAGCACCGGGCCGCGCACTTTGTAGGACTTGCCGTGGAACAGGGCGATCAGCACGCCATGCTGGTTTTCGATCCGCACGTCGTAGTTGCCGGTGCGGCCGCTGCGGCTTTGCTCGATGCAATCGGCGGTCAGGGTGTCGCCCAGGCGGGCCGGGGCGATGTAGTCGATGCTGCAGCCGATGGCCACCGTGGCTTCGTCGTAGGTATTGCAGGCCAGGGCGAAGGCCGAGTCCGCCAGGGCGAACAGGAAGCCGCCGTGGCAGGTGCCGTGGCCCTGCAGCATGTCTTCGCGCACGCTCATGCCCAGCCGGGCGGTGCCGGGCGCTACCGACAATAGGCGCATGCCCAGGGCCTGGCTGGCGTTGTCGCGTTTGAACAGGCTCTGCGCGCAGGCGCTGGCCAGGCTCATGGCGGGGTGGTCAATCATGCAGGTTTCTCCCTTCGGTGACCCGCCGACGCAGCAGCAGGGAGGGTCGATAACGTTCCTCGCCGTAGGCGGCCTGCAGGTTTTGCAGAGCCTCGAGCACCCTTGGCAGGCCCAGGCGGTCGGCCCACGCCAGGGGGCCTTCGGGGTAATTGACCCCGGCGCGCATCGCCAGGTCGATGTCCGCCGCCGAGGCCACGCCTTGCAGCAAGGCGTCGGCGGCCTCGTTGGCGAGCATCGCCACGGTGCGCAGGACCAGCAGCCCCGGGCTGTCGCTGAGCTGGCTGACCTTGAACCCGGCGCGTTGCAACAGTGCCACCGCCTGGTCGCGGGCCAGTGGGTCGGTGCCGGCGCAGCAACCGATGGCCAGGCGACCGGCGCTGGCGTAGTCATGCGCCAGGTCCAGCAGGATCAGGTTGCTCAAGCCGTGGTCGCGGGCGCGCTGGCTGGCCAGGCGCCCGTCGCTGACGGCCAGTACCGCATCGCCGACCCGCAACAGGCCAGGGCCATCACGCTCGACCAGACGCACACCGGACTCGCGCAGGCGTTGCAGCAAACCTTGGGCAACCCCCAGGTCGCCCTCGACCACGCAGTGCTCGATGTTCTGCTCGCTGTGCAACTCCACGGGGGCGGGGCGTTCGGCGCCCTCGGCATAGGCATAGAAACCCTGGCCGGTCTTGCGTCCGAAGTGCCCGGCATCCACCAGCTCCTGCTGAATCAGCGATGGCTGAAAGCGCATGTCGCCGTAATAGGCCTCGAATACCGAGCAGGTCACCGCGTAGTTGACGTCATGCCCGATCAGGTCCGTCAGTTCGAAGGCGCCCATGGCAAAACCACCGGCCTCGCGCAGCAGGGCGTCGAGCGTGGCGCAGTCGCCTGCGCCTTCCTGCAGCAGGCGCAGGCTTTCGGCGTAGAACGGCCGGGCCACGCGGTTGACGATAAAGCCCGGGGTGGAGCGGGTGTGCACCGGCTGTTTGCCCCAGTTCGTGGCGGTGTCGTACAGGCACTGCGCCAGTTGCCGGTCGCTGGCCAGTCCCGAGACGACCTCGACCAGCGGCATGGCCGGCGCCGGGTTGAAAAAGTGCAGGCCCAGCAGGCGTTCGGGTCGTTTCAGGCCGGCGGCGATGCGGGTGATCGATAGCGAAGAGGTGTTGCTGGCGAGGATGCAGCTGTCGCGGCACAGGCTTTCCAGCTGGCGAAACAGCTCGCGCTTGGCCTCGAGGTTCTCGGCGATGGCTTCGATGATCAGCTCGCTGTCGGCCAGTTGCTCGATGGCTTCGGCCGCCTGCAGTCGGGCCATGGTCGCCCTGTGCGCCTGAGCATCGAGCTTGCCATTGGTCACGCGCCTGGCGAGTTGCCGGTCGATGCCGGCGATGGCTTGCGCCGCGGCGCCCGGACGGTTGTCCAGCAGCCATACCGGGTGGCCGGCCTGGGCCGCGACCTGGGCAATGCCGGCGCCCATCGCGCCGGCGCCGATCACCGCGACGCGGGCCTGGGGTGTCAGTGCGTTCATGTTCAACGCCCCTTGAAGGTCGGTGTGCGTTTGTCCATGAAGGCGCTCACGCCTTCGCGGTAGTCCTCGCTGCGTCCGGCCAGGCGTTGCAGGTCTTTTTCCAGTTCCAGCTGTTCGTCGAAGCTGTTGTTCAGGCTGGCGTTGAGGCTGCGCTTGATCAGTGCCAGGCCATAGGTCGGTTGGGTGGCCAGGTGGCGCGCAAGCTTGAGGGCCTCATCACGCAATTCGGCATCTTCGACGCAGCGATAGATCAGGCCCCATTGCTCGGCCTGTTCGGCCGTCAGGCGATTGCCCAGCAGAGCCAGGGCCTTGGCCCGCGCCATGCCGACCAGGCGCGGCAAGGTCCAGGTGCCGCCGGAGTCGGGGATCAGGCCGATCTTGCAGAACGCCTGGATAAAGCTCGCCGAACGACCGGCCAGTACCAGGTCGCAGGCCAGGGGAATGTTGGCCCCGGCCCCGGCGGCCACGCCGTTCACCGCGCAGATCACCGGCAGCGGCAGGTCGCGCAACTGGCGGATCAGCGGGTTGTAGAAACGTTCGATGGATTCGCCCAGGTCCGGCACCTCCGCGCCGGGGGCGACGTTGCGGTCACTCAGGTCCTGACCGGCGCAGAAACCCCGGCCTTCGCCGGTCAACAGCAGCACCCGGGCCTCGGGATTGGCGCGCAGTTGCTTGAGCGCTTCGCGGACCTCGCCATGCATCTGCGCATTGAAGCTGTTGAGCTGCTCGGGGCGGTTCAGGCTGAGGAGGGCGACGCCTGCCTCGACGGAAAACAGGATGTGTTCGAAGTTCATGTTCTGGCGCTCTCTGACAGGTCGTGTGAGTCGTTGGCCGCTGCGGCGGCCTAGTGGCCGGTGAAGCGGGGCCGGCGTTTTTCCTGGAAAGCACGGATGCCTTCTTCGCGGTCGCGGGTGCCGGCCAGTACCGTGAAGGCATGGCGCTCGAAGCGCAGGCCGCTGGCGAGGTCGGTGTCCAGCGCCTTGAGCAGCGCCTCCTTGGCCAGGCGCAGGGCCAGCGGCGCCTTGCCGGCGATCAGCCGCGCCAACTGCAGGGCACGCTCGACCGTGAATTCCGGTTGGGTGACTTCGCTGACCAGACCGGCGCGCAAGGCATGGCGGGCATCGATCGACTCGCCGCCGAGGACCATCTGCATGGCCAGGGACTTGCCGACCGCCCGCAGCAGGCGCTGGGTGCCGCCGGCGCCGGGCATGATCCCGAGGTTGATTTCCGGCTGGCCAAAACGGGCGTCCTCGCCGGCGATCAGGATGTCGGCGTGCATGGCCAGCTCGCAGCCGCCGCCGAGGGCGAAACCGTTGACCGCGGCGATCAGTGGCTTGTTGAAGGCGGTGATCCGCTGCCAGGAAGCCTGGCGCGGGTCATTGAGGATGCCGGTGAGATCGCGCTCGGCCATTTCATTGATGTCGGCACCGGCGGCGAAGGCCTTGCGGCTGCCGGTCAGCACCACGACCTGGACAGTGTCATCGGCCTGGGCGGCGTCCATGGCGGCCGCCAGTTCGCCGAGCAATTCGCTGGTCAGGGCATTCAGGGCGGTGGGGCGTTGCAGGGTAATCAGTCGAACGCCGTCGTCGAGGTTTTCGACAGCAAGGGTTTGAGGCATGGCGGATGCCCTCACGGTGCACGCTCGGCGCAGGGCCGGGTCATTATTGGATCGGCTGGGAAGCCGGTTTTCGCCGAGTATATCGCCAATACGATACATAAAAGCAATATTAAAATACGATTGCTGTGTCTTTATGTTGAGGGTTTGAATCGGTTGCGCCAGGACGGAGAGGGTCGATCAAGTCGTGATTTTCTGGATTTTACTGGGGTTATGGCCTTTGATTAGTGGCCTTCGCTGAGCAAAGACGCGATACTGTTTTTCGCTTTTTCGTTTAAGCTTTATGTGATACAAAATAAATCCTGATCGGCATCGCTTTGCGTAATGTTTCGACTTGCTGCCCTAGCCAAGGAGTACCTCATGACCTGCTACAGCCTCGACGGCCTGACCCCGGTGGTCCATCCCAGTGCTTATGTGCATCCGTCCGCCGTGCTGATCGGCGACGTGATAGTCGGTGCCCATTGCTACATTGGCCCGCTGGCCAGCCTGCGCGGCGATTTCGGGCGGATCGTGCTGGAGGAGGGGGCCAACCTGCAGGACACCTGTGTGATGCACGGTTTTCCCGACAGCGACACGGTGGTCGAGCGCAACGGCCATATCGGCCATGGCGCGGTGCTGCATGGCTGCCGGATCGGCGCCGATGCGCTGGTGGGGATGAACGCGGTGGTGATGGATAACGCGCGGATCGCGCCACGCTGCTTCGTGTCCGCGGCGGCCTTCGTCAAGGCCGGCTTCGAGTGTGCGGAGCAGTCGCTGGTCATGGGCGCCCCGGCCAGCGTCAAACGCCGCCTCAGCGACGAAGAGCTGCACTGGAAGCAGGCCGGCACCCGTGAATATCAACAGCTGGCCAGGCGCTGCCTGGAGCAGATGCAGGTCTGTGAGCCGCTCGCGGAGCCCGAAGCCCATCGCTCGCGCATCACTGACAGCGGCCTGCGCCCGAAAAATACTGGCCAGTGAACAATCAGGGCACAGTGGGTCGCGCGCTCCAGGCCACTCCAAGCCGGTGAAACCCGGTATATTTCTTCCTTTTTGTCCGGTACGCCCATGTCGTCCCTAGCACCGTTGAATCACCTCGTGACCCGTTTCCAGGAGCAGACGCCGATCCGCGCCAGCTCCCTGATCATTACCCTGTACGGCGATGCCATCGAACCCCACGGCGGTACGGTATGGCTGGGCAGCCTGATCCAGTTGCTCGAACCCATCGGCATCAATGAGCGGCTGATCCGCACCTCGATCTTTCGCCTGACCAAGGAAGGCTGGCTGAGCGCCGAGAAAGTCGGGCGCCGCAGCTATTACAGCCTGACCGGTACCGGTCGCCGGCGTTTCGACAAGGCCTTCAAGCGTGTCTATAACGCCAGCGTGCCGGCCTGGGATGGTTCCTGGTGCCTGGTCATGCTGTCGCAGCTTGGCCAGGACAAGCGCAAGCAGGTGCGCGAAGAGCTGGAATGGCAAGGTTTTGGCGCGATTTCGCCGGTGGTGCTGGCCTGTCCCCGCAGCGATCGGGCGGATATCAACGCGACCCTGGTGGACCTTGGTGCCCAGGAAGACACCATTGTGTTCGAGACCACTGCCCAGGATGTACTGGCCTCCAAGGCGTTGCGCCTGCAGGTGCGCGAAAGCTGGAACATCGATGAGCTGGCGGCTCACTACAGCGAGTTCATCCAGCTGTTCCGGCCGCTGTGGCAAGCGCTGCGCGAGCAGGAGCAACTGCAACCGGCCGATTGTTTCCTGGCGCGCCTGCTGCTGATTCACGAGTACCGCAAACTGCTGCTGCGCGATCCGCAACTGCCAGACGAGCTGCTCCCTGGTGACTGGGAAGGCCGGGCGGCGCGCCAGCTCTGCCGCAACATCTATCGCCTGATCTACGCCAAGGCCGAGGAATGGCTCAACGACGCACTGGAAAACGCCGACGGTCCGCTGCCCGACGTGGGCGAAAGTTTCTATCGGCGTTTTGGCGGTTTGAAGTAAGGCATTTCAAGGCGCAGCCCTCGCTCAGCAACAACTCGAGCATCGAGGATGCCTGATGTGCAGATACTAAAGCGCCATGTCAGACGCGGACTAAGGCTGTAATAAAGAGGTTTTAACGAATGTCTGGAGACTCGCCTGGAAACAGGCGGGAGAGAGGCAAGTCAGGCCGCGAAAGTTGAACTTTCTGCAAACTGGCTAAAGTGCGGCTATATCAACTGCGACAAAATAACGCAGATCACCCGAAGGTAATCTGCGTCCGTGTTCTTACTCTGGCATGGCCCAGGATTGCAGTGTGTAACCTTCCTGGCTCAGTTCGGCGCGGGCCTGTTTCAGCAGGTCTTCCAGTTGCGCCGGGTCGGAGTAGGCGCTGCTTGGAATCTGTTTGCGGCCAATACGGGTATTGGTGCGGTCGATGACGGTCAGGCTCAGTTCGCCGTTACCGTCTTGTGGGGCCCAGGCGACGCATTGGAATGGCTGGAATGCGCGGTCGGCGATCAAAAGTGCTTCGTTGATACGGAGCGGGGCGTTCATGGGGTCTTCTCTCTATGTGCCCAATCAAATGATGTGCCGTCGGTTGGGCTTACCGTTCGGCTGGTTACTTGTACTGATGTCTCGAACCAGGGATCAGGTCACATAGAAAGACCAGAATTTACAACTTTTGTTCACAGCCGCGATTCAGAGCCTTCTTTTGAAAGCTGAATGAAAGATTGGCGCAGGCAATTAAACCAGGCTTTTGGATCCATGTAATGGTTAGTCCAAATGGTGATTGGCGCTATAAACAATCGATACAAGACAGCGTCAAGTAATTGCTAATGTTACAGCCAGGTTTGCCAAACTACTGTTTCTAATAACTTTTCCTCTTTTTGGCGCCAAGGAACAGTCATGCTTGAAGCGACCGCCTTACGCCGCCTTTTAGTGGTTGACCCGTGCGACGATTGCCATCGTCTGCTGCCTGGATTACGCACGGTGGGCTGGGATGTCGACAGTTGTGACCTGGAATCGGCCGTCGATCGCGGCTGTGACGTCGGCCTGCTGCGTTTGCAGGCTTTTCACCTGGAGCGACCGGAAGCGGTCAAGGACCTGATCAGCCGCAGCGGTACCGAGTGGATCGCGGTGCTCAGCCCGGACGTGCTGCGCCTGCAGAAAGTCGGCGATTTTGTTTGCGAGTGGTTTTTCGATTTCCACACCCTGCCGTTCGATGTCTCGCGGGTCCAGGTGACTCTCGGACGGGCTTTCGGCATGGCCCGCCTGCGTGGCCAGGGGCATATTCATGTCGCTCAGCCCGAGCATGAGTTACTGGGCGACAGCCGACCGATCCGCGACTTGCGCAAACTCTTGAGCAAGCTGGCGCCCACCGAGTCGCCGGTGCTGATTCGCGGCGAAAGCGGTACGGGCAAGGAACTGGTGGCCAGGACCCTGCACCGCCAGTCGCAGCGCCACAGCAAACCCTTCGTGGCGATCAACTGCGGGGCGATCCCCGAGCACCTGATCCAGTCCGAACTGTTCGGCCATGAGAAGGGCGCGTTCACCGGCGCCCATCAACGCAAGGTCGGGCGTATCGAGGCGGCCCATGGCGGCACCCTGTTTCTCGACGAAATCGGCGACCTGCCGCTGGAACTGCAGGCCAATCTGTTGCGCTTTTTGCAGGAAAAACACATTGAACGGGTGGGTGGCAGCCAGCCGATTCCGGTGGATGTACGGGTGCTGGCGGCGACTCACGTCGACCTCGAGGCGGCGATCGACAAGGGGCGCTTTCGCGAAGACCTGTATTACCGCCTGAATGTGTTGCAGGTGGTCACCGTGCCATTGCGCGAACGGCATGGCGATATCGGCATGCTGGCCAGTCACTTTTCCCACTTCTATAGCCAGGAAACCGGGCGCCGGCCGCGCAGTTTCAGCGAAGACGCGCTGGTGGCCATGGGCAAGCACGACTGGCCTGGTAATGTCCGCGAGCTGGCCAACCGGGTGCGGCGCGGCCTGGTACTGGCCGAGGGCCGGCAGATCGAAGCCCGGGACCTGGGCCTGCTCAGTCCGCAGGCCAGCATCGCGCCCATGGGCACGCTGGAGGACTACAAGCACCGGGCCGAGCGCCAGGCCCTGTGCGATGTGTTGAATCGGCACAGCGACAACCTGAGCGTCGCGGCCAGGGTGCTGGGCGTATCGCGCCCGACCTTCTACCGGTTGCTGCACAAGCATCAGATCCGCTAGGGCGGTGCGACGAAAAGGCCCGCGGCGAGATGATCGCCGCGGGCCTTTTTTGGTTGGTGTTTAGAAGTAGTAGGGGAATTTCAAGCTGAAGGTGAAGTCCGGCGCATCGTCGGTCAGGCCGATGGACAGGTTGGGCACTATGGTCAGGTTGTCGGTGGCCGCCACCGTCATGCCGACGTTGAAGTAACCGGCGTTGGCGTCGCTGGACACCACGGACTGCCAGTCCTGGCCATCTTCCTTGAGCTTGCTCTTGCGCTGGATCAGGTCCGAGAAGGAGAACGACATACTCATCTTCTCGTTCAGGGCGAAGGCGATGCCCATGCCGATCTGGAAGCTGTCGCCGAGCTTGACCTTGCCCGGGGTCTTCAAGTTGACCGTGGAGCTGATGTCGTCGAACGATTCTTCCAGGTTGTGGGTGTAGGAGAGGGTGCCGAACAGCACCGCTGGGTCGAAGGTCTTGACCAGCGAGATGCCGGGGGTGATCGACCAGACGCCGTTACCGGTCGGCAGGTCATCCGGGACGAACAGGTTGGTGTTGTCCTGGACCTGGCGCAGCTTGATGCCGAACGGCTCTTCGCCGGTCGGCGCCTTGACGCGCAAGGTCAAGACTGCGTCCGGGGTATTGACCGATTCGTCGAGGAATTTGTAGGCGATGCCGAAGTTCACATCGCCGAGGGTCGGGTCCTTGGACACGGTCTTTTCGCTGGTGACGCCCGCCGCGCCGTTTTGCGCGCCGCCGGACTGGTAGGTCGATTCGCGGTAGACCACCGGCACGTTGACGTCGAACTGCCAACGGTTGTCCAGGTTGTAGCGGGCCGTGAGGTCGAGGGTCCAGTTGTCGGCCTTGATCCGGTCCAGGTTGATGTTGCCGAGGAAGATCGAGTCCAGCGCCAGGAAGCCGTTGAGAATCAGCTGCCGGGTGTCATAACGGGAGTAGGTCAGGCCGGTCTCGACACTGAACTTGCCGCCGCCGAAGAAGCCGCTGGCTTCGTCGTACAGGTTGGACACACTCTGCGCCGGTTGCGAATCATCCTTGAGCGATTCCCCGTAGGAACTGCCGCCGGCCGGGGTCGGGCCTTGGCCCGTGGTCCCGGCCACCTGCTGGTTGCCACGCATGTCCGCTGGCGACTTGGCCAGGCGTTTCGGTGGTGGCGCCGCCGGTTGCTCCTCGACCTGGCGTACCCGTTGTTCCAATACCGCCAGTGCTTTCTGCTGCACTTCGTAACGTTGCTTAAGCTCCAGTAATTCTTGTTTCAGGGCCTCTACGTCGGCATCCGGCGCTGCCTGCAGCAGTGCGGTCGGGAGGAGGGTGCTCAAACATACAACTGCGCGCAGCGAGACTGATCGATACATGGATAAGCCGTCCCTTTGAGCCTAATGATCGAGAATCAGCGTAGTTCAATATCCCAGGTTACGAAGGCCCTTGAGCTGGGTCAGGTTGCAGTCCAAAGCGCCGGTACTCGCCCCGTTATTGTTGAGCACGACGTTCAGTTGGGTCAGGTTACTGACCAGGTTGCTGTCGCCCAGCAGGCGGGTGTTTTGCAGCAAGCCGCCCTGAGCCACTTGCTGCAGGGCTGAGCCCTGGTTGTTGCTGGCCTGGATGGCCATCTGGATGCCGCCACCGGTGGCGGACACGGCCACGCTGCCCGCGGCATTGCTGCCGCTGATGGTTTGCCCGCTCATCAACAGCTGGCCTTGCGCCGGCACCAGCGCCGGGGCATGCCTGGCTTCCTTGACGTCGATGGAGACGTTGTTATAGGCGCTGTTGCCATCGCCCGCCGCGCGTACGCTCTGGGTCACCCCTTGGGTGGTGGCCAGGCCCGCGCCGCCGATCACGTTGCCCGAGCCCTGGGTCGGCGTCGAGCCGTTGCCGGTTTCGTTGATCGTGGAGACATAGAATTCTGGCTTGATCGTCGATTGCTGGATCTGCATGGAGGTCGTGGCGCCGATCAGATCGCCCGAGGCATTGCGCCAGGTGCTGCTCATGACAATGCCGAAGCTGATGATCCGCCCTGGCATGACGTAGCGACCGCGGAGCTCGGAGAGTTCCTGGTCCTTGATTTCTATAGGCTTGAACCCTGCGTTGGCGTACGCAGGAAAACTTGTGGCCAGGCAGGCAGCGGCCAGCCAGTAAGCGCTTTTCATCTGCTGCTCCCGGAGCATCCTGCCCCTTTATCCTTAGGGCGACCCTAGAAGAAGTCGCTCTGAATGAAACCGAATTCCATCAGTTCTGCGTCTTTGACCGGGTTGAAGGTATCCAGCTTGTTCTTGGCGGTCAGCGGGTTGGGCGGGTCGCGCAAGGCGTTGGCCTTGTCGTAGCCGGGGCCGACGATGGCGAAGACGATACCGTTCCAGCCTTTGACAAAGTCTTCGTGGGAGTAGCGTTTATGGCCGAGGACGGGGTCGCCGATATAGACCCAGTCTTTCTGCGCCCGCTGCATGACCACGAAGTGCTTGTAACCACGAATGTCCATCAGTACCACCACCGGAATGGAGACCGCCTGCAGTTTGTCGGGAGGTATCCGGTAGCCCCGGGCGCGCATGCCGATGCTTTCCAGGTAGCGCTTCATGTCCAGCATGGAGAAACCCTGGGTACGCACAAGGTCCTGGTCAGCGGTGGCCAGCATGCCTTTGATGACGTGCTCCTCATCGACGTCGAGCCAGTAGGCCTGGCGCAGCACCGTCGCCAGCGCGGCGGCGCCGCAACTGAAGTCGGTTTTCTGCTCGACCAGATCGGCGAATTTGCGTTCCCGCACGCTCTGCACTTGCTTGTACACCAGGTTGCCGCCAGGCAACACGGCCACCGGCATCTGCGCGGCCTGAGCCAGGCCAGTCAGGCAAAGCAAAAGGGAGAAGGTCGCCATTCGCATGATCGCTACGCCTTGTGGGACGGTGGAAAAGCCCCGTTTCCGGGGCTTTCGTCACTCTCGTGATTACAGGCAGGCTCTGCAGCCGGCAGCGATGGACAGCGAGTTGCTTTGTTGGTTGCCGACCCCCGCCGAGACGTTGGCACCGCCGTTGCCGGAGAAGCCGTTCATCGAGCCAGACATCGACGCGTTGTTGATCACAGGGTTTTTCCAGCCGTCTTTGGTCAGCACTTGCTTGGTCCAGACGCCGGAAAGTTCGATCGTGCCTTGTTCCTTGAAGGTGAACTTCTGATTGCCATTATCGTGATCGCCACCGCCGCTACGATCGTCATAGCCATGACCGCCACCATGGTGATCGTCGTCGCCCTGGATCTTGCCGTAGCCGGTGCCTTTGTAGGTGCCGGAGGCATTGAACTCGCCGGTGAGGGTGTCTGTTTTGTAGGTACGCACACCCTTGTTGTCCACGTCCAGGCCAGTGGAGGTCTGGTCGGCCGAAGCTGACGCAGTCGCTACGCGTCCGCCGGATACGGCGATTGCCAGGTTGTTTTTCTGTTGGTTGAAGTCGCCGGCGGTGACGTTGATGCCGATGTTGCCGGAGCCGCTGTTGCCTGCATTGTCGAGTGTTGCGCTGTTTTGCGTGGACCAGTTTTTCACCGTGTTGTTGGTGTTGGTCTGGGTTGCGTTGGAAGTGGCTACCGCGCTGCCGAAGATGAAGCTTTCATCGGCGGTGGCCAGGGCGACGGCGTTGTCTTGCTGGTTGCCGTCGCCGGCAGCCACGTTGGCGCCCATGTTGCCGTTGGAGTTGTTCATCGAGTCGCTGGCGTCGGCGTTGTTGTGGGTGCCACGGTTGCTGACGCTGTTGCCCGAGCTGAACTGCTCATCGGTTACGTTGGCCACGGCACCGGCGGTGAGTTGCAGCTTGGTGTTGAGGTCTTGGTCGCCGTTGCCGCCATGTCCACCGTGGCCGCCGTGGTGGCCATTGTGACCGCCATGGCCACCGTGACCACCGTGTCCGCCGTGGTTGTCGTCATTGCCACCTGCCTGTGCCGCGATTGCCATCACTGCGGCGAGGGCAAAAACCAGTGGCTTGAGAGCCATTGTAGGTTTCATGGTGTTTCTCCGTGCTTATTAGTTGGTTAAGTGTTGGTACTTTCCAATCGCACTGCTGCGGGTCAGTCAGCGACCCGTATGCTCAGGGTGTTAGCCATTCGGTTCCCCACCCCGGCACTCTGGTTCACCTGAATCACTCCCCGGCTGCCGGTGAAGGCCTGGTCGCTGGTAACGACCTGGCGGCTGCCTTTGGAGGCGTCAGTTGCTCCCGAGCCTGGTAACAGCGCCACGTTCTGTTGGGACAGGACGCTGTCGTCGATGCTTTGCGGCTGGGCACTGATGCTCACCCGCATTGCGTTGACCATCTGGTTGTTGGCGCCGGCTCCCTGGTTCACGCCCAGGACCCCGTTGCCGTTGCTGAAAGCGTTGCCGCCGATGTTGCTGCTGGCGTCGATCGCGCTGCTGGCCGGTGTGCCGAGCTTCTGCCGGACCACGGTGGTGGCCTGGGCGTCGGTGCCGATGGCAATGGCGCGTGTGTTGGTCTGTTGCTGCTGGTCGCCGGCGGCCTGGTTGACGTTGAAGTTGCCGTTGTAGCGGGCGCCGGAGTTGTGAAGGGTGGCGGTGTCCACCGCCTGGATGCCTGGGTCGGCCATCACCGAAGCGCAGCCGAACAGTGCAAGCCATACGAGGGTACGAGTCATCTCATTGGCCTCCGGCCATTCTGCCCAAAGGAGCCAGGCCAGAATTCAGCGAGCGGTTGATGGTGCCGGAGATGGCGCCACCGCTGCCGCCGCCATGGCCGGCGCTCATGCCGGTCAGGCCATTGGGGTTGGTGACGGTGTTCAGCCCCTGCAGGTTGACGCCGTTGGGCATGACGCTGCCGCTGATCGTGGAACCGCTGCTGACCCCGGCAAAATCGCTGTCGCTCAATTCGGTGTTGCTGGTCATCTGTTTGACCCGGGCCGATGGGTTGGCATTGACGGTGGTCGGGTAGGGGTCAGGATGCAGCGGAGGGCGGCCGACGGTATGAGGTTGCACGTCGCGGTCGAGAACGATCCTGCCGTCCCTGATGTCGCCGGCAGCCTGGACCGGGAGGCTGAGCAGCGAGCCGATGGCACAGCCGATCAGCAGGAGGCGGGTCAGAGCTGAATTGAGATTCTCCACGGCAGCATTCCCTTCTTTTTCGCTGGCCCTAGTCAGCGTTGCGAGGGTAGAGAGCAGAAGCCGTGCCGCTTTTTGATTGTTTCAAAAATTCAACAGGTTACGAGTAACCAGGTGTGTTGCCGGGGCAGGGGTGTTTCAACGATGAGACCCGTGCCGCCTTCGACAGCCCGGTATGGCCGGGGCGAGGCTCTGGATCGGAGGGCTCGCGGCGGGTTGTATCAGCGTTTTAACAGATGGCTGAAGGGCAATGAGAAGCCCTTTGATTTGGCCGTTTTGCGCAGCGGCGGGTGTTTCAGGGATGGACGTTTTTCTCGCCAGCAGAGGAGAAAAAAAGCGGACAGGAAAAGGATTCGGTTAACCCCGAAGCAAACGCTCGACCAGCTCGAATGCCCGTTGCCGACGGGCTTCCCAGTCGCCGCGAATCACTTCGAAGAGCTGCTGGTGTTGCACCAGCCAATCACCTGTGGCCTTGAAGAAGGCCAGGCGCTCGCTCAGTTCGGGTTGGCAGCGCTGGCCGTCGTTGCTCCAGCCGACATCTTCGGGGGAGAGTAGCAGGTGCAGATCGTAGCCGCGAGCCAGCAGCTCGGGCTCCAGCCAGTCCGGGCAGGCGCCGAACAGGGTCTGGCTCCAGAGCATATTGCTCAGCAGGTGCGTGTCGAGAATCAGCAGCGGCGGCTGTTGCGCCCGGGCCTGATCCTCCCAGGCCAGCTGGCCGCGGGCGATCTCCGGGATGTCCGCCAGGCAGGTGTCGCGTCGCTGCTGCTCGATGAAATGGCGAACGTACTCGCCCACCTGGATACCGCCGAAGCGCGCCTGCAAGTGGCCGCTGAGCCAGCTTTTGCCGCTGGACTCGGGGCCGGTCAACACCAGGACCTTCATGCCGGGCGCAACGCCGGGTCGGCCCGCCAGGCGCGCCAGCCCTGCACGGCCAACAGGGTGAACAGCCCGTACAGGGCCGCCGTCAGGTACAGGTCCTTGTAGATGAACAGGCCGACAAAAATCACGTCGACGGCAATCCACAGCGGCCAGCATTGCACGCGCTTCTGCGCCATCCACCATTGCGCCACCAGGCTGAAGCCGGTCAGCGCGGCGTCCAGCCAGGGTTGCGCGGCATCGGTCCAATGGGCCATGGCGGCCCCCAGCAGCAGGCTGCCGATGGCCCCGAGGCTCAGGCCCAGCAGCATCGAGCGGGGCGCCAGCAGGCTGACCGGCCGGCCCTGATGGCTGGCGCCACCGCGGGTCCACTGCCACCAGCCATAGAGTTGCAGGGCGGCGTAGACCACTTGCAGCAGCATGTCCGAATACAGCTTCACCTCGAAGAAGATCCAGCTGTACAGCAGCACCATGACCAGGCCGATCGGCCAGCACCAGGGGTTCTGTCTGACTGTCAGCCAGACGGCGATCACGCCGAGTGCGGCGGCGAACAGTTCAAGCCCGGACATGAAAACTACCTGGAAGCGGAGGAGGGTGCGGATTGTAACCAGAAGCGGCCTTGCATGTTAGTGAAGGCCGGTAACCGTGGCGGGGCGAACCCCGCCACGGACGACCTCAGACCCGGAACTGGCGCAACAGGCCGTTGAGCTGCTCGCTCAGCTCCTTGAGGTGCAGGCTGGCGGCACTGGACTGCTCGGCCGCCAGGGCGGTGCTGTGGGACAGGCCGGCGGCCTGGGTCACGTTCTGGTTGATGTCTTCGACCACATGGGCCTGTTGCAACGTGGCGCTGGCAATCGAGGCGTTCAGCCCGTTGAGGTTGCGCAGGGCCTGGCCGATGGCGTTCAGGCTTTCCCCGGCCAGCCCGGCCTGCTCGATGGTCTGTTGCGAAGCCCGGCTGCTGTCGCCGATGACTTTCACCGCGGCTTCCGAGTGCCCTTGCAGGCGCTCGATCATCGACTGGATCTCGGCGGTGGACTTCTGCGTCCGCTGGGCCAGCAGGCGCACCTCATCGGCCACCACGGCGAACCCACGGCCCTGTTCGCCGGCGCGGGCGGCTTCGATCGCCGCATTGAGCGCCAGCAGGTTGGTCTGCTCGGCGATCGAGTGGATCACCTCCAGCACGCTGCCGATCTGGGTGCTTTCCTGGGCCAGGGTGCGAATCACTTCCACGGCCTGGTCGATGGTGCCCGAGAGCCGGTCGATCTGTTGCAGGCTGCCGTCGATATTGACCTGGCCCTGCTGGGCCTGGGCTTCGGCGTCGCGCATCTCGCTGGCGGCGTGTTCGGCGTTCTTCGCCACGTCCTGTACGCCGTAGGTCACTTCGTTGATGGCGGTGGCCACCAGCTCCATCTGCTGCGACTGCTGCTGGCTGCGTTCCTGGGCCTGGCTGGCATTGCTGCCCAGGTCGGTGGAGGACTGTGCCAGGGCTGCGGCCGACACCTGCAACTGGCTGACGACGAGACGCAGCTTGGCGGTGAAGCCGTTGAAGTGCCGGGCCAGTTCGGTGACTTCGTCCTGGCCGTGGGTGTCGAGGGTACGGGTCAGGTCGCTTTCGCCGCTGGTGATATTGGCCATGGCGTGCACGGTTTCCTGCAGCGGGCGGACGATGCTGCGGGCGATCAGCAGCACCAGCAGGGCCATGAGCAGGGCAATGGCGATACCGACGACCGAGGCCTTCACCATCTGGCTGCGGAACTCGGCCTGCACGTCATCGATGTACACCCCCGAACCGATGATCCAGCCCCAGGGCTGGAACAGTTGGACATAGGAGGTCTTCTGCACCGGCTCGCTGGCGCCCGGTTTCGGCCAGCGATAGTTGACCATGCCGGCGCCCTTGGCCTTGGCGATGGCCACCATTTCGTTGAACACGGCAAAGCCGTCCGGGTCGCGAATGGCCGCGAGGTTCTGGCCGTCGAGCTTGGGGTTGGTTGGGTGCATGACCATGACCGGGGCCAGGTCGTTGATCCAGAAGTAGTCGCTCTGGTCGTAGCGCAGGTTGCGTATGGCGCTCAGCGCCTGCTTCTGCGCCGTCGCGCGATCGAGGCTGCCGGCGCTTTCCAGGCCCTGGAAATAGGCCAGCACGCCATTGGCGGTCTGCACCACATGCTGGGTTTTCTGCGCCTTGGCCTGGTACAGGTCGTCGTGGATCTGCTTGAGCATCAACATGCCCAGGGTCATCAGCATCAATACCGCGACAATCAGGATGAGCCACAGACGGCGGCTGATCGACATTCTGCGTAAGCTGTTCATGAATCTGTCACTCCCGATTGTTGTTCTTGTAATAGAAACACCCCGTACATCCGTCATGCGCTCCTTGCAGTCCGGTCCCGCTGATTCTCTCAACGCGACAGCGTTTATCGAGTATGTCTGCTAGGATTTCGGCCTCATCGCGAAAAACCTGAATCCGGCTGATTTTTCACGGAATTTTCAGGGGCGATGATGATCCTATTGCGGCTGCGAAGTCGCGACGCACGTGTCAGTGAACATTGAAGAAAAACTAAAAGGCATGCCATGGCATGACCTTCGGGGGATTGATGGAGCTTTGGACTGCCGCACAGGCATTGATTTTAGGGATTGTGGAAGGGCTGACGGAGTTTCTGCCCATCAGCAGCACGGGCCACCAGATTATCGTTGCCGACTTGCTCAACTTCGGTGGCGAGCGCGCCATGGCGTTCAACATCATCATTCAGCTGGGGGCCATTCTCGCGGTGGTCTGGGAGTTTCGCCGCAAGATCCTCGACGTGGTCACCGGCCTGCCGACCCAGCGCAACGCCCAGCGTTTCACTATCAACCTGCTGATCGCCTTCCTGCCCGCCGTGGTGCTGGGGGTGATTTTCGCCGACCTGATCCATGAATACCTGTTCAACCCGATCACCGTCGCCACGGCGCTGGTGGTGGGGGGCGTGGTCATGCTCTGGGCCGAACGCCGGCAGCATGAAATACATGCCAACACGGTGGACGAGATCAGCTGGAAAGATGCCTTGAAGGTCGGTTTCGCCCAGTGCCTGGCGATGATTCCAGGCACCTCGCGCTCGGGCTCCACCATCATCGGCGGCCTGTTGTTCGGCCTGTCGCGCAAGACCGCCACCGAGTTCTCGTTCTTCCTGGCGATGCCGACCATGGTCGGTGCCGCGGTCTACTCGGGCTACAAGTACCGCAACCTGTTCCAGCCGGACGACCTGCCGGTGTTTGCCATCGGCTTCATCACCTCGTTCATCTTCGCGATGATCGCGGTCAGGGGCCTGCTCAAGTTCATCGCCAACCACAGCTACGCGGCCTTTGCCTGGTACCGCATTGCCTTCGGCCTGGTGATCCTCGCCACCTGGCAGTTCGGTTGGGTCGACTGGACCGCGGTCCATTCCTGATGGACGCACGCAACCCGAACCGCCCCGGTAACGTCGCCGGGGCACGGATCCAGCAGCCAAGGCTCAAGGCGGTGATCTTCCTGCTGCTCTGCGCCTTGCCGCTGTGCGGTTCGCTGCTGTTGGGCGTGAAGGGGATTTCCTGGGTACCGCTGGCGGCCTACGGCGCGGTCAGCGTGCTGACGTTCTTCCTCTACTGGAGCGACAAGCGCAAGGCCCGTAGCGACAGCTGGCGGACCCCGGAAAACGTCCTGCACGCCGTGGAGCTGGCCGGTGGCTGGCCAGGCGCCTTGCTGGCGCAACAGGCGTTTCGCCACAAAACCCGCAAGCTGTCCTATCAACTGGTGTTCTGGCTGATCGTGCTGCTGCACCAGGTGTTCTGGATCGACCGGCTGTTTCTCGAAGGCAGCCTGTTCTCGCTGTTCTAAAGCAACAGGCCTACCTGTACCCGCTTGGGCAGCTTGCTCACCACCAACTGGTGCGAACGCCGCAGCAAGTCCCGCAGTTCGCCGGCGCCCAGCGGGTAGGGTGTCTGCATGATGATCCAGTGCGCCCGGGCCAGGTACGGCGCCGGCGCGATGCCGGGACGGTCGACATGGCCGAGGAACAGCTCCTTGTCCACCTTGAACGCCAGTGACTCGCCCCGCAGGTTCTGCAGGGCGAACATTTTGTTGCCGGCCACGGAAAACACCCGCACGCCGCCCCATTTGTAGTCTTCGCGCGCGCCCGGCAAGTCCAGGCAGAATTGCGCCACATCCGCTTCAGTCATGGTTTTTTCTTCCTTTTGTCGCGCTGTCACAGTGTGCGGTCCCCGCAGCCTTTGAAGGCTTCGCTGACATGCTCGATCCAGGCCCTTACCGCTGGCAATACACCGCGCCGGTGAGGGTAGACCGCCTGCAGCCAACCGCCAGGCAGCGACCACTCGGGCAGCAGTTGCACCAGTTGCCCGGTCTGCAGTTCTTCTTCGCAATACATCATCGGCAGGATGGTACAGCCAAGGCCGGCGAGGGCGCAGGAACGGCGCACCAGAAAATCGTCGATGCCCAGGCGCGCCTCCAGGATCAGGTCGCATTTCTCGCCCTGGGCGTCGAGCAGGCGCAAATGCACCATGCGGTCGGCCTCCAGGGCTCCCAGCACCGGCACCTTGTGCAGGTCTTCGGGACTGTGGATCGGCCATTCCCGGGCGAACCCCGGACTGGCGACCATCACAGTCTGCGCCTGGCGCAGGCGCCGGGTCACCAGCAAGGGGTCTTCGTCGCCATGCTCGCGAACCCGCAGCGCCACGTCGATGCCTTCGGCGACCACGTCGACCCGGCGGTTGAGCAACTGCATGTCCAGCTGGACCTGGGGATATTGCTCGAGGAACGAGCTGATAACGGTCGGCAACATATGATGGGCCAGGCCCACCGGGCAGGACACCCGCAGGCGCCCGCGAGGTTCGCTGGACATGCTGGCCACGGCTTCGTCGGCCATTTCCGCTTCCAGCAGCATGGCCTGGCAGTGACGCAGATAACGTTCGCCGACTGCGGTCAGCTTCAATTGGCGGGTGGTGCGTTGCAGCAATCGGGTGTGCAGGCGTTCTTCCAGTTCGGCGATACGCCGCGACAAACGGGATTTGGGCACCCCCAGTAAACGCCCGGCGGCGGCGAAACCACCGGCTTCCACCACCTTGGCAAAGTAATAAAGATCGTTGAGGTCTTGCATATCCTGGCTCTACTGTCCTGCTGGTGGGACAAACTATCGCATTTATGCCGACTAATCAGCTATTGGTTTCACCTGTAGGATTGTGCTCAATTGATCGCCCGGTGGCGATCCTCACTTGGAGAATTCCAGATGAAACTGTTGCATATCGATTCGAGCATCCTTGGTGACAACTCGGCTTCCCGTCAGTTGAGTGAAAGCGTGGTCAAGGCCTGGAAAAACGCCGATACCAGCGTTGAAGTGACCTACCGCGACCTGGCCGCCGATGCCATCAGCCATTTCAGCTCCGCCACCCTGGTGGCCGCCGGTACCCCGGCCGAAGTGCGCAACGCTGCCCAGCAGCACGAAGCCGAGCTGAGCGCTTCGACCCTCGCCGAATTCCAGGCCGCCGACGCTGTAGTGATCGCCGCGCCTATGTACAACTTCACCATCCCGACCCAACTCAAGGCCTGGATCGACCGCATCGCCGTCGCCGGCCAGACCTTCCGCTACACCGAAGCCGGCCCTGAAGGCCTGTGCGGTGGCAAGAAAGTCGTGGTGGTCTCCACCGCGGGCGGCCTGCACGCCGGCCAAGCCACTGGCGTGGCTCACGAGGATTACCTGAAAGTGCTGTTCGGCTTCCTCGGCATCACCGACATCGAATTCGTTCGCGCCCACGGCCTGGCTTATGGCGACGAGGTCCGCAACAAGGCCCTGAGCGACGCCCAGGCGCACATCAGCGAGCAACTTTTCGCTGCCGCGTAAGGCTTGTGTAAAAGTCGCTTACGCCCCAGGCAATGCCCTTTAAACTCTGTATTCTGATGCCCTCCAGGCAGCGGAATACGGAGTTTTTCGTGTTCGTGCTATTTGTTCTGGCTCGGGTTATGCAGTGGCTTGACCAGGCCCGACAGCTCCAGGCAACAGGCCAGCGAATTCCTGGCCAGTGAAGCAATGAACCGGCGTTTTCATCAGGTAGGGAAGGTGGTGCATCCATGATGCGTCTTTGGGCAATGTCACTGATCTGCCTGCTCGGCGGCCCGATTATCGTGCACGCCGCGCCCGCGCCTCATCCGCACTGGAGCGTGGGCTTCCACGAAATGAGTTTTCTCGACCCGCTGGACCAGCAGCCGATGCGCGCCATTGCCTTCTATCCCTCCACCGGCATCGAACACAGCAGCAAGGTCGAGGGTTATCAGATCGCCGCCTCCCGGGATTCGAAGGTCGCCATCGGCCGTTTTCCGCTGTTGATGCTGTCCCACGGCAATACCGGCACGCCGCTGGCCCTGCACGACCTGGCCACCTCGCTGGCGCGCAAGGGCTTCGTGGTGGTGGCGGTGATTCATCCGGGCGACAACTACAAGGATCACAGCCGGCTGGGGACCCTGAGCAATCTCTATGGCCGGCCGATCCAGATTTCCGAAGCCATCACCGCGACCCTGGCCGACCCGATGCTGTCGCCTTTCGTCAACGCCGGGCAGGTCGGGGTCATCGGTTACTCGGCCGGTGGTGAAACGGCGTTGATCCTGTCTGGAGCGACCCCCGACCTGGAGCGCCTGCGCCGCTACTGCCAGGAGCGCCCCGACGATCACGATGCCTGCAATACCCAGGGCGAACTGATCGTCGATCGCGACGACCTGCAACCGGTCGCCGACCCGCGGGTCCATGCGTTGCTGCTGATGGCGCCGCTGAGCCTGAAGTTCGGGCGCCAGACCCTGTCCGGCGTGCACGTGCCGGTGCTGCTGTACAGCGGCGACGTCGACAAGCTGGTGGCTCTGGATAAGAACGCCGCGGCGTTGGCCCGCAAGCTGCCGGTCGCGCCGGACTTCAGGCTGTTGGCCGGGGCCGGGCACTTCGTGTTCATGGCGCCGTGCACCGAGGAGCAGTTGCTGAGCATGCCGGCCTTGTGCACCGACGCCGATGGCGTCGACCGCGAGGACATTCACCGCAATCTGATCGCCGAGGCCGGCCGCTTCTTTGCCCAGGCCCTGGGCAAGCCGAGCCGGGCCGGGATGCAGACCGCGGATCAGTGACTCAGGCGTCGGCCCGGCGCTTGAGCAGCAGGGTCAGACCCAGGGCGCTGAGCGACAGCAGCGCCGCGCAGAAGAAAATCCATGAATACCCCAGGTTCAACGCCACCGCGCCCATCAAGGGCCCGGCAATCGCCAGCGCCAGGTCGAAAAACACCGCGTAGGCGCTCAGGCCGGCGCCGCGGCTGGTGCTGGGCACCTGCTTGATCGCTTCCACCCCCAGCGCCGGGTACACCAGCGACAGGCCGAAGCCGGCGAGCCCGGCGCCGATCATGGCGAACGCCGTCGATGGCGCCAGCCACAGCAGGATCAGGCCCAGGGTCTCGATGCTCATGCAGGCGATGGCCGCGCGATAACCGCCAAACCGGCTGATGCTGGAGATGAACAGCAGGCGCGAGAGGATGAAGCAGATGCCGAATACCGTCAGGCAATAGGCCGCGCCGGTCCAGCCGCGGCTGAGGTAGAACAGGGTAATGAAGGTGGTCAGGGTGCCGTAGCCGATGGACGCCAGGCTCAGGCCGGCGCCGTACGGCGCGATACGGCCGAACACCGCGCGAAACGACAGGCGCTCGCCACGGATCACCGGCACCGATGGCTTGTTGCGGATCAGCAGTAGGGCCAGGGCCGCCAGCAGCGACAGGGCCAGCCCCAGGCTTTCGAAACCGTAGTCGGCGACCATCACCACCCCCAGCGGCGCGCCGATGGCAATCGCGCCATAGGAGGCGATGCCGTTCCAGGAAATCGAGCGCGCGGTGTGCTCGGCGCCGACCTGGCCCATGCACCAGCTGATGGTGCCTACGCCGATCAGGCCCTGGGCCACCCCCAGTAGCAAACGTCCCAGCAACAGGACGCTCAGGCTGAGCAGCGGCAATGTTTGCAGGAGGCTGGACGCCAGGGTCAGCAACCCGCTGAGGAAAATCCCCGCCAGGCCGTAGACGATTGCCCGTTTGGTGCCGATGTTGTCCGACAGGCGCCCGGCCATGGGCCGGCTGAGGAGGGTGGCCAGGTACTGCGAGCCGATGGTCAGCCCGGCCACCACCGCGCTGAAGCCCAGTTCGCCGTGGACGTAACCCGGTAGCACCGCGATCGGCAGGCCGATGCAGAGAAACGCGATAAAGGTATAGAAGACGATAGAGACGATCTGCAGGGTGATCGCCATGGAGCTGGGCACGGGCTGTTGTTGCGCAGACATGAGGGCTCGTTCGCGGGCGGGCGGTTGGAGAACTGCATCATGGCGCGGGCCGGAAATAAAAGGAAGCAGGCTAACGATTTCTTTATGGCCTGCTATTTATAGGGGGTGGGAGGACGTCATCGCTGCGTCTGTAGGAACGAGGCTTGCCCGCGATGCTTTTATAGCCGTACAAAAAAAGCCCCGTCACCAGGACGGGGCTTGCAAGCCGGCAACTGGTTGGCGTTCCTTAGAACACCACGCCCTGGCTGCGCAGGTAGTCGTCGTAGGTGCCGCTGAAGTCGGTCACGCCGTTCGGGCTCAGCTCGATGATGCGAGTGGCCAGGGACGACACGAACTCACGGTCGTGGCTGACGAAGATCAGCGTTCCCGGGTAGTTTTCCAGGGCCAGGTTCAGCGCCTCGATGGATTCCATGTCCAGGTGGTTGGTCGGTTCGTCCATCACCAGTACGTTGGGCTTTTGCAGGATCAGCTTGCCGAACAGCATGCGACCTTGCTCACCACCGGAGATGACCTTGACCGACTTGAGGATCTCGTCGTTGGAGAACAGCATGCGGCCCAGGGTGCCACGGATGATCTGCTCGCCCTGGGTCCACTGGCCCATCCAGTCGAACAGGCTGACGTCGTCTTC
This sequence comes from Pseudomonas sp. FW305-25, assembly GCF_017351415.1. Lineage (NCBI taxonomy): Bacteria > Pseudomonadati > Pseudomonadota > Gammaproteobacteria > Pseudomonadales > Pseudomonadaceae > Pseudomonas > Pseudomonas sp. FW305-25. The sequence continues at coordinate 7,113 of NZ_JACNDE010000047.1, read as the reverse complement.
GAAGTCATGAGCGTGGTCCTGGGCGTAGTAGCCCAGCTCTGCGCTTTCGGTCCACTTCACCGAACCGGCGTCCGGGGTCAGCTCGCCCATCAGGGTGCGCAGCAGGGTGGTCTTGCCGATGCCGTTCGGGCCGATGATCGCCACGCGCTCGCCGGCTTCGACGGTGAAGCTGAAGTTCTTGAACAGGGTCTTGCCGTCGAAGCCCTTGGACATCTGCTCGATGGTCACGGCCTGGCGGTGCAGCTTCTTGGTCTGTTCGAAGCGGATGAACGGGCTGACGCGGCTCGATGGCTTGACCTCGGCCAGCTGGATCTTGTCGATCTGCTTGGCGCGGGAGGTGGCCTGCTTGGCTTTCGAGGCGTTGGCCGAGAAGCGGCTGACGAAGGTCTGCAGCTCGGCGATCTGGGCTTTCTTCTTGGCGTTGTCCGACAGCAGTTGCTCGCGGGACTGGGTCGCCGCGGTCATGTACTCGTCGTAGTTGCCCGGGAACAGGCGCAGCTCGCCGTAGTCCAGGTCGGCCATGTGGGTGCAGACGCTGTTGAGGAAGTGACGGTCGTGGGAAATGATGATCATGGTGCTGTTACGCGCCGTCAGAATCGTTTCCAGCCAGCGGATGGTGTTGATGTCCAGGTGGTTGGTCGGTTCGTCGAGCAGCAGCACTTCCGGATCGGAGAACAGCGCCTGGGCCAGCAAGACCCGCAGCTTCCAGCCCGGAGCCACTTCGGTCATCGGACCGAAATGCTGTTCCAGGGGAATGCCCAGGCCCAGCAGCAGTTCACCGGCGCGGGACTCGGCGGTGTAGCCATCCATCTCGGCGAAGTCGGTTTCCAGCTCGGCCACGGCCATGCCGTCTTCTTCGCTCATTTCCGGCAGCGAGTAGATGCGATCGCGCTCGGCCTTGACCTTCCACAGCTCTTCGTGACCCATGATCACGGTGTCGATCACGGTGAATTCTTCGTAGGCGAACTGGTCCTGGCGCAGTTTACCCAGGCGAACGTTCGGCTCCAGCATGACCTGGCCGCCGGACGGCTCGAGGTCGCCGCCGAGGATTTTCATGAAAGTCGACTTGCCGCAACCGTTGGCGCCGATCAGGCCATAGCGGTTGCCGCCGTTGAACTTGACCGAAACGTTCTCGAATAGCGGCTTGGCGCCGAACTGCATCGTGATGTTAGCTGTGGAGATCAATTACTTTACCTATCAAGGGGTTGCGAGCATCGTGTGGGCTCTTGGGCCATTCCCGGGGCATTCTGGAGCTTTTCCATTTCGCCAGGGTCGAGCCAGGGTCGAGCCAGCGAGCATAAGTAGACAGCAACATCTGGACGCTATGGCCAAGTTGCTGGGCAATAAAGGTGGGAGGTCATGTTGGAATTTGGCGCGCATTGTCGCATATGTGCGCCGGCAGTTGTATGACAGTGACCCACGGATTTTTCATCCAGGCCGGTAAACGTCAGGCGTTGTAAAAATTGCCGCTGCGGATTTGTCCCGGGCAATGCGACTTAGGTTGTGGCATAGCGGACGGACACATTTTCACAAATCGGAGTTAACCTTTGGTTACAAACTGTGGCTAAAATGCCGACCAGTTGCCACATGCCATCATTGGCATGGGCTCAAGGACGTGCCTTCAGGACCTCTTATCGCTTTCGGACGCTGCATATGACCCCGGCCCAGGTGGCCCACGTGGGGGCGCAGTATGTTCTCTTCTGACATGTGACGATTTCCGTGAAACTCATCATTGCCGCTGTTTACGTTTTATCCATCGCGTATGTGCACCTGCGTGGTCGCGTGCGCCATAAACTGGGCCGCCAGCTGAGTGATCACTCGACCTTCCTGGCCCCGATCAACTGCTTCCTTTATCTGTTCTCGAAGATCCCCAATCGCCCGTACCTCGATCCGGCCGACTTTCCCGACCTGAGCCCGTTGCAGGCCCACTGGGAAGAAATCCGCGCCGAGGGCCAGAGCCTGCTCAGGGCCGGGGAGATCAAGCGTTCGGAGCAGTACGACGACGTTGGCTTCAACTCGTTCTTCAAGACCGGCTGGAAGCGCTTCTACCTCAAGTGGTACGGCGACAGCCACCCTTCGGCGATGAAGCTGTGCCCGCGGACCACCGAGCTGGTGCAAAGCATCGGTTCGATCAAGGCGGCGATGTTCGCCGAACTACCGCCGGGCTCGAAGCTGGTGCGCCACCGCGACCCTTATGCCGGTTCCTACCGTTACCACCTGGGCCTGGAAACGCCCAACAGCGCCGGTTGCTACATCAATGTCGACGGTGAGCACTATCACTGGCGCGACGGCGAAGCGGTGATGTTCGACGAGACCTACATCCACTACGCGGAAAACACCACCGAGCAGAACCGCATCATCCTGTTCTGTGACGTCGAGCGGCCGATGAAGTACCGCTGGGCCGCCGCCTTCAACCGCTGGTTCAGCCGCACCGTGATGGCCGCCGCCGGTTCGCCCAACGATGTCGGCGACCGCACCGGGGGCCTGAACCGCGCCTTCACCAAGCTGTACAAGATCCGCCTGCGTGGTAAAGAGCTGAAAAAGCGCAACCGCAAGCTTTATTACCTGGAAAAGTGGGCGATCTTCGCTGCGCTGTTGTTACTGTTCATCTTCATCTGATTCGCCCCTGATCGCAGGCCAGCCTCGCGCCTACGAGCCCGTCGCAGGAGCGAGGCTGGCCCGCGATCACGTCCTCAAGGTTTGTCCACTCCCAACTGCTGCCACATCTTCGCGGTGATCCGCTGCCGATGGGCGTAGCCGTGCCACGGATCCTCGGTCAAGGCCTCCAGGCGCTGACTCAGGTTCGCCACGTTCCACTGCTGGGCATGCCGGACATCGCCCAGTTCATCCCGCGCGATCGGCACCGAGACCGGCAGCCCGGGGCGGGCCCGTACCGAATAGGCGGCCACGGTGCTGGCACCACGGGTATTGCGCAGGTAATCGACGAAGATTTTGCCGACCCGGTTTTTCGGGCCCATGGTCGCGGTGATGCGCTCCGGCAACTGCTGCGCCATGAATTGCGCGATGGCCTTGGCGAAACCCTTGACCGTATCCCAGTCGGCCTTGCGCGCCAGCGGCACGATCAGGTGCATGCCTTTGCCGCCGCTGGTTTTCAGGAAGACCTGCAAACCCAGTTCATCGAGCACCGAAAGGGTCAGCTGGGTGGCCTCCAGCATGCTTTTCCAGGGCAGCGCCGGGTCCGGGTCGAGGTCGAGCACGAACAGGTCCGGGGTTTCGATCTGGTCGTGGGTCGCGCCCCAGGTGTGCAACTCGATGGTGCCCATCTGCACCGCGCCGATCAGTGCCGCAGTGCTGCCGATTTCCATCAGGCGCGCGTGGCCGGGGTCCAGCGCCGGGTCGAGGTGGCGGATATGGGGGATGGCCAGGTGCTCGGCATGTTTCTGGAAAAACTGCTCGCCTTCCACCCCTTCAGGAGCCCGCAGCAACGACACCGGCCGGTCGCGCAGGTGCGGCAGGATCTGCTCGTCGATGCTGGCGTAGAACTGCGCCAGTTGCAGCTTGGTGGTGCCAGACTGCTGGTCGATGACCCGATCCGGGTGGGTGATCCTGACCCCGGCGACGCTGTGAGCGGCCGACTTATCCGAACGGGAGGCCGTGCCCCGGCTGCGCGTCTCGACGGCCTTGGAGGTCTGCGGCTGCTCGCGAACGATCTCCCTGGCCGGCTTATCGCTGCGCAGAGCGATGAACGCCGCCTGGCGCACCACCTGCTCGCGGGTCCACTCGGCGAATTCGACTTCGGCCACCAGCTGCGGCTCGACCCAGTGCACGCCGCGGGCCTGGGCCGCAGTCAGGGGCTTGGCCAGGGGCGATGAGTCCCGCTCAAGTTCCTGCATCCGCTCATGCAGCTGCTTCAAGGTCTGCTGGTCGAAACCGGTGCCGACCCGGCCGGCGTACACCAGCCCGCTAGTGTCGTTGACTCCCAGCAGCAGGGCGCCAAAGCCGCTGCGCGAACCTTGCGGCTTGGTATAGCCGAGCACCACGAACTCCTGGCGCAGCCGGCATTTGAGCTTGATCCAGTCGCTGCTGCGGCGCGACACATAGGGGCTGCCGGCTCGCTTGCCGATCACCCCCTCAAGGGACAGGGCACAGGCGCTTTCGAGGATGTCGTGGTGCTGGGCGGCAAAGGCTTCGGAAAAACGCAGGACCTTGCTCGATTTGCGCCCGAGCGCCTGCTTGAGGGCCTGACGGCGTTCTTCCACCGGCGTTTCGCGCAAGTCCTCGCCCTGCAGAAAGGGTGCGTCGAACAGGTAATAGATGATGTCCACGCTGCGACCGATATCGAAGGCGTTCTGCAGCGCCTGGAAGTCCGGCAGGCCTTGGTCGTTGAGCACCACCATTTCGCCGTCCAGCCAGCTGTCCTTGAGCTTCAGGGCGGCCAGGGCCTTGGCTTGCTGGGGCAGGCGGCTGGTCCAGTCGTGACCGTTGCGGGTCAGCAGGCGCACCTCGTCGTCCTGGATCCGCGCCAGGATCCGGTAGCCGTCGAACTTGATCTCGTAGCGCCAGTCGCCGCTGGGCGCCTTGTCCACCAGGGTCGCCAGCTGCGGCGCCAGGCTTTGCGGCAGGACCACGGCTTTTTTCCCCGATGGCTTCTTCACGGTTTTTTTTGCGGCCTGGGGTTTGGCGCTGGCGGCTGTGCTGTCGCCCACCGTGGCACCGCTGAGCACGCTTCTGGGCAGGGCCTGGACCACGTCGTACTCGTCGCTCGCTCGCGCCTGGGCATCCTGCTCCTTGATCAGCAGCCACTGTTCCTTGTCGCCGCTGCCGCGCATATGGGTGCGCACCAGGGTCCAGTCGCCGCCAAGCTTCTCACCGATCAGGGTGAACTTGAGCTTGCCCGCCCGGTAGCCGGCCTCGGGGTCGTCATGGGGTTGCCAGACGCCATGGTCCCAGACGATCACGTCGCCGGCGCCGTATTGCCCGGCGGGGATGCTGCCCTCGAAATCGCCATAGCTCAGCGGGTGGTCCTCGACATGCACCGCCAGGCGTTTTTGTGTGGGGTCCAGGCTCGGGCCCTTGGGCACCGCCCAGCTTTTCAGGCTGCCGCCCAGTTCCAGGCGAAAGTCGTAATGCAGGTTGCGCGCATCGTGCTTCTGGATCACGAAACGCAGGGCCGAGAGGGACTTGGCGGAGGCTTTGTCCGCCGCCGGCTCCGAGGTGATCGCGAAGTTGCGCTTGCGCTGGTATTCACTCAGGGATTTGGCCATGACCCACTACCTTGTATGGCGAGCCGGCGGTTCAGGCACGGGATCGCTTGGTGGCTTTCTTGGCTGTCGCGGGTTTGCCCGCGGCCTTGCCGGGTTTGTCCGGGCTGGCGGGCGCCTTGCTCCTGGACTTGGCGCCCAGGCTGCGCTTGAGCATCTCGGTCAGGTCGATGATGTCGGCGCTCTGGCGTTGCTCTTCGCCTGCGGCGCTTTCCACGTCCTCGATCTTGCCGGCCCGGGCCTTTTTCTCCACCAGGGCCATGATTTTGTCGGTGAAGCTGTCGCGGTATTCCTCCGGCTGCCAATCGGCGCTCATGTCCGCCACCAGGCGCCTGGCCATGTCCCGCTCGCCCTTGGTCAGGTCCGGCTTGGCCACCTCCGGTCCCAGGGCCAGTTCGTCGAGGCTGCGCACCTCGGCCGGCCAACGCAGCATTACCAGCACCAGCGCCGACTCCAGCGGCATCAGCGCTGCCAGATGCTGGCGGGTGTGCAGCACCACCAGGGCCAGGGCGACTTTCGAGGTGCTCTGCAGGGTTTCGCGCAGCAGCGCATAGACCTTGCCGCCACGCTTGTCGGGGGCCAGGAAGTAGGGGGTGTCGATGTTCTGCAGCGGGATCTGCTGGCTGTCGACAAAGGCGAAGATGTCGATGGTCTGGGTCGACAGCGGGTGGGCCGAGCGGATCTCGTCCTCGCTGAGTAGCACATAGCGGCCTTTTTCGTAGGCCACGCCTTTGACGATATGTTCCTTGCCGACTTCCTTGCCGGTGACCTTGTTGACCCGCTTGTAACCCACCGGGTCCATGGTGCGCTGGTCCAGCCAGTCGAAGTCGACGCCCTGGGAGGAGGTCGCCGAGACCAGCGCCACCGGAATGTGAACCAGACCGAAACTGATCGCGCCTTTCCAGATTGCCCGTGCCATGAGCCTGTCCCCGTATTGACTATGGAATCGCCATGCAGCGACTGGTTTTCAGGTGACCCGTGGCGCGGCGCGAAAGTTTCCCCGGGGTGCCGGCCTGCATAGGGCAAGCCGATAACTCGTGTTACATGTCTGGCGGATTATTTAATTAACAAGGCCGAACGCGCGACGTAGCCTGGACTCGAATGCGATAACTCGTCGCCATCCAAGAGGGTCGCCATGAACAATCTGCTTCGCGCTCTTGTCGCTTTTGCACTGATGAGCGGGGCCAGCGCCGTGGCGTTCGCCGCGCCTCAGGCGGCGCATCCGGACAGCAGCCCAACGTCCGCCATGCTGTTGGCGCAGAACCTGCCCGGCAGTAACAACAACCCCTACAACAGCCCGATACGCCGGGCCAACCCCAACAGCATGCAGGGCACCCAGCCCAGTGCACCGGCTGTTCGTGGGGTTAATCCAGTACCCGTGCAACGCCCTCCGACCCTGGAGAACGGCGGCATCGGCAACGGTTACCCGCGCACCATCACCCAGCCACGGATCATCGATCCGACACCCGTGACCCCACCGCGTAACCAACAGCAGCGATAAACGCTGACCGCCCGAGGCCGATGCCGACCCCGGGCGGAACCCTTTTTATCGACAGAAGGAATTGTGCATGTTGCGTAAAACCCTCTTGGCAACCGTCTGTGCCAGCCTTGTTCTGAGCAGTGCGCCACCGGCCGTGGCCGCCCCCAGCCAACCGTTGCAGAGCGAGCTGGGCCCCCTCAGCGTGACCCCGCTGGTCGAGGGCCTGGACCACCCCTGGGCCCTGGCGTTCCTGCCGGACCGCCAGGGCATCCTGGTGACCGAGCGCCCAGGCAACCTGCGGCTGGTCGGCGCCGACGGCAAGCTCTCGGCGCCCCTGGACGGCGTGCCGCAGGTCTGGGCCAAGGGCCAGGGCGGCTTGCTGGATGTGGTGCTGTCGCCGGACTTCAAGCA